>NZ_CVTU01000040.1:0-53186 GCF_900004965.1 Pseudomonas sp. 44 R 15
TGAACTGGTCAAGTAATCCCGGACACCGATTACGGTGTTTATGCCGCTTTTTGCTCCATGGCTATTGGCGACAGGTAGTTGTTGTAGCTGTGGAGCCTGATTCGGTTGTATCGCATGAAGAAGCTGGTCATATCCCGCCTGGCTTCTTCAACTGTGGTGTAGCCCTTATTGGGCACCCACTCTGATTTAAGCGTCCCGAAGAAACGCTCTGTTGGCGCGTTGTCCCAGCATTGCCCTCTGCGGCTCATGCTTTGCGTTATTCCATGCTCCAGCAGCTCGGACTGAAAGAGCTGGCTGGTGTATTGGCTGCCTTGATCCGAATGAAACATCAAGCCTGCATGTTTGCCTCGAACCTCCACCGCCATTCTCAGCGCCTTGCTAACCAGGTTGGCGTCGTTGATCAGGGAAAACGCCCAGCCAACGATTCGGCGGGCGAACAGATCAATGACCGCTGCCAAGTGATACCAACGTTTACCAACCATCAGGCTGGTAACGTCGCCGCACCAGGCCTGATTGATTGCGGTTGGCTCGAAGTTACGCTCGAGCAGATTCTTGGCCACAAATGCTTCGACGCCTCTAGAGCGATACTGATGGCGGCGGCGCTGTCTGCTGGCCAGATTTGCCTCCGCCATGAGTTTTCCGGCCAGATGCCGTCCCACCTTGATCTGCTGGGCTTTCAAGTGCTGAGAGATCATCCGCGCGCCTGCACTTCCCCGGCTTTCGTCATGCAATTGCGCAACTTTTGCTCTGAGCGCGTCACGCTTGGTATTCGGCACTGAGCGACGCTTAAGCCAGTCATAAAACGCGCTGCGGGAAACGCCCAGCGCACTGCAAAGCAGGCAGATCGGATACGAACTCGACTCTCTCAGCTCCTCGATCAGGAAAAACGATCGGGATCCGACATCAAGAGAGCCGTAGCCTTTTTTAAGATTTCAGCCTCGGTCTCCAGGCGCTTGACCTTGGCTCGCAGCTGTTGAAGCTCTCGCTGTTCATCGCTGATTGCCTTAGTACCTGCCACTGGCTGCCCTTTCTGACGCTCTTTGCGAACCTGCTCAATCCAACGGCGCAGAGCCGTGGGGCCAACCTCCATCGACGCACAGACGTCAGGAACTGAGCAGTTATCATCAAGTACCATGCTTACAGCACGTTGCTTGAACTCGCGGGTGTAGGTCTTTCGCTCTTGCATGAAACCTCCTGATTGGGCGAATCATATCGCCCTTAAGAGGTGTCCGGGAGCATTAGGCCAGTTCAGCTTGCCCCCGATAGCGGAGTGTCAGTTACAGATGTAATGACTGACACCCCGCAATCGGGGGCAAGCCCCCTCCCACATTGGGTCCTTGCTTGGCTTCAGAGCCGGTTACCCAGCGAGAAGCCAATCCATGGATCAGCGGCACCGGCGCGACCTGCCCGATCTAAAGCACAACACAGATTAAAAATGTGGGAGGGGGCTTGCCCCCGATAGCGGAGTGTCAGTTACTGATGTAATGACTGACACCCAGCAATCGGGGGCAAGCCCCCTCCCACATTGGGTTCTGCGTTTGTATTGAGATTAGTTACTCAGCGATAAGCCAATCCATCTGCCATCCACCTTGGGTCTGGCCAAGCTTCTTGGACAGCCATGGCAGCAGTTCACGCAATTCCTCTTCCAGCCCCCACGGCGGGTTGGCAATCGCCAGGCCTGAGCCGGTCAGGGTGTTGGGCGTGTCCAGCGGGTGCACCAACAGCTCCACGCGCAACAGTTTCGGCGCGCCGGTGCCGGCCAGGTCCTGATAAAAGCGGCGCAGCATGCGCGGGTCCTTCACCGGGTACCAGATCGCTGCGACGGTCTGGCGCATGCGGCTCACGGCTTCCTTGAGGGACGCCGCGCAGCGCTGCATTTCGTCGAGTTTTTCGAACGGTGGGTCGATCAGCATCAGCGCGCGTTTTTCCGGTACTGGCAACAAGGCGCGCGGCACATGCCAGCCTTCGCCCAGGTGCACTTTGACCCGGCGATCACCCTTCATGTTGTCCTTGAGCAGCACGCCGTCTTCCGGGTGTTTTTCGTTGAGCAGCACACGGTCCTGGGGGCGCGTCAGGCGCCGCGCCAGCTCCGGCGAGCCCGGGTAGTAGCGCAACTGGCCATCCGGGTTCATCTCGTGCAGCACGCGCATGTAATCGGCGGTGAGCGGCGGCAGGTCGTTGGCGCCCCACAGGCGGGCGATGCCTTCCAGGTATTCACCGGTGCGGTTGGCCTGGTCACCCTGCAGGTCGTACAGGCCAATGCCGGCGTGGGTATCGAGGTAGGCGAACGGCTGCTCCTTGCGCGACATCAGGGCGATGAGGCGGGTCAAGGTCAGGTGTTTGAAGACATCGGCGTGGTTGCCGGCGTGAAAGGCGTGACGATAATTCATGGTTGCTCCTGCGCAGGGGGCGAAGTTTACCTTCTACCGGCGCAAAGGTGCAGGGCCGCATGGCGGGTGGCATCTTTGTCTAACTCAACTGCGACTGGAGGTAATCGACCAGCGCGGCATGGCTGGCCCCGCGCCTGCGCACGAACCAGCCCAGTTTGTGCTGCAAGGTGGCCGGCGTGAAGGCGGCATACACATCAGGACGCTGCTCTTGCAGCCATTGCAGCAGGTTGTCGACCAGCACGCCCGGCGACTGTTCCTCCAGGTGCCTGAGCAACGACGCAGGCACTCGCCACCACGGGCACGCTTGAGCTGGCGTGACCGGCCCAGTTGCCACCGTCAGCGGGCGGCCATTGATCAGGTAACGCCCAAACACCGGCAAGACCGCGCCTGCCTGGTCATCCAGGTGCTGCCACATCGGCTCAAATCGGGCGCCATCCCAGAAGCGGAAAAACACCGCCTGGTCATTGGGCAGGAATACCTTGCTCAAGCCTTGCAGGTGGGCGACCACGCTTTCCAATGGGCTGGAAGATACCGCCAGCCACCCCCAATCGTCGGCTGGCGCGGCGGCTACCCAATCGAGAAACGCGCTGCCCGGCTCGACGATGCCCACGTAAGGCATCACCGCCTCCCACTGGGCGTAGGCCGTGCCTGCCCAGATCGCTTGGGGCAGCGGCCCCGCCGCTGTGGCTTGCCAGGCAGCGAGCGGCCTGGCGTCGCTGGCATTGCCGAGTACGGCATAAATTCGCTCATCGGCAAGCAAAGGGCACTGCGCCAGCCAGCTGCGGGGGTCCATGGGTGTGCGCATCAGGAAACACTCCGTGCATGCCCGCTGATATCGCACTGCCCGGCACGGCAACGCTCGCATTCCTCGCAAAACGGCGCGCTGCGCTTGAGGGTGGCCACTTGCACAGGGCTCAGGGGCAGCGGGATAACCGCCTGCAGCGCCTCCTTCAAACCAGGCGTCAACGGCGCCATCGTTGCGGCAGGCGCCCCGCCAGGCTGGATGGGCACACTGCTGAAGATGCCGCCCGCCGACAGCGTGATCGACTGCCCTCCCGCCTGAATCGTAACGCTGGCCCCCGCATCGATGACGATGCTCTGCCCTGCCCCCAATTGAAGGGTACGACCGGCGCGAATGTGCTGCGAACCGCCGACCCTCAGGTGGTCATCCTGCTTGAGTTCAGTCAGGCGATTGCCGTGGGTGATGCGTTGCTCTTCGCCCTGCAACTCATGGTGCGACTCGCCGCCCACCGTAACCCGGCGCTGGTTATCGACCTGCACCTGCTGGTCATGCAACACGTGCTGGGTCCAGTCGCGCTGGGCGCGCAGGTAAATTTCCTCGGCGCCCTTGCGGTCCTCGATGCGCAGTTCGTTGTAGCCGCCACCACCGGGGCTGCTCTGGCTGCGAAAGATACTGCGGGTCTTGTCCGCCGGCAGATCGAGGGGCAAACGATTCGCCGCGTTGGGCAGGCAGCCCATCACCAGCGGCATGTCCACGTCGCCATCAACGAAGCCCACCAGCACTTCCATGCCGACGCGCGGGGTCAGCACCGCCCCGTAACGGTCATGGGCCCAGCCGCTCGCCACGCGCAGCCAGCAACTGGAGTGTTCGTTGTGTTCCCCGTCGCGATCCCAGGCCATCTGCACTTTGACCCGACCGTATTCATCGCAGTGCACCTCACTGCCGACAGGCCCGGTGACCACCGCGTTGTGGTAGCCCGACAGCTGCGGCCGGGGCATGATCAAAGGTGTTCGGAACGGCACATCCCAAGGCGTGACGACAAATTCGTTGCTGTAGCCTGCGGGCACGTCCTCAGGCGCAGACTCCTCCAATACTTGCGGCTGCTGCCCGGTGTGGTGCAACCGGGTGACCAGCCACAGATCATTCCACTCCTGACGCGGGTGGTCGGCCATCTTCAGAAACTGCCCGGTGACCAGGGCCGGCTGGTCGCTGATACCGCTGGCCTGGCGAAAGTCACTGCGATGACGCTCCAACACACGTTGCGCCAGGTACTTGCCGTGCGCTCGGTCCGTAAAGTCACCGGGGTAGCGCTGTTCGTCGAGGGTCGGGCGTTGCCCGCTGGAGGCCGTGCCTTCCAATACCAGGCTGGGCTTTTTGAAGTCGTAGGCCCGCAGGTTCACACCAGCCGTGCGGGTTTCGAGACGCAACATAAAGCGCTTGATCGCGGGGGCCCCGGCCACCATCCCGGAACCGGCCAAGTAGGACGTTTCCTGGTCCGGCTGCCTGAACACACTCTGGTCATCGCCAAACACCAGCAAGTGGCGCTCGGGACTGTGCTGAAAGTGGTAGTGAATGCCCGACTCAACGCACAAGCGCTGGATGAACTGCAAATCGGTTTCGTCGAACTGAACACAGTATTCGCGCTCGGGATATTGACCGCTCAGGCGAAACACGAAGGTATCGGCCTGGATCTCCTGAGCCTCCAGCACCCGCGCAATGATCTGCGGCACGGTTTTTTGCTGAAATATCCGTTGGTGAGTGCTGTGTTCCAGATACGCCAACTGCGGTACCAGGGTGATCTGGTAACGGGTCAGGCGCTTGCCCGAATCGCCTTGCGCGACGCGGTAAACCTGGCCATGAATGCCATGGCCGTGGGCGTCGAACCCCAGGAATGCCTGGCGGTGCAGAAGGCTATCGAGGTCAAGGTCGGGTTGTTCGCTGACCAACTCAAGGTCAAAGCGAAAGGGCAGGCTGATAAATTCATCGCCCATGAATCCATGAACCTTGAGATCACAAGGCTCCCCATCCAGGGTCAGATTAAAGGCACTTTGATTGGCAGGAGCGAACATCCGGTGTTTCTCTGCGAAGGGTGAGTGAGCGATTCTGCAACAGCCGTTTACCGAGTCGCGCACTGCTCCGGAAAATAAGTAAGGTCCTACATCGGCGATGCCGGAATCCTCAAGGCCCGATCGCTCAGGCAAAAAAAGGCCCGCATCCGTCGGACGCAGGCCTTCTTTTCGATGACCGGGCGATCAACGCCCAGCGGTATTACTTGTTGAGGTTGTAATCTTTTTCCGCCGCATCAAAGCGCTCGACCATACCGGCAGTCGGTGCACCCATCTTGCTCACGAAGTAGATCGCCAGGCTGGCGAAGATGAAGCCTGGGATGATTTCGTACAGGCCGAGCAACTCGAAGTGTTTCCACACGATCACGGTGATCGCACCCACCAGGATGCCGGCCAGTGCGCCGTTGCGGGTCATGTGTTTCCAGATGACCGAGATCAGCACCACAGGACCGAAGGCAGCGCCGAAACCGGCCCAGGCGTAGCTGACCAGGCCCAGTACGCGGTTTTCCGGGTTGGCGGCCATGGCGATGGCGATCAAGGCAACCACCAGCACCATGATCCGACCGACCCATACCAGTTCAAGCTGGGACGCGCCCTTGCGCAGGAAGGCCTTGTAGAAATCTTCGGTCAGGGCGCTGGAGCACACCAGCAACTGGCAGCTCAGGGTGCTCATGACGGCCGCGAGGATGGCCGACAGCAGGACACCGGCAATCCATGGGTTGAACAGGATCTTGGCCAGTTCGATAAACACGCGCTCAGGGTTTTCGGTCACGGGACCGGCCACCTCAGGATGCGCCGAGAAGTAAGCGATGCCGAAGAAGCCCACTGCCACCGTGCCACCCAGGCACAGAATCATCCAGGTCATGGAGATACGGCGCGCGTTGGCAATCGACTTCACCGAATCCGCCGCCATGAACCGCGCGAGAATGTGCGGCTGGCCGAAGTAACCCAGGCCCCAGCCCATCAGCGAGATGATGCCGATGAAGGTGGTGTTTTTCAGCATGTCGAAGTTGGTCGGGTCCTGGGCTTCGATGGCCAGGAAGGTGGTGTCCACGCCGCCGGTGGCCAGCAATACGATGATCGGCGTCAGGATCAACGCGAAGATCATCAGCGTGGCTTGCACGGTGTCGGTCCAACTGACCGCCAGGAAACCGCCGATAAAGGTGTAGGCAATGGTCGCCGCAGCACCGGCCCACAACGCCGTTTCGTAGGACATGCCGAAGGTGCTTTCGAACAGACGCGCACCGGCCACGATGCCGGAGGCGCAGTAAATGGTGAAGAACACCAGGATCACCACGGCGGAAATGATCCGCAGCAGGCCGCTTTTATCTTCGAAGCGGCTGGAGAAGTAATCCGGCAGGGTCAGGGCGTCGCCGTTGTGTTCAGTCTGCACCCGCAGGCGACCGGCCACGAACAGCCAATTGAGGTAGGCACCGACGATCAGGCCGATGGCGATCCAGCTTTCCGACAAGCCCGACATGTAGATCGCGCCCGGCAGGCCCATCAACAACCAGCCGCTCATATCGGAAGCACCGGCGGACAAGGCTGTCACCACGCTGCCAAGGCTGCGACCGCCAAGGATGTAATCGGAAAGGTTGTTGGTGGAGCGATAGGCCATCAGGCCGATCAGCACCATTGCTGCGATATAGATCACGAACGTGATCAGGGTGGGATTGCTAACGCTCATAGAAGTGACGCCCTGGCTTTGTTTTTATGTAGCGACGGTCTGTCAGACCGCTACCGGTAGTAACCGAATAAACGATGCTGAATGCCGCGCATTTATGACTGGCGTTTCCCCAGGAAAGCCGCCAGCCGATGAACCAAACCGTAGAGGTGGTTGCACCTTGGTGCGCGAATGCTATTCAACAATGCAAATAAGGTGCAACCAGTTTCTTGCGAATAAGTTGCACCTGCGCGCTTTTGCGCACAAACACCGTGTTTTTGCTCCTTTTCGGAGCAAGAACATTCAATCTCAGAAGCAAATGCACCGACAAGCAGCCGATTCGGTCAAAGGCCGGATTTTTTCCGATCAATCGTCGTAAATTTCATCAACAAAAAGGGTTGCACCCGGTTGCACCTCGCCATGGGCAAAGCTAATCTTGCCGCCAGCAGATGCCACTCGGTAGTGGCACCCATGAGGATAAGAATATGGCTACGACCACCCTTGGGGTCAAACTCGACGACCCGACCCGCGAACGCCTCAAGGCCGCCGCGTCCTCCATTGATCGCACGCCGCACTGGCTGATCAAACAGGCAATTTTCAATTACCTGGAGAAACTCGAGGGTGGTGCAACCCTGAACGAGCTCAATGGCTTGAGCAACAAGGACGCCGATGATGCGGGCGAGGTCCAGGCCGACCACGCGCACCAGTGCTTCCTTGAGTTCGCCGAGAGCATCCTGCCGCAGTCCGTATTGCGCGCCTCGATCACCGCCGCTTACCGTCGCCCCGAGCCGGAAGTGGTGCCGATGCTGATCGAACAGGCCCGTCTGCCGGCCGACATGGCCGAAGCCACCCACAAGCTGGCCGCCACGATTGCCGAGAAACTGCGCAACCAGAAGAGCGCCGGCGGCCGTGCCGGTATTGTTCAGGGCCTGCTGCAGGAATTTTCCCTGTCGTCCCAGGAAGGCGTGGCGCTGATGTGCCTGGCCGAGGCGCTGCTGCGCATCCCGGACAAGGGCACTCGCGATGCACTGATTCGCGACAAGATCAGCACCGGCAACTGGCACCCGCACCTGGGTAACAGCCCGTCGCTGTTCGTCAATGCCGCCACCTGGGGCCTGCTGTTGACCGGCAAACTGGTCGCCACCCACAACGAAGCAGGACTGACCTCGTCCCTGAGCCGCATCATCGGCAAAAGCGGCGAGCCGATGATCCGCAAGGGCGTCGACATGGCCATGCGCCTGATGGGCGAGCAGTTCGTCACCGGCGAAACCATCGCCGAAGCCCTGGCCAATGCGAGCAAGTTCGAAGCCAAGGGCTTTCGCTACTCCTACGACATGCTCGGGGAAGCCGCGCTCACCGAGCACGATGCGCAGAAGTACCTGGCCTCGTACGAACAAGCCATTCATTCCATCGGCAAGGCGTCCCACGGCCGTGGGATCTATGAAGGCCCAGGCATCTCCATCAAGCTTTCCGCCCTGCACCCGCGTTACAGCCGCGCGCAGTACGAGCGGGTGATGGACGAGTTGTACCCGCGCCTGTTGTCGCTGACCCTGCTGGCCAAACAGTACGACATCGGCCTGAACATCGACGCCGAAGAGGCCGACCGCCTCGAGTTGTCCCTGGATCTGCTTGAGCGCCTGTGCTTCGAGCCGCAACTGACCGGCTGGAACGGTATCGGTTTCGTGATCCAGGCCTACCAGAAGCGTTGCCCGTACGTGATCGACTATGTGATCGACCTGGCCCGCCGCAGCCGCCACCGCCTGATGATCCGCCTGGTCAAAGGCGCGTACTGGGACAGCGAAATCAAGCGCGCCCAGGTCGAAGGCCTGGAAGGCTACCCGGTGTATACGCGCAAGGTGTACACCGACGTTTCCTACATTGCCTGCGCACGCAAACTGCTGTCGGTGCCGGAAGTCATCTACCCGCAGTTCGCCACGCACAACGCCCACACCCTGGCCGCCATCTACCACATTGCCGGTCAGAACTATTACCCCGGCCAGTACGAGTTCCAATGCCTGCACGGCATGGGTGAGCCGCTGTACGAACAGGTCGTAGGCAAGGTTTCCGAAGGCAAGTTGAACCGTCCGTGCCGCGTGTACGCCCCGGTCGGTACCCACGAAACACTGCTGGCGTATCTGGTGCGTCGCCTGCTGGAAAACGGCGCGAACACTTCGTTCGTCAACCGCATCGCCGACCAATCCATCTCGATCCAGGAGCTGGTGGCCGATCCAGTGGCGAGCATCGAGCAGATGGCGACCCTGGAAGGCGGCTTCGGCCTGCCGCACCCGCGTATCCCGCTGCCGCGTGACCTGTATGGCCGCGACCGCGCCAACTCGGCCGGTATCGACCTTGCCAACGAGCATCGCCTGGCATCGCTGTCCTGCGCCCTGCTGGCCACCGCCCACAACAACTGGAAAGCCGCGCCGATGCTCGGTTGCGCCGCCAGCGAACAACCGGCTGCGCCGGTGCTGAACCCGTCCGACCTGCGCGATGTGGTCGGTCATGTTCAGGAAGCCACGGTCGAAGACGTCGACAATGCCATCCAGTGCGCTATCAGCGCCGCACCGATCTGGCAGGCTACCCCGCCCGCCGAGCGCGCCGCGATCCTGGAACGCGCCGCCGACCTGATGGAAGGCGAAATCCAGCCACTGATGGGCCTGCTGGCCCGCGAAGCCGGCAAGACCTTCGCCAACGCCATCGCTGAAGTGCGCGAAGCCGTGGACTTCCTGCGCTACTACGCGGTGCAGGCACGCAACGATTTCACCAACGACGCCCACCGCCCGTTGGGCCCGGTGGTGTGTATCAGCCCGTGGAACTTCCCGCTGGCGATCTTCAGCGGCCAGGTTGCCGCTGCGCTGGCCGCCGGCAACCCAGTCCTGGCCAAACCTGCCGAACAAACCCCGCTGGTCGCCGCCCAGGCTGTGCGCATCCTGCTCGAAGCCGGTATCCCGCAAGGCGTGCTGCAATTGCTGCCGGGCCAGGGCGAAAGCGTCGGTGCCCGCCTGGTCGGTGACGAGCGCGTCAAAGGTGTGATGTTCACCGGTTCCACCGAGGTTGCACGCTTGCTGCAACGCAGTGTGGCCGGGCGCCTGGATGCCCAGGGGCGTCCGATTCCGCTGATCGCCGAAACCGGTGGCCAGAACGCGATGATCGTCGATTCGTCGGCGCTCACCGAACAAGTGGTCATCGACGTGGTGTCGTCGGCCTTCGACAGCGCCGGCCAACGTTGCTCGGCCCTGCGCGTCTTGTGCCTGCAGGAAGATTCGGCAGACCGTGTCATCGAAATGCTCAAGGGCGCCATGGCCGAATGCCGCCTGGGCAACCCGGAGCGCCTGTCGGTGGATATCGGCCCGGTGATCGACGCCGAAGCCAAGGCCGGCATCGAGAAACACATCCAGGCCATGCGCGACAAAGGCCGCAACGTTTACCAGGTGGCCATTGCCGATGGCGACGAGATCAAGCGTGGCACCTTCGTGATGCCGACCCTGATCGAGCTGGAAAGCTTCGACGAGCTGCAACGGGAAATCTTCGGTCCGGTGCTGCACGTGGTGCGCTACAAGCGTAAAGAGATCGACCAGCTCATCGGCCAGATCAACGCATCCGGCTACGGCCTGACCCTGGGCGTGCACACCCGCATCGACGAGACCATCGCCAAGGTGATCGACAACGTCAACGCCGGTAACGTCTACGTCAACCGCAACATTGTCGGCGCCGTGGTCGGCGTGCAGCCGTTCGGCGGTGAAGGCCTGTCGGGTACCGGCCCCAAAGCCGGTGGTCCGCTGTACCTGTACCGCCTGTTGTCGACCCGTCCTACCGATGCGATCGAGCAATCCTTCGTACGTGGCGATGCTTTGACCGCACCCGACCTGCGCCTGCGCGACGCCATGAGCCAACCGCTGACCGCGCTGAAAACCTGGGCCGACACTCATAAGTTCAGCGAACTGAGCGCCCTGTGCACACAATTTGCCGCACAGTCGCAAAGCGGTATCACCCGTCAACTGGCCGGCCCGACCGGCGAGCGCAACAGCTATGCGATCCTGCCGCGCGAACACGTGCTGTGCCTGGCCGAAGTGGAAGGAGACCTGCTGACCCAACTGGCCGCGGTATTGGCGGTAGGCGGTTCGGCGGTATGGCCGGAAACCGAGCTGACCAAGGCCTTGTTCCCACGTCTGCCGAAAGATATTCAGACGAAGATCAAGCGCGTGGCCGACTGGACCAAGGACGACGTGGTGTTTGACGCGGTCCTGCATCACGGTGATTCCGACCAATTGCGCGCGGTGTGCCAGCAAGTGGCGCAGCGTGGCGGTGCGATTGTTGGCGTGCATGGTTTGTCCCAGGGCGAAACGGCGATTGCGCTGGAGCGCCTGGTGATTGAGCGGGCATTGAGCGTCAACACCGCTGCGGCAGGCGGTAACGCCAGCCTGATGACCATAGGCTAACCGCGGTAAAAAATATGGGAGGGGGCAAGCCCCCTCCCACATTTGGCCCCATTTCAATTCCCTGCCTGCGTTTTGCCCCTCTATCACCCAGATCAATCTTGCTATCCACCCTCCATTCGCGCACTTAGACTCAGGCCAATTCCTTCAAAGGTAATCCGCCATGTCCGAGACGCTGCTCAGTTCCCGCAATCTGGCTTTCGAGCTGTACGAAGTCCTCGATGCCGAGGGCCTGACCCAGCGCGAGCGGTTTGCCGAGCACAATCGCGAAACCTTCGATGCCGCCATCAGCACGGCGCGCAACATCGCCGAAAAGCACTTCGCGCCGCACAACCGCAAGAACGATGAAAACGAACCGCGCTATGAAGACGGCAAGGCGATCCTGATTCCGGAAGTAAAGCCGGCCGTGGATGCCTTTCTTGAAGCCGGTTTTCTCAACGCCGCGCGCAGTTTCGAAGCCGGTGGCATGCAGCTGCCTACATTGCTATCCCAGGCTTGCTTTGCGCACTTCCAGTCGGCCAACGCCGCGTCCACGTCCTACCCGTTCCTGACTATGGGCGCCGCCAACCTGATTGAAAGTTTTGGCACCGAGGAGCAGAAAAAACGCTTCCTGCAGCCAATGATCGACGGACGTTTCTTCGGCACCATGGCCCTCACCGAACCGCATGCCGGGTCGTCTTTGTCGGATATTCGTACACGCGCAGAGCCTGCGGCGGACGGCACGTATCGCCTGAAGGGCAACAAGATCTTCATTTCCGGCGGCGACCACCCGCTGTCGGAAAATATCGTGCACATGGTGCTGGCCAAGCTGCCCGACGCGCCGGCCGGGGTGAAGGGTATTTCGCTGTTTATCGTGCCCAAATTCCTGGTCAACGATGACGGCAGCCTGGGCGAGCGCAACGACATGCTGCTGGCCGGGCTGTTTCACAAGATGGGCTGGCGCGGCACCACGTCCACAGCGCTTAATTTCGGTGATAACGGCAACTGTGTCGGCTACCTGGTGGGCAAACCGCACCAGGGCCTGAGCTGCATGTTCCAGATGATGAATGAAGCCCGCATTGGCGTGGGCATGGGCGCGGTGATGCTCGGTTATGCGGGCTACCTTTACTCGCTGGAGTACGCCCGCGAACGTCCGCAAGGCCGCCTGCCGGACAACAAGGACCCAGGCACCGCGCCGGTACCGATCATCCAGCACGCCGATATCAAGCGCATGCTGCTGACACAAAAAGCCTATGTCGAAGGCGCCTTCGACCTGGGCCTGTATGCCGCGCGGCTGTTCGACGACACCACCACCCTGCCGACCGACGACGCGCGCAAACAGGCCCACGAGTTGCTGGACCTGCTGACCCCTATCGTCAAATCCTGGCCGTCGGAATTCTGCCTCAAGGCCAACGAACTGGCGATCCAGATTCTTGGCGGCCATGGCTATACCCGTGAATACCCGGTGGAGCAGTACTACCGCGATAACCGCTTGAACCCGATCCACGAAGGCACCCATGGCATCCAGTCACTGGATTTGCTCGGGCGCAAACTGGCACAGAACGGGGGTGCCGGGCTCAAGCAATTGATTCGACTGATCGCCGAGACAGGCGCCCGGGCACAGCAGTACCCATCGCTGACCGCGCTGAGGCAACCACTGGAGCACCTGGTCAGTCGCCTGCAAAGCGTCACCCTCGGCCTGCTGGGCGATCTCGCCCAGGGCAAGGTCAACAGCAGCCTGGCGAACTCGGCGCTGTACCTGAAGGTGTTCGGACACACGGTGATTGGCTGGCGCTGGCTGGAACAGGCGATTCGCGCCGAAGAAGGACTGGCCAGGGGCAACGCGGCCGATGTGGCCTTCTATAAAGGCAAGCTCCAGGCCGCCCGGTACTTCCTGACCTGGGAAGTACCAGGCTGCCATCATGAACTGGCGATTCTGGAGGCACGCGACGATACGTGCCTGGGCATGCAGGATGCGTGGTTCTAGGGCTGGATCGCCTTGGAAATCACCTCGACCGTGGCGCTGACTTGCTCTTGGTAACGGTCGAGTTCCTGTTGGTGAGCCTGCTGCATTTCGATTTGCTCGGCGCACAGGTTCAGCGCGGCCAGTACCAATAGTTTGTCACCGATCAGGGTCGGGTACTTTTTCTTGGTGGTGGCCAGGGAGGCCTTGAGCATAGTCACGGCGTGCATCAGGGTCTGGTCTTCCCCGGCCGGTGCCTTGATCGAGTAATCCTCTCCGAGAATCGAAACGACCTTTATCCCTTCGTTCATGCGCTGACAGGCCCTGCGCTTACACGCTCAACCAGTGCCTGGATACGGGCGGCGGTGGCACCGTGTTTTTCTTCCTGTTCCATCAGGTTCAGTTGCAGGCTGTCGTTTTCGTCCCTGGCACGGGCAAGCTCCGCCTTGAGGGATTCGTTGCTGCCCAGCAGGTCATGATTCTGCTGTACGAGGTCGCTGACCAGTTGTTCCAGTTGGCTGAGGGATGCTTCTAACATTTTGATTTCTCGAGCTTTTAAAAGGGCGGTGACGATAAAGAAAATTCACCTCGGATGCCAGGGTTATCCCCCGGCGCGCAGCCCGATTCCGAAGGCCCGGGCCGCACTTTCGAGCCTTAGTGACTGCAATTACCCAATCTGGTTCCTGAATCGCTGAAACCCCTGGTCAGATGCGACAAAAACGCACAGTCCCTTAAGACTTTAGTCGTAGGGCCGATACGCGATGCACACACCACCTCATGGCCGCACGGATCGCGCTCCCCCCAGGATTCCAGCATGTCTCTTCGTAATATGAATATCGCGCCGAGGGCCTTCCTCGGCTTCGCGTTTATTGGCGCCTTGATGTTGTTTCTCGGCGTGTTCGCGCTGAACCAGATGAGCAAGATCCGAGCGGCCACCGAAGACATCACCCTGGCCAGCGTACCCAGCATCCGCGCCCTCGACGAGTTCACCCAACTGACATTGCGCCTGCGTGTGTTGTCGTACCGCTTGCTCACCAACCGCGAGCCGGACGTGCAGCAAAAGACCCTGGAAGCCTTCGACCTGCGCAACCAGCAGATCCGCACCGCCCAAGGCGTATATGAAAAGCTGATCGAGACCAGCGAAGAACGTTCGACCTACAACGAATACGTGCGATTGCTGGCTCAGTACCATCAGATCGAAGAGCGTATGAAGAGCCTCTCGCAGGGCAACCAGGTCGAGGCATTGCGCGCCCTGCTCAACACCGAGCTGCTGACCAACTCCGAGCAGGTCAACGGGGTACTCAACCGCCTGCTGGAAATCAATAACGCCATGGCCCTGGACACCAACCAGCAGGCCGAAGACCAGTACAACCTGGCCTTCAACATGGTCGTGGGCCTGCTGGTGATCGCCACCGCGCTGACCCTGTTGTTCGCCTGGCTGCTGACCCGCAGCATCACCGTGCCAATCTCCCAGGCCCTGGAAGCGGCGGAAGAAGTGGCCGAAGGCAACCTCACGCGCCCGATCAAGGTCGACGGCAACGATGAAGCCGGGCGCTTGCTGGCCGCCATGGCCAAAATGCAGGACAAACTGCGCGACACCCTGCAACGCATCGCCGGCTCGGCCACGCAACTGGCGTCGGCCGCCGAAGAGCTCAACGCCGTCACCGACGAAAGCGCGCGCGGCCTGACCCAGCAGAACAACGAAATCGAACAGGCCGCCACCGCCGTCAACGAGATGACCAGCGCGGTCGAGGAAGTCGCACGCAATGCCGTGAGCACCTCTGAAGCCTCGCGCAACGCCACCACCTCCGCCGGCGACGGGCGTGACCTTGTGCAGGAAACCGTCAGCGCCATCGAACGCATGAGCGGCGACGTACAAGCCACCGCGACCTTGATCGGTGAGCTGGCCAATGAATCGCGCGATATCGGCAAGGTACTGGACGTGATCCGTGGCCTGGCCGACCAGACCAACCTGCTGGCCCTCAACGCGGCCATCGAAGCGGCGCGGGCCGGTGAGGCCGGGCGTGGTTTTGCGGTGGTGGCGGATGAGGTGCGCGCGTTGGCCCATCGTACCCAGCAGTCCACCAGCGAGATCGAACGCATGATCGGCAGCATCCAGGCCGGCACCGAGCACGCGGTGGATTCGATGCGCAACAGTACCGAGCGCGCCGAATCGACGCTGAACATCGCCAAGGGCGCGGGGCTGTCGCTGGACACCATCAACACCGCAATTGTCGAGATCAACGAGCGCAACCTGGTGATCGCCAGTGCGGCGGAGGAACAGGCGCAGGTCGCACGGGAAGTCGACCGCAACCTGGTGAATATCCGTGACCTGTCGGTGCAATCGGCGACCGGCGCCAGCCAGACCAGCGCGGCGAGCAACGAGCTGTCGCGCCTGGCGGTGGATTTGAATGGCATGGTCGGGCGCTTCCGTCTCTGACTGACGGCACTGGCTTAAAAATGTAGGAGCGAGCTTGCTCGCGAAAAACGGCAACGATAACGCGTGCTTCCTGACTGAACGCGGCGCCTGTGAGTTTTTCGCGAGCAAGCTCGCTCCTACAAAAAGCCCTGCCCCCCTCCCACATTTGGTTTTGCAAGAATCAGAAAAAGCTTTTTGACAGCGCAGCAATTCAACAGGTTAGAATCCCTGGCACGCAGACTGCATGGTCAGTTTGCGCCCTGTCTTCCCTGCTCTGGAGTACTGCCTTTGAATGCGACGACCATCAACAGCCTGTTCTTGATCGGCGCGTTGCTGGTGAGTGCGAGCATTCTGGTGAGTTCTCTTTCGTCACGCCTGGGCATCCCGATCCTGGTGATCATCCTGGCCGTGGGCATGATCGCCGGCGTCGATGGCGGCGGCATCATCTTCGATAACTACCCGACCGCCTACCTGGTGGGCAACCTCGCTCTGGCCGTGATCTTGCTCGACGGCGGTTTGCGCACGCGGGTGGCGAGTTTCCGTGTGGCACTCTGGCCGGCGTTGTCCCTGGCCACAGTGGGCGTGCTGATCACCACCGGCCTCACCGGCATGGCGGCGGCCTGGCTGTTCGACCTCAATATCATCCAGGGCTTGCTGATCGGCGCCATCGTCGGCTCCACGGACGCTGCGGCAGTGTTCTCGCTGCTGGGCGGCAAGGGCCTGAACGAACGGGTCAGCGCCAGCCTGGAAATCGAATCGGGCAGCAACGACCCCATGGCGGTGTTCCTCACCGTGACCCTGATCGACATGCTCGCCAGCGGCCAGACCGGCCTGCATTGGAGCCTGCTGACCCACCTGATCCGCGAATTCGGCATCGGCGGCCTGGTCGGCCTGGGCGGCGGCTGGCTGATGCTGCAAATGGTCAACCGCATCAACCTGGCCAACGGCCTGTACCCGATCCTGGTGATCGCCGGCGGCCTGTTCGTCTTCGCCCTGACCAACGCCTTGCACGGCAGCGGTTTTCTCGCCGTGTACCTGTGCGGCCTGGTGATCGGCAACCGTCCGGTGCGCAGCCGCCACGGCATCCTGCATATGCTCGACGGCATGGCCTGGCTGGCGCAGATCGGCATGTTCCTGGTGCTGGGCCTGCTGGTCACGCCCCATGACTTGCTGCCCATCGCCCTGCCCGCCCTGGGCCTGGCGCTGTGGATGATCCTGTTTGCGCGCCCGCTGTCGGTGATGGTCGGCCTGCTGCCGTTCAAGGCCTTCCACAGTCGCGAAAAAGCCTTTATCGCCTGGGTCGGCCTGCGCGGTGCGGTGCCGATCATTCTCGCGGTGTTCCCGCTGATGGCCGGCCTGCCCCATGCGCAGCTGTACTTCAACCTGGCATTCTTTATCGTGCTGGTGTCGCTGCTGGTGCAAGGCACCAGCCTGCCGTGGGTGGCCAAGTTGCTCAAAGTCACCGTACCGCCGGACCCGGCGCCGATTTCCCGCGCCGCCCTGGAAGTGCACGTCACCAGTGAGTGGGAGCTGTTCGTCTACCGCCTGGGCGCGGAAAAATGGTGCATCGGCGCTGCCCTGCGCGAGCTGAAAATGCCCGAGGGCACGCGGATCGCCGCGCTGTTTCGTGGCCAGCAACTGCTCCATCCGTCGGGTAGTACAGTATTGGAAGTCGATGATTTGCTCTGCGTCATCGGCCATGAACACAACCTGCCGGCCCTGGGCAAACTGTTCAGCCAGGCACCGCAACGCGGCCTGGACCTGCGCTTCTTCGGCGACTTCGTCCTTGAAGGCGACGCCCAGCTGGGCGCGGTGTCGGCGCTGTACGGGCTCAAGCTGGAGGGTATCGACCCGGACATGCCGTTGAGCCGCTTCATCACCCAGAAAGTCGGCGGCGCGCCGGTGGTGGGCGACCAGGTGGAGTGGAACAACACCATCTGGACCGTCGCAGTCATGGACGGGAACAAGATTGGCAAAGTCGGCGTCAGATTCCCCGAAGGAAGTCGCCCGGGCCCCGGGCTCTTCCTCTAAACTGCGGGGCGACAACGCCCCGATTCTTTACCTTGCTCGACCGGTCTCTATGCCAATCCTGCGCACTTTTCTCGCTACTGCCCTGCTGGGCCTGACCCTTTGTGTCGGCACCGTCCACGCCGCCGACCCGCCCAGTGCCGACGCTATCCAGCAAACCCTGGACAAGCTGCCCGACCGCAAGCTGCCCGACGCCGACATGAAGGCATTGCAGGGCATCCTGCAACAGACCCTGACGTACCTGGCCAACAAGCAGGATTACGAGCAGCGCCTGGCCGACCTCAAACGCCAACTTGAGGACGCGCCGCGCCAGACGGTCGACAACCAGCGCGAGCTGACCCGGCTCAAGGCCACCAAAATCGTCCCGGTGGCCCAACGCTACGCCAGCCTGCCCGTGCCGCAGCTTGAGCAATTACTGGTGCAGCGCAGTACCCAGCAAGGCGACCTGCAAAAAGAGCTGGCCGACGCCAACAGCCTGACCATCGCCGCCCAGACCCGGCCCGAGCGCGCCCAGACCGAAATCAGTAGCAGCCAGACGCGCATCCAGCAAATCAATGCGACCCTCAAGACCGGCAAGGACAACGGCAAAGCCCTCAACGCCGACCAGCGCAACCAGCTCAACGCCGAACTCGCCGCCCTGAATGCGCTGATTCCCCTGCGCCGCCAGGAACTGGCCGGCAACAGCCAATTGCAAGACCTGGGCAACAGCCAGCACGACCTGATCCAGGAAAAAACCACACGCCTGGAGCAGGAAATCCAGGACCTGCAAACCCTGATCAACCAGAAACGCCTGGCCCAGTCCCAGCAGACGGTGACCCAACAGTCCATCGAAGCGCAGAAAGCCGGCGGCAGCAGCCTGCTGGCCACGGAAAGCGCGGCCAACCTGAAGCTCTCCGACTACCTGCTCAAAAGCACCGACCGCCTCAACGACCTGACCCAGAAAAACCTGCAGACCAAGCAGCAACTGGACACCGTGACCCAAAGCGATTCGGCGCTGGACGAACAGATCAACGTACTCAAGGGCAGCCTGCTGCTGTCCAAGATCCTCTACAAACAGAAACAGGCGCTGCCGCGCTTGACCGTCGACCGCGACCTGGCCGACGACATCGCCAACATTCGCCTGTACCAGTTCGAGGTCAACCAGCAGCGCGAGCTGATCAGCTCTCCCAGCGCCTATGTGGATAACCTGCTGGCCAACCAGCCGCCGGACGACGTCACCCCGCAATTGCGCCGCACCCTGCTGGAACTGGCGATCACCCGCAGCGACCTGCTGGAGCGCCTGAGCCGTGAATTGAGCGCGCTGCTCAACGAATCCATCACCCTGCAACTGAACCAGAAACAACTGCTCAGCACCGCCACCACCCTGCGCGCCACGCTCGATGAGCAGATGTTCTGGATTCCGAGTAACAAACCGCTGGACACCGAGTGGCTGGAAACCGTACCGGCGCACCTGACCAAGCAAGTCACCACCCTGCCCTGGGCCTCCAGCGTCAGCGAGCTGTATGACGGCCTGACCCAGCGTCCGCTGCTGTTCCTGCCGCTGCTGCTGTTGATCGGCGCGCTGCTGTGGCGGCGCAAGGCGTTGTATCAGCGCCTGAACAAGGTTCACCTGGACATCGGTCACTTCAAGCGCGACAGCCAGTGGCACACGCCGCAGGCGATCCTGATCAATATCCTGCTGGCGATGCCGGTATCCCTGGGCCTGGCGCTGTGCGGCTATGCCTTGCAGATCGACGCCCGTGGGCAGAACGCCAACCTGGGCTCGGCCCTGCTGCAGATCGCCCAGGCGTGGCTGGTGTTCTACACCGCCTACCGCATCCTCGCGCCCGGCGGCGTGGCCGAGCTGCACTTTCGCTGGGAAAAACCCCAGGTCGAATTCCTCCAGGGCTGGGTGCGCAAGCTCGGGCTGGTGGTACTGGCCCTGGTGGCCGTGGTGGCCATCGCCGAGCACCAACCGGCGGCACTCGCCGAAGACGTGCTGGGCATCGCCGTGGTCCTCACCTGCTACGCCCTGATGGCGTGGTTGCTCAGTCGCCTGCTGCTCAACAGCCCCACCCACGAAAAAGCCTCGCTGTTTCGCAAAGCCGTGGGCCTGCTGTTCACCGCCCTGCCGATTGCGCTGTTTATTGCGGTGTGCTTCGGCTACTACTACACCGCGCTCAAGCTCAGCGACCGCTTGATCAACACCTTGTACCTGCTGATGTTCTGGCTGGTGATCGAAGCCACCTTCGTACGCTGGCTGAGCGTGGCCGCCCGACGCCTGGCCTATGCGCGCGCCCTGGCCAAACGCCAGGCCGCCAAGGAAGCCGGTGAAGGCGAAGCGGTGGTTGAAGAGCCGACCCTGGACATCGAAAAGGTCAACGAACAATCCTTGCGCCTGATCCGCCTCGCTCTGCTCGGCGGCTTTATCGCAGCCCTGTACTGGGTGTGGTCGGACCTCATCTCAGTATTTTCCTACCTGGATAACGTTACGCTGTACGAATACACCAGCGGCACCGGTGCGAATATCAGCATGGTGCCCATCAGCATCGGCGACTTGCTCGGCGCGTTGATCATCATCGGTATCACCTTCGCCCTGGCGCGCAACCTGCCCGGTTTACTCGAAGTGCTGGTGCTGTCCAAGCTGGAACTGGCGCAAGGCAGCGCCTATGCCACCACGACATTACTGTCCTATGTAATCGCCGGCGTCGGTTTCGTCTCCACCTTGTCCACCCTGGGCGTGAGCTGGGACAAGTTGCAATGGCTGGTGGCGGCGTTGTCGGTCGGCCTGGGCTTCGGCATGCAGGAAATCTTCGCCAACTTCATCTCCGGCATCATGATCCTGTTCGAGCGCCCGGTGCGCATCGGCGACACCATCACCATCGGCAACCTGTCGGGCACGGTGAGCAAGATCCGCATCCGCGCCACCACCATCACCGACTTCGACCGCAAGGACATCATTGTCCCGAACAAGACCTTCATTACCGGGCAACTGATCAACTGGTCGCTGACCGACACCATCACGCGAGTGACCCTGAAACTGGGCGTGGACTACGGCTCCGACCTGGATCTGGTGAAGGAGCTGTTACTCAAGGCCGCCAGGGAAAACCCACGGGTACTGAAGGAACCGGAACCCCATGTGTATTTCCTCAACTTCGGCGAAAGCACCCTGGACCACGAGCTGCGCATGCACGTGCGCGACCTGGGCGACCGCAACCCGGTGCTGGACGAGGTCAACCGCTATATCAACCGTGAGTTCAAGAAGCAGCACATCAACATCTCGTTCCGACAGATGGAGGTGTACTTGAAGAACATGCACGGCCAGGAATACAAACTGGTGCCGGTGGAGGACGAACGCAAGACCATCGTCGCGCCAGAGCAAGATACGCCCGAGCCGCCCGCCGCAAAGGTCGAGGATGCGCCTGAACCCCCGCCGAGCAAACTCGACTAACGAACTGAGCCCCAGCGAAATGCTGGGGCATCCTGCTGGAGATGCCCGGTGAAAGCCCTCGACGAACTGACCTTCGACAACCGCTTCGCACGCCTGGGCGATGCGTTCTCAACCCACGTACTGCCCGAGCCTCTGGACGAGCCGCGCCTGGTGGTGGCGAGCGACGCCGCCATGGCCCTGCTCGACCTCGACCCGGCCGTGGCCGAAACGCCCGTGTTTGCCGAACTGTTCGGCGGCCATAAGCTGTGGGCCGAAGCGCAGCCGCGGGCGATGGTCTATTCCGGTCACCAGTTCGGCGGCTACACCCCGCAACTGGGCGATGGCCGAGGGTTGCTGCTGGGCGAGGTGTATAACCAGGCCGGCGAGCATTGGGACCTGCACCTCAAGGGCGCCGGCATGACGCCCTACTCACGCATGGGCGACGGGCGCGCGGTATTGCGCTCCTCGATCCGCGAATTCCTCGCCTCCGAAGCGCTGCATGCATTGGGCATCCCCACCAGCCGCGCCTTGTGCGTGATCGGCTCCAGCACGCCGGTGTGGCGTGAGAAGCAGGAGCGTGGGGCCATGGTGTTGCGCCTGGCCCCCAGCCATATCCGCTTCGGGCACTTCGAATATTTCTACTACACCCAGAAGCCCGAGCAGTTGGCCGAGCTGGCTGAACACGTATTGAACCTGCATTACCCCGAGTGCCGCGAACAGCCTGAGCCGTATCTGGCGATGTTCCGCGAGATCGTTGAGCGCAACGCCGAGATGATCGCCAAATGGCAGGCGTATGGTTTCTGCCACGGCGTGATGAACACCGACAACATGTCGATCCTGGGCATCACCTTCGACTTCGGGCCCTTCGCGTTTCTGGATGACTTCGACGCGCACTTCATCTGCAACCATTCCGATCATGAAGGGCGTTACTCCTTCAGTAATCAGGTGCCGATCGGGCAGTGGAATCTCAGCGCGCTGGCCCAGGCGCTCACGCCGTTTATCAGCGTTGACGCCTTGAAGGAAGCACTTGGCCTGTACCTTCCGCTGTATCAGGCGCACTACCTGGACCTGATGCGTCGCCGGTTGGGGCTGACGACCGCCGAAGAGGATGATCAGAAGCTGGTGGAGCGCTTGCTCAAACTGATGCAGAACAGCGGCGTGGACTACACCCTGTTCTTCCGGCGTTTGGGCGATGAATCAGCGGCGTTGGCCGTGGCGCGTTTGCGTGACGACTTTGTCGACCTGGCCGGTTTCGATGCCTGGGCCGAGCAGTACAAGGCCCGTGTCGCAAGGGACGGGGACGACAGCGAGGCACAGCGCCGCGAACGCATGCATGCCGTGAACCCGCTGTACATCCTGCGCAACTACCTCGCCCAAAACGCTATCGCCGCCGCCGAGTCCGGGGACTACAGCGAAGTGCGGCGGCTGCATGAAGTGCTGAACAAACCGTTTGAGGAACAAGCGGGGATGGAGCAGTACGCGCAGCGGCCGCCGGATTGGGGCAAGCATTTGGAGATCAGTTGTTCGTCTTGACCGCTTAGATAAAGGTCTCCACGGACACCCCGAAACGCTCGGCCAGCCAACGAATCTGACGCACGTTGAGCTGGCGTTTTCCGCTCAATATTTCAGAGACGACTGATTGTGCCCCAACCCCCGGAAGGTCGCTCTGGGTGAGATTGTGCTCGCGCATCATGTAGCGCAGCACATCGACCCCGCTGGCGACGGGCATTGAGCGGTGTTCACGGTCATACGCTTCGATCCAGTCACTGAGAATGTCGACCAGGCTCATCAGCGGGCTGTCCTCGTCTTCACCCACGAGGCTCAACAACTCATCCAGACCGCATACCAGTGCGTCGTAGTCCGCCTCGTTTTCCGGCTTGCGCAGCACCGGCGAAACGAACTGCCAGTGTTCTGCCGCTACTTGCATAAGCGCGCTCATCTGTTTTTTTCCTTCCATTTGTCCTTCTCATAGTCGCGGTGGTCCAGCAGGTGCTCGATGTAAACGCGCTGCATTCGATACTGCACCGACGCGATCAACCTCAGCTTGTTACCGCCAATATCAAACACATGAAATTCACCTACCTTGTCCGTGGCGGGAAACATGGCTTTCATTGCAGCGAAGTCCTTGGGGGCGTGCGCTTGATCACGCGATACCACTGGTCCAAAGCTGTTGCCGAGCGCGGCCATGTTTCCTTTGCTTCCCAGATCCTCTTTTCACTGATGACTCGCATGCAACGTCCCTATCGCATCTTGCTATGGAGGTTAAACCTGATTTCCGACTATCGCAATTTGCTATAGCCGTAAACAGACCAATGGCGCACAACAGCAATCCTAGACAGACGATTCATTCGGCGCGGGAGAAACTGTGAGCGAATGAGTCTCTGCATCCAGCCTTGATAAATCTCAGCCCCGGCACCAGATACAACCTATTGGCCAGTCCCCAGGAGCCTCCGATGTCTGAACCTCTCGTAATCCCCTGCCCTCATTGCAACGGTCTCAACCGCATCCCCGGCGCACGCCTGGGTGATGCGCCCAAATGCGGCCGTTGCAAGCAGCCAGTGCTGTTGAACAAGCCGTTTGAATTGAAACAGGGCGACTACGCCAGCCAGATCAAGGGCGACCTGCCGTTGCTGGTGGACGTGTGGGCTGACTGGTGCGGGCCGTGCAAGTCGTTTGCGCCGGTATTCGAGCAGGCCGCCGGGCAGCTTGAAGGCAAATGCCGGTTGGCCAAGCTGGACAGTGAGGCTAACCAGCAGTTGTCGGCGCAGTTGGGGATCCGGTCGATTCCGAGTTTGATTCTGTTCAAGAATGGCCGGGAAGTGGCGCGCCAGAGTGGGGCCTTTCCGTTGCCACAGTTGATGAGCTGGCTGAGCAGCCACGGGGTGTAACCGATCCTTGAGAACAACACTGAACAGTGTGGGAGGGGGCTTGCCTCCGATACAGGTGGATCAGTTGCCAAGTGCCTGACTGACACACCGCCATCGGGGGCAAGCCCCCTCCCACATTTTGTCCGCGTTTCAGCCTTGGGGCAGCGGGGCTTGGCGGTCCATCATCAGCATCACGCCAAGCTCGCTCAGTTGATGGATAGCCAATGCCACATCGCGGATGTGATTGCTTAGTCAGGGCGTTTAACACAATCGGGAAAGCACCACAGGACAGTGTGGGAGGGGGCTTGCCCCCGATAGCGGTGGGTCAGCTACAAATACGCTGGCTGACATACCGCATCGGGAGCAAGCCCCCTCCCACATTGAATCCATGCAGCGCTTGAGATCAGGCGTTTTCCAGCAAGTTATGCAGTTCCACAAACTGTTGGGTCAGCTTGTGCCGTGGGTCCAGGTGAATCAGCGGCTTGTTCTCCTGGTGCGACTCACGCATGCGCACCGAGCTGGCCAGGTATACCGGCAGCACCGGCAGCCCTTCGGCAATCATCTCATCCAGTATCTGCTGCGGCAGGCTCGCCCGGGCCTGGAACTGGTTGACCACGATACCTTCCACTTCCAGGCCTTCGTTATGGTCTTCCTTCAATTCTTCGATTTCAGCCAACAGGCCATACAGGGCCTGGCGCGAGAAGCTGTCGCAATCGAAGGGGATCAGCACGCGATCAGCGGCTATCAGCGCCGAAACCGCATAAAAATTCAACGCCGGGGGCGTGTCCAGGTAGATACGGTCGTAGTCCTCGCTCAACTCATCCAGCAGCTTTCGCAGCTTATTGATCTTGTGCTTGGCCTCGAGCTTGGGCTGCAGGTCCGCCAGTTCCGGGGTGGCGGTGATGACATGCAGGTTATCGAAGGGCGTTTCGTAGATATCCACCTTGTTCTTCTTGGAAAACGGCCCGGAAGACAGGGTTTGCTTGAAAAAATCGGCGATCCCCATGGGAATGTCATCACCGGTCAGCCCGGTGAGGTACTGGGTGGAGTTGCCCTGTGCATCGAGGTCCACCAACAGGGTTCGATAACCTTCGCTGGCGCTGACCGCCGCCAGGTTGCAGGCGATGCTGGACTTGCCCACGCCGCCTTTCTGATTGAACACCACGCGCCGCATGGAAAAGCCTCCGTGTATCAATGAATAACCCGAGTGTAGAGCGCAAAAGCGCCGGTTAGCTACCTCGTTCATCCATCCGCTGTGCCTGGCTCACAAATGAATGGGAACGTTCCGATAATCCGGTTCGGCCTTCTGTCGCACACAGCGCGTAAATTTCAACGACTTATTTGTAATCAATAGCGAACAAATTTTAACCAGTATTTGCTAGAACCCCACGGCACCGGGATAATGCGCGCCATTCGGCCATTGCCCTCTGTCCCGGAATCCGGGGCCATTGGCCGCACATGGAAGCCCGCAGGGGCGGGATAACTTCTCAGTGATCAACTTCAACATCGCCCAATGGCGCGCCTGGGCTCCAAGCCTTGAGAGTGCGGACGACTGGCACGCCTGGTGCCGGGACCCGGTGTTGCTGCCTGTCAGCGACGCGTCCCCCGATGTGTCATTTTTGCCAGCTATGCAGCGCCGCCGCCTGAGCCGTCTGGCGCGCATGGCGTTCAGCGTCGGCTGGCCACTGGCCGAAGGCCTTGAAGACCTGCCGCTGGTGTTCATTTCCCGCCACGGCGAAACCCCACGCACCCTCGACATCCTCAGCGACCTGGCCAACGAGCAGCCACTGTCGCCGACCCAGTTCAGCCTGTCGGTGCATAACGCGGTGATTGGCCTGTGGTCGATCCTGCGCAATGAAACCAGCGAGATGACCGCCCTTGCCGCCGCCGGTGATGGCCTCGAGCACGGCGTACTCGAAGCCGCCGCATTGCTCAACGAAGGCGCCCCGGCCGTGTTGCTGATAATTACCGAAGAACAACCGCCCGAGGCGTATGCCAGCTGGATTGCTGACGTGCCCTTCCCCTATGCCCTGGGCCTGTTGCTGACGCCGGGCGACGAGTGGCAACTGGAACTAAACAGCAGCGCTGTCCAACTCACTCACACCCAGTGGCCCCACGCCCTGAACCTGCTGCGCACCCTGTTGACTGAACAGGGCGCCTGCCAACATGCCTGGAAGAACCGAGTATGGAACTGGCGACCCAAGTCCTGAACGACAAACCACGGCAGGCCTATTACTGGCGCCTGTTCGCCACGGCCGCCAGCTTCTTTGTGTTCGGCGTCGGCGGGCTGTGCCTGCGCTTGCTGGTGTTCCCGCTGCTCAGTTGCCTGCCGGGCGACGCCGGGCAGCATCAACGACGCGCGCGCCACACCATCAGTTGCCTGTTCTGGTTCTTCATTCGCCTGATGAAACGGCTGGGCATCCTCACGTACAGCGTCGAGGGCGCGGAAAAGCTCGGTCGCCCGGGCCAGATGATCGTCGCCAACCACCCGTCGCTGATCGATGTCGTGTTCCTGATCGGCCTGATGCGCCAGACCAATTGCGTGGTCAAGCAGAGCCTGTTCCAGAACCCGTTCACCCGCGGCCCGGTGCGCGACGCCGGCTACATCAGCAACGATGGCAGCGCCGACATGCTCGATGCCGCTGCCGATGCCCTGCGCGCGGGGCAAACCCTGATCATCTTTCCCGAGGGCACCCGCACCACGCCCGGCGCGGCACCGGCCTTTCATCGCGGCGGCGCGGCGATTGCACTGCGCGGTGCGACGATCATCACCCCGGTGGTGATCAAGGTCAGCCCCACCACCCTGACCAAGGCCGAGCCCTGGTATCGCATTCCCAAGTGCCGATTTCACTTCAGTTTGCGTGTGGGTGCCGATATAGAACCACACGCGTTTGCCGCACTGGGCCCCGCGCCCCAGGCGTCACGCAAGCTCAACGATTACCTGCATCACTATTTCATTAAGGAGCTCGCCGAAGATGAGCGACCAACACCGCCTTGAGCACGACATAAAGACGCTGATCATCGAGGCCCTGGGCCTGGAAGACATCAGCGCCGACGACATCGGCAGCGACCAGACCCTGTTCGGCGAGGGCCTGGGACTGGATTCGGTCGACGCCCTTGAACTGGGCCTGGCGATTCAGAAAACGTACGGCATCAAGATCGACGCCGACGCCAAGGACACGCGCAATCACTTCACCAACGTGGCCAGCCTTGCGGCATTCGTCACGGCCAGACAGGCAGCTTGAGACCGGACCATGCAAACTCGTGACGATATTTTCAACACCCTGCGCGATGCCTTGGTGGAACTGTTTGAACTGGAACCTGAGCGCGTCACCCTGGACGCCAACCTGTACCAGGACCTGGAAATCGACAGCATCGATGCCGTGGACCTGATCGACCATATCAAGCGCCAGACCGGCAAGAAGATCGCCGCCGAGGAATTCAAGGCGGTGCGCACCGTCAATGACGTGGTTGAGGCGGTGTACCGTCTGGTCCAGCCCGCCGCATGAGCCGGCTGATCGGCCTTGGCCTGTTGCTGGCGGGGCTGCTGTACCCCTTCGCGGTGTATTACGGCACCGAGCATTTTGCGCCCTGGCAATTTGGCCTGTTGTTGGGCAGCCTGTGGTTGCTGCGCGCGTTCACCGCTGCACGACGCCCCGGCAGTCGCTGGATGGCGCTGGTGGTGATTGTGTTTTGCCTGGCGCTGGCCTGGTTCGATAGCCCGCAATGGTTGCGCTGGTACCCCAGTCTGGTCAGTGGGTTCATGCTGGCACTGTTCGGCCTGAGCCTGAAATACGGGCCGCCGATGGTCGAGCGCCTGGCGCGCATGACTGAGCCGGACCTGCCGGCGAACGCGGTGCTGTATACGCGCCAGGTCACCGTGGTGTGGAGTGTGTTTTTTCTGTGTAATGGCCTGCTCGCTGCCGCCCTCACCTTGTGGGCGCCGCTGAGCTGGTGGACGTTGTACAACGGCTTTATCGCCTACGCGCTGATGGGGCTGTTGTTTGCCGTGGAATGGCTGGTACGACAAAGGGTTCGAGGCCGCGTATGAAAGGTTTGAAACTTGAGCACCTGCTGCTTGAGCCACAGGAACAGCGTCGGATCACCACTGAGCCGGCGCTCAATCATGCTCAACTGGTGGAGCAGTCGCTGCGCCTGGCGGCCGGCTTGCAAGCGCGTGGCATCCAGCACCTGGCGGTGCACCTGGAAGACGCCGGCGTGCTGGCGATTGCGTTGCTCGGCGCCTGGCGTGCCGGGGTCGGCGTGTTGCTGCCTGCCGACCTGCAGCCGCAAACCCGTCAACGCTGGGACGCCGTCGTCGATGCCTGGCTGACAGAAGCGGCGGACGTTGAAGCGTTGTACCAGGCGCCTCTGAGCCCTGCCGCCCTCGACCTCGATCGCTGCCAACTGAGCCTGTGCACCTCCGGCTCCAGCGGTGAACCCAAGCGCATCGACAAGTCCCTGCGCCAGCTGGCCAATGAGGTACAGGCGCTGGAGGCACTGTGGGGCGCCGACCTGAAAGACGCCTGCATCATCGGCAGCGTCGCCACCCAACACATCTACGGCTTGCTGTTCCGCGTGCTGTGGCCACTGTGCGCCGGTCGCACGTTTTTGCGCAGGCAACTGGCATTCCCCGAGGACATGCAGCGCGCCAGTCGCGAGCATTCGCCATTCGCCTGGGTGGCCAGCCCGGCGCTGCTCAAGCGCATGGGCGATAACCTCGACTGGCCGGCGCTGAGCCAGGTCTCACGGGTGTTTTCCTCAGGGGGAGCCTTGCCTGTCGAAGCCGCCGGCAGCCTCTATGATCGCTTGCAGCAGTGGCCGACGGAAATCCTCGGCAGTTCGGAAACCGGCGGCATCGCCTGGCGCCAGGGCGCACAACCCTGGCAGCCGTTTGCCGACGTGCACCTGAGCCAGGCGGCCGACGGTGCCCTGCGCATTGCCTCGCCCTACCTGCCCGCCGGGCATATCGAACAGACCGCCGACGCCGCGCGCATCCATGCCGATGGCCGGTTCGAACTGCTCGGTCGCCTGGACCGTATCGTCAAGCTGGAAGAAAAACGCATCGCCCTGCCGATGCTCGAACAGGCGTTGATGACCCATCCGTGGGTCGCTGAAACCCGCCTGGGCGTGGTGCAGGAAAACCGCGCGTCACTCGGTGCCCTGGTGGTACTGAGCGCCAAGGGCCTGCATGTTCTGCGCAACCAGGGCCGGCGCACGGTGACCCAAACCCTGCGCCAGCACCTGAGCCAGCATTGCGAAGCCCTGGCCTTGCCCCGCCGCTGGCGTTTGTTGCGCCAACTGCCGCTCAACAGCCAGGGCAAGCTGCCCCAGGCCGATATCGAGGCGCTGTTGCTGGCCCCCCGCCCCAAGGCGCCGGACGTACTGGAGCAGGTCGAAATCGACGGCGAATGGACATTGCAACTGAGCGTGCCGCCCGACCTGGCCTATTTCAGCGGGCATTTTCCAGTCACGCCTGTGCTGCCGGGCGTGGTGCAAGTGGAATGGGCCTTCAACCTGGGCAAGCAACTGCTCGACTTGCCGAGCACGTTTGCCGGTATGGAAGTGCTCAAGTTCCAGCAACTGGTGCGCCCCGGCGATCACATTCAATTGCACCTGCGCTTTGACCAAGAGCGCGGCAAGCTGTACTTCGCCTATCGCAATGGGGAGGCTGCATGCTCAAGTGGCCGGATCGTGCTGGAGGCCGCACATGCATAACCCCTGCGCCCTGATCCCGGTCTACAACCACGAAGCCGCCGTGCCCGCCGTGGTGCGCAGCCTTCTGAACAGTGGCCTGCCCTGCCTGTTGGTGGACGACGGCAGCAGCCCGGCCTGTGCGGCGGTGCTTATGCAACTGGCGACGCTGGATAACGTCACCCTGCTGACCCTGCCCCGCAATCAGGGCAAGGGCGCCGCCGTCATGGCGGGCTTTCGCGAAGCCGCGCGCCTGGGCTACAGCCACGCCCTGCAAGTGGACGCCGACGGCCAGCATGACCTGCGCGAAGTCGAGACCTTTATCGATACATCCCGCAGGCACCCCGACGCGATCATCTGCGGCTATCCCGAATACGACGAAAGCGTGCCCAAGGGCCGCCTCTACGCGCGCTACCTGACCCACGTGTGGGTGTGGATCAACACCCTGTCGTTGCAGATTCGCGACTCGATGTGCGGCTTTCGCGTATACCCGCTGGCACCCACTCTGGCGCTGATGGACTCGGCCTACATCGGCACGCGCATGGATTTCGACTCGGACATCCTCGTGCGCCTGGCCTGGCGCAACCAGCCGATGCGCTGGCTGCCGACCCAGGTGCATTACCCCGCCGACGGCCTGTCGCACTTTCGCCTGTTGCACGACAACGCGCGCATCAGCGCCATGCATACGCGGTTGTTCTTCGGCATGCTGGTGCGCGCGCCCGCCATCCTGTGGCGCCGGTGGCAGGCATGAGCGAGCGCAGCAAACACTGGGCCGACCGCGAGGAGCGCGGCAGCTTCCGGCTGATGAAACTCACGGCGTTCGCGGCAAAAGTCCTTGGCCGGCGCCTGTTGAGCCCGTTGCTCTACAGCATCGTGTTCTACTTCTTCGTGTTCGGCCGCACCGCGCGCCAGAGCGCCTGGCAATACCAGCAGCGCCTGGCGCAGTGGAGCGGGCGTGCCGAGCTGCAGCCGAGCCATGCCAAGGTCTTCGGCCAGTTCATGGCCTTCGCCGACTCCCTGCTCGACAAGCTCGACGTGTGGAACGGCAAGCTGCGCCTGGAGCAGATCGAAATCAACGACCCGGCGCAATTGCGCGGCCAGTTGCGTGGCGAGCGCGGGCAGATGCTGGTGGGCGCGCACCTGGGCAACCTGGAAGTGTGCCGCGCGCTGGCGGAGATCGGCGAACAGGTGACCATGAACGTGCTGGTGCACACCAAGCATGCCGAGCGTTTCAACCGCCTGCTGGGCGAAGCCGGCGCGACCCATTTGCGCCTGATCCAGGTCAGCGAACTGGACCCGGCCACCATGCTGCTGCTCAGCCAGCGTCTGGACGACGGCGAATGGCTGGCGATTGCCGGCGACCGCATCCCGCTGCACGGCGGGCGCACGGTGCGCGTGGATTTCCTCGGGCATGACGCCGCATTCCCCCAGGGCCCCTGGCTGCTGGCCGGCCTGCTCAAGTGCCCGGTCAACCTGCTGATGTGCCTCAAGCACCAGGGCCGCTATCGCCTGACCATCGAGCCCTTCGCGCCATTGATCGAATGGAAGCGCAGCACCCGTGAGCAGGTCATCGCCCTGTGGGCCGCTCGCTACGCCGCACGCCTGGGCCAGTTCTGCCTGCAAGCGCCGCAACAATGGTTCAACTTTTACCCTTTCTGGAAGACCGATGACCACGTCTCTTGAGCCGATCACCTTTGGCGAACGCCCCCTGCGCATCGAAGACGTCCTGGCCCTGGCCAACCGTCAGGTGCCCACTCGCTTGCAGGACGATACCGCGTATCGCCGGCGCATCGCCAAAGGCGCGCAGTTTCTTGATTCGCTGCTGGACAAGGAAGGCGTGATCTACGGCGTGACCACCGGCTACGGCGACTCCTGCGTGGTGGCGGTGCCGCTCGAGCACGTCGAGGCGCTGCCGCGTCATCTGTACACCTTCCACGGTTGCGGCCTGGGCAAGTTGCTCGATGCCCAAGCCACCCGCGCCGTGCTGGCGGCGCGCTTGCAGTCGCTGTGCCATGGCGTGTCCGGGGTACGCGTGGAACTGCTCGAGCGCCTGCATGGATTCCTCGAACACGACGTGCTGCCGCTGATCCCTGAAGAAGGCTCGGTGGGCGCCAGCGGCGACCTGACCCCGCTGTCGTATGTGGCGGCCACCTTGTCCGGTGAACGAGAAGTGCTGTTTGCTGGCGAGCGCCGCCAGGCCGCCGATGTACACCGCGAGCTGGGCTGGGAACCACTGGTGCTGCGCCCCAAGGAAGCCCTGGCGTTGATGAACGGCACAGCGGTAATGACCGGCATTGCCTGCCTGGCCTTCGCCCGCGCCGACTACCTGCTGCAGCTGGCCACGCGCATCACCGCATTGAACGTGGTGGCGCTGCAAGGCAACCCGGAACACTTCGACGAACGCCTGTTCGCCGCCAAGCCCCATCCCGGGCAAATGCAAGTCGCCGCCTGGCTGCGCCAGGACCTGGCCATCGATGCACCGACGGCTCCGCTGCACCGCCTGCAGGATCGCTACTCCCTGCGCTGCGCGCCCCATGTACTCGGCGTGCTGGCCGACAGCCTGAACTGGCTGCGCGCGTTTATCGAAATCGAACTGAACAGCGCCAACGACAACCCGATCATCGATGCCGAAGAGGAACGCGTGCTGCACGGCGGGCACTTCTACGGCGGGCACATTGCCTTTGCCATGGACAGCCTCAAGACCCTGGTGGCCAATGTCGCGGACCTGCTCGACCGCCAACTGGCGCTGCTGGTGGACGTGCGTTACAACCACGGCCTGCCGAGCAACCTGTCGGGCGCGCCGGCCGAGCGCGCAATGATCAACCATGGCTTCAAGGCCGTACAGATCGGCACCAGCGCCTGGACCGCCGAAGCGCTGAAGAACACCATGCCGGCCAGCGTGTTCTCGCGCTCGACCGAGTGCCATAACCAGGACAAGGTCAGCATGGGCACCATCGCCGCCCGCGATGCGATCCGCGTGCTCGAGCTGACCGAACAGGTCGCCGCCGCCACCTTGCTCGCCGCCAACCAAGGCGTGTGGCTGCGCGCCCAGGCTGAAGACGCACGAGCGCTGCCACCAGCACTGGCTGCCATGCACGAAGAACTGGCCCGGGACTTCCCGCCGGTCATCGAAGACCGCGCCCTGGAAGGCGAACTGCGCCTGTGCCTGCAACGCATCGCCGAGCAACACTGGAGGCTGCATGCGTAGCCCCGGCGTATTGCACAGCGACACTCAAATCCTCGTGCCGTTTTTCGACATCGACACCATGCACGTCGTATGGCACGGGCATTACGTGAAGTACCTGGAAGTGGCGCGCTGCGCGTTGCTGGACAAGATCGGCCATAACTACACCGCGATGCTCGACGCCGGCTACGCCTGGCCGGTGATCGACATGCAGCTGCGCTACGTGCGCGGCGCCACCTTCGGCCAAACGATCAATGTGCGCGCCAGCCTGGTGGAGTGGGAGAACCGTTTGAAGATCAATTACCTGATTACCGATCTGGCCAGCGGCGAACGCTTGACCCGCGCCAGCACCGTGCAAGTGGCAGTGGAAATCGCCAGCCGCGAAATGCAGCTTGCGTCGCCAACAATATTCACCAACGCCGTCGAAAGGGCCCTGAAATGAGATCCCCTGCAGGAGCGAGCTTGCTCGCGAAGATCGCCAACGATAACGCGGGGCGCCTGACACCCCGTGGGGCCCTCAGGTTTTTCGCGAGCAAGCTCGCTCCTGCAGTGGCCGCCGCATTGTTGAGCTTCAGCGCCCACGCCTTCGACCTGCAACAACTGAGCGATCAACTGGCCAAACCCAGCGTGATCCACGGCAACTTTACCCAGGAAAAACACCTGCGCGCCCTGCCCCAGCCGCTGGTCAGCAAAGGCACCTTCGTGCTCGCCAAGGACCACGGCCTGTTGTGGCTGCTCAAAACCCCGCTGCAACAGGACTATCGCATCACCAGTCAGGGCATCGCCCGGCGTGACGCCAACGGCTGGCAACTGCTGCCGAACAAGAGCGCCGGCACCGAGCAGAATCGCCTGTTCCTCGCGGTGCTCCAGGGCGACAGCAGCGGCTTGCAGCGTGACTTCGACCTGCAACTGCAAGGCCAGGCGCAAGACTGGAAGCTCACGCTGATTCCGCGCTCACTGCTGCTCAAGCAAGTATTCACCCAAATCAATATCGATGGCGGTGCGCTAGTGAAGACCATCGAGCTGTTGGAAACCCAGGGCGACAGCACCGTACTGCGCATGCAGGACAGCAGCGCCGACCAACCGTTGAGCGATGCGGAGCAACACGACTTTGCCCAGTGAGCGCCTGCTGCCGCGCCTGTTCCTGATCCTGCTGGTGGCCGTGCTGGCACTGGCCGGCTGGCAGTGGCGTCACGGTGCGCCTTTGTCGGCCAACCTTATGGAGCTGGTGCCCGGCAGTACGCCGGACGCCCTGGAGATGCAAGCCGAGCAGCGCATGCAGGAACCGCTGAACCGCGAAATGCTGGTGCTGGTGGGGCATGCCGACCGCCAGCAAGCGCTGGCCATGGCGCAGCAACTGGCCGAGCGCTGGCAGGCCAGCGGCCTGTTTGAAAAGGTGCAGTGGAACCTGCAGGCCGACTTGCCGGCGCTGCGCGAACAACTGCTGCGCGACCGACTGGCGATGCTGTCGGCCGAGGACCGCGAGCAACTGATCGAGCACCCCGACGCGTTTATCCAACAACGCGTGCAAACGCTGTTCGACCCCATTGCCGGCTTCAGCCTGGTGCCCAGCCAGGACGACTGGCTGGGCCTGACCGGGCGCATCCAGAACAGCCAGCCGCAACACGGCGCGGTACAGCTGGATATCGGCAGCGGCGCGTTGATCGCCGATGCCGACGGCAAAAGCTGGGTACTCCTGCGGGCGCGCACCACCGGCAATGCATTCGACATGAAACTGCCGCTGCACGTGGCGGATTTGCTCCAGGCCAGCCGCGCCCAGGCCGGCGAGCAAGGCGTGCAACTGCTCGCCGCCAGTGGCCTGCTCTATGCGGCCAACGGGCAGCAGCAAGCCACACGGGAGATGACCTGGGTCGGCGGCGGCGCAACCCTGGGCATCCTGATATTGCTGCTGCTGGCATTCCGGCGCTGGCGGGTGCTGCTGGCCTTCGTGCCGGTGGTGGTCGGCATGCTGTTTGGCGCAGTGGCCTGTGTGGCGCTGTTCGGCCATATGCATGTGATGACCCTGGTGTTGGGCTCCAGCCTGATCGGCGTGGCGGTGGATTACCCGCTGCACTATTTGTCCAAAAGCTGGAGCCTGCAGCCGTGGCGCAGTTGGCCGGCACTGCGCCTGACTCTGCCGGGCTTGAGCCTGAGCCTGGCCACCAGTTGCATCGGCTACCTGGCGCTGGCCTGGACGCCGTTCCCGGCGCTGACGCAAATCGCGGTGTTCTCGGCAGCCGGTCTGGTCGGCGCGTACCTGTGCGCCGTGTGCCTGCTGCCGGCACTGCTCAACGGCGTCGAACTGCGCCCGGCGCGATGGCCGCTGCGCATCGCCGAACGCTTGTGGCAGTGGCGGGCGGGATTGATCAAGCGCGTGCCCGGCGCCGTGCTGCTGGTGTGGGTGCTGTTGTTCTGCGCCGGTGGCCTGTGGCAATTGAACAGTAAAAACGATATCCGCCAGTGGATCGGCGCGCCGCCGCAATTGCTGCAGGAAGCCCAGGCCGTGGCGCGCATTACCGGGTTCCAGCCCACCAGCCAGTTCTTCCTGGTGCGCGCCGACAATCAGCAGCAGTTGCTGGAGCGCCAGGCCGCCCTGGGCCAGCGCCTGGATCAACTGGTGAATATGGACAAGCTCCAGGGTTACCTGGCGCTGAATCAACTGGTCAACCTGCCCGCCGAACAGCAGCAACTGCGCGATGCGCTCAATAAGCTTGAGCAGCATTGGCAACCGTTGCTGGACATCGGCATCCCCGTCGATGCGCTGCAAGCTGAAGTCGCGCAGTTGCAGGCGCTGCCCACCGAAGACATCGACGCCGCGCTCAAAGGCCCCCTGGCCGAGCCCTGGCGCACGCTGTGGCTGGGCAAGGTAGACGGCGGCGTGGCGGCGATGGTCAGCCTGCAAGGCCTGAACAACCCGGCGTTGCTGCGGGTGCAGGCGGTGGATTTGCCCGGTGTGCAATTGGTCGATCGCCTGGGGGATTTGAACCGTGTGTTTGCCGACACTCAAATCAGCGCGGCCGAATTGAAATTGCTGTCCTGTGGGCTGATCGTGCTGCTGTTGATGCTGCCCTTCGGCTTCACCGGCGCCTTGCGCGTCGTCGCGCTGCCGTTGCTGGCGGCGCTGTGCAGCCTGGCCAGCCTCGGTTGGCTGGGCCAGCCGCTGACCCTGTTCAGCCTGTTCGGCCTGCTGCTGGTCACGGCCATCAGCGTCGACTACGCGATCCTGATGCGCGAGCAGATCGGCGGGGCCGCCGTCAGCCTGCTGGGAACCTTACTGGCGGCGCTGACCACTTGGTTATCGTTCGGCCTGCTGGCTGTCTCCAGTACCCCGGCGGTGAGCAATTTCGGCCTGTCGGTCAGCCTTGGCCTGGCATTCAGCTTTATGCTGGCGCCCTGGGCCGGGCAACAAAAGCACGCCTTATGAATGTGAATATCGCCAAAGTGGCAAGGAGCCTTCGTGCCCACAGTTGAAATGGAACGTCGCCAGGTGGTGGTGATCGGTGCCGGGCCATCCGGGGCCATCGCGGCCGCGCTGCTCAAGCGCAAAGGGCATGATGTATTGATTATCGAGCGCCAGTATTTCCCGCGTTTCTCGATTGGCGAAAGCCTGCTGTCGCACTGCATCGACTTTATCGAAGAAGCCGGCATGCTCGACGCCGTGCAGGCGGCCGGCTTCCAACTGAAAACCGGTGCTGCGTTCGCCTGGGGCGAGCGCTACAGTGCGTTCGATTTCGGTGACACCTTCAGCCAGGGCAAACCGACGACTTTCCAGGTGCAGCGTGCCGAGTTCGACAAGCTGCTGGCCGATCAGGCGGCGTTGCAGGGTGTGGAAATTCGCTACGGCGAAAGCATCGTCGGCGTGGATTTTTCCGCCAACCATCGCTACCTGCACGTACGCCGCGAAAATGGCAGCGAGTACCACCTCAAAACCGCATTCGTGCTGGATGCCAGTGGCTATGGCCGCGTGCTGCCGCGCCTGCTGGACCTCGAAGTGCCGTCCGGTTTCCCGCTGCGCCAGGCCGTGTTCACCCACGTCGCAGACCGCATCGAACACCCAGGCTTCGACCGTACCAAGATTCTGATAACCACCCATCCCCTGCAGCGCGATATCTGGTTCTGGACCATCCCGTTCAGCAACGGCCGATGCTCGGTGGGCGTGGTCGCAGCCAAGGAACATTTCGACGGCCGTGACCACGATCTGGATGCCTGCCTGCGCAGCTTTATCGACGAAACCCCAAGCCTGTCCGGCGTACTGCAGAACGCCGTGTGGGACACCCCGGCGCGCAGCATCGGCGGCTATTCGGCCAACGTCAAAACCCTGCACGGCCCGGGCTTTGCGCTGTTGGGCAACGCGGCGGAATTTCTCGACCCGGTGTTCTCCTCCGGCGTCACCATCGCCATGCGCTCGGCGAGCATGGCCGCGGGCGTGCTGCATCGCCAACTGCAAGGCGAAGCGGTGGACTGGCAAACCGAGTTTGCCGAACCGTTGAAGCGCGGCGTCGACACCTTCCGCTGCTACGTCGAGGGCTGGTACGCCGGGACGTTCCAGGACGTGATTTTCCACGCCGGCAGTTCGCCGCAGATTCGCCGCATGATCAGTTCGATCCTCGCCGGCTACGCCTGGGATGAACGCAACCCGTTTGTCAGCGAGCCCAAGCGGCGCCTGCGGATGCTGTCGCAAATCTGTGCGAGTGAGCCGGTATGACCAGCCCTGCGGTTGAAAAGAACTACCTGAGTAAAAACTACGTCGAAGAAACCCGCTTCGGCTTCTGGTTCCTGCGCAGCCACACCTGGCAGCATCATGTGTTGCGCGTGGCGATCAATGACCTGCGCAGCCTGTTCAGCGAACCGCTGCCGGTGGCGCCGGTATTGCTCGACGCCGGCTGCGGCCAGGGCAAATCGTTCAAGTTGCTGCAGCAGGTATTTGCGCCCGCGCGCCTGATCGGCCTGGATGCCGACCCTCACAGCCTGGCCCTGAGCCGCGAAGAAGCCACTCGCCAGGGCCTGGCCGTGGAGTTGATCGGCAGCGACTGCGCCACCCTCGAGTTACCCGACGCCAGCGTCGATATTGTGTTTTGCCACCAGACCTTTCACCACCTGGTCGAGCAGCATCGCGCGCTCAAGGAGTTCTATCGGGTCCTCAAGCCGGGCGGCTATTTGCTGTTTGCCGAATCCACCGAAGCCTATATCGACACCTGGGTGATTCGCTGGCTGTTCCGCCATCCCATGCATGTGCAGAAAAGCGCCGAGCAGTACCTGGACATGCTGCGCGAGCAGGGCTTTGAATTCGACGCGCAGAACGTCTCGTACCCCTATCTGTGGTGGAGCCGCTCCAGCGATTTCGGCCTACTGGAACGTTGGGGCCTGCGCAAGGCGCCGCCGGTGGGCCAGCGCGAGGAAACCCTGGTCAACTGCGTGGCGCGCAAGCCGGCAGAGGCCGCGCGTTCATGATCCGCTGGTTGCTGATGGGTTGCCTGTTGCTGCTCGGCGCGTGCGCCAGCCAGGCGCCGTTGCCGCAAACCATGCCCGCCCTGAACTTGCCGATGCAGCTGCATGTACAACGCCTGGAGGGCGAACTCAGCCAGGATTGGCTGCTGGTGATCCAGCGTGAAGGGCGGGCGATTCGCTGGTCGATGATGGACCCGTTGGGCATCCCCCAGGCCCGGCAGAAGTTGATCGACGGCGAGTGGCAGGCCGATGGCTTGCTGCCGCCCAACCCCCAGGCCCGAGCGCTGTTCGCCGCGCTGTTGTTTGCCCTGGCCTCGGCGGATGACCTGCGTGCGCTGTATCCTGCGGCCCAGGCCATGGACCTTACGCGAACGCTGCCGGGCCATTGGCAAATCGTCTATCAGTCTTCAGAGGTGTTCAGCGTGAACATGGTGGGCCAACCGTTGAGCTATCGCATTACCCCGCTGGGCGTGGGCAAATGAGCGCCTACCTCAATGCCCTGGGCGTGATCTGTGCCCTCGGTCGCGGCCAGGCCGAGGTCAGCCGCAGCCTGTTTGCCGGCGACTGTGGCGGCATGCGCGCCGAGAGCGGCTGGGTGCCCGAGCGCATGGTGCCGGTCGCGGCCGTGCGCGGCGAGCTGGCGCCCCTTCCGGCACAGTTGGGCCAGCAGAGCAGCCGCAATAACCAGCTGCTGCTGGAAGCGGCGGTGCAGATCGAAGACTCGATCCGCCAGGCGATCCACACCTACGGCCCCTCACGGGTTGGCGTTGTGCTGGGCACCAGCACGTCGGGCATCGACGAGGCCAGTCGCGGCATTGCCCACTACCTGCGCGATAACGCCTTTCCCGGTGACTACGACTACCAACAGCAGGAACTCAGCGCTCCGGCGAATTTCCTCGCCGACTGGCTGCAATTGAGCGGCCCGGCCTATGTGATTTCCACCGCCTGCACCTCCAGCGCCCGTGCGTTGATGAGTGCCCGGCGCCTGCTCGACCTGGGCCTGTGCGATGCGGTGATCTGCGGGGGCGTCGACAGCTTGTGCAGGCTGACGCTGAACGGCTTTACCGCACTGGAAGCGGTGTCTGCCGAGCGCTGCAATCCGTTTTCGGTGAACCGCAACGGCATCAATATCGGCGAAGCGGCGGTGGTGTTCCTGATGAGCCGTGAGCCGGCACCGGTCGCCCTGCTGGGCAGCGGCGCCAGCAGCGACGCCCACCATATCTCCGCCCCCGAGCCCACCGGCAAAGGCGCGTTGCAGGCCATGCGCAAGGCCCTGGCCCAGGCGAAACTCGCACCCGAGCAGATCGGCTACCTGAACCTGCACGGCACCGCCACCCAGCACAACGACGCCATGGAAAGCCTGGCGGTCGCCAGCCTATTTCCGGGCGGTGTGGCTTGCTCCTCAACCAAACCCATGAGCGGCCACACCCTCGGCGCGGCGGGCGCACTGGAAGCGGCGTTCTGCTGGTTGAGCCTGACGCACGGGCGAGTCCCTCCCCACGTGTGGGACGGTCACGTCGATCCGGCGCTGCCCGCCTTGCAGTGGGCACACCAGGGCGACACCTTGGAAAAACCTTATTTGATGAGCAACTCGTTTGCCTTTGGCGGCAACAACGTCAGCCTGATTATTGGAGAGGCCCCATGATCGCTTGGCCACTCGCCGAACTGCTGCCCCATGCGGGCGACATGATCCTGATCGACCAAGTGCTGTCGTTCGATGAAGAGCAGGTGCACACCCGTCTCACCGTCAAGCCCGGCGGCCTGTTCAGCCAGGCTGACGGCAGCCTGCCGGCCTGGGTCGGTATCGAGCTGATGGCGCAGAGCGTCGCCGCCTATGCCGGGTGCCGCGCGCGCCAGCAAGGCCACGCGGTGGAACTGGGCTTCCTGCTGGGCACGCGTAAATTCGAGTGCAATGTGGCGCATTTTCCCGCCGGCACCGAGCTGACGATCCACGGCCTGCGCTCGCTGGAGGACGACAATGGCATGGGGGTGTTCGAATGCCACCTCACCGGCGACGGCATCCAGGCCAGCGCACGCTTGAACGTATTTCGACCGCCCCAGGCGGCCACCTATTTAGATGAATCGAAGGACGAAACGCCATGACTGAATCCGTACTGGTCACCGGCTCCAGCCGTGGCATCGGCCGCGCCATTGCCCTGCGCCTGGCCCAGGCCGGGCATGACCTCGTGCTGCATTGCCGCAATGGCCGCGCCGAAGCCGACGCGGTACAGGCCGAAATCGAAGCCCTGGGCCGCCAGGCGCGGGTGCTGCAATTCGATGTCGCCGATCGCGCGGCGTGCAAGGAAATCCTGGAGGCCGACGTCGAGCAACATGGCGCCTATTACGGCGTGGTGCTCAATGCAGGCCTGACCCGCGACGGCGCGTTCCCGGCGCTCTCGGAAGACGACTGGGACGTGGTGATGCGCACCAACCTCGACGGGTTCTACAACGTGCTGCACCCGGTGATGATGCCGATGATCCGTCGTCGCGCCGCCGGGCGCATCGTGTGCATCACCTCGGTGTCCGGGCTGATCGGCAACCGCGGCCAGGTCAACTACAGCGCCTCCAAGGCGGGCTTGATCGGCGCAGCCAAGGCGCTGGCCATCGAGCTGGGCAAGCGCAAGATCACCGTCAACTGTGTGGCACCGGGCTTGATCGACACCGCCATGCTGGACGAAAACGTGCCGGTCGAAGAACTGATGAAAATGATCCCGGCGCAGCGCATGGGCACTCCGGAAGAAGTGGCCGGTGCGGTGAATTTCCTGATGTCCGCCGAGGCAGGCTATATCACGCGCCAAGTGTTGGCCGTGAATGGGGGCCTGTGCTGATGAAACGCGTTGTCGTCACCGGCATGGCCGGCATGACCTCCCTGGGCAGCGACTGGGACACCATCGCCGCCAACTTTCGCGCCAACCGCAGCGGCATCCGGCGCATGGATGAATGGGACCGCTTCACCGAATTGAACACGCGCCTGGCCGGGCCGATTGACGATTTCGCCGTCCCCGCGCACTGGACCCGCAAGCAACTGCGCAGCATGGGCCGCGTCTCGCGCCTGGCGGTGTGGGCGGCGGAGCAGGCGCTGCAGGACGCCGGCTTGCTTGGCGACGCGTCGATCAAGGACGGGCGCATGGGCGTGGCCTGTGGCTCGTCCACCGGCAGCACCGATGAGATCAAGGCGTTCGGCAACATGCTGCTGAACTCGGTGGCCGAGGGCCTGAATGCCAATTCCTATGTGCGCATGATGCCGCACACCACGGCGGCGAATATCAGCATCTTCTTTGGCCTGACCGGGCGCTTGATCCCCACCTCCAGCGCCTGCACCAGCGGCAGCCAGGGCATCGGTTATGCCTACGAGGCCATCAAGTTCGGCCGTCTGCCGTTGATGCTCGCCGGCGGCGCCGAAGAGCTGTGCCCCACCGAGGCCATGGTGTTCGACGCGCTCTACGCCACCAGCCTGAAAAACGACGCGCCGCAAACCAGCCCGCGCCCCTACGACAGCGGCCGCGATGGCCTGGTGATCGGCGAAGGCGGCGGCATGCTGGTGCTCGAAGAACTGGAACACGCGCTGGCGCGGGGTGCGCATATCCATGCCGAGATCGTCGGTTTCGGCAGCAATGCCGACGGCCAGCACACCACCCGCCCGGAACAGAAAACCATGCGCCGCGCCATGGAGCTGGCGCTGGAAGACGCCGGGCTTGAACCGTCCGCCATCGGCTATGTCAATGGTCACGGCACCGCGACCGACCAGGGCGACATCGCCGAGACCCTGGCCACCAGCAGCCTGTTCGGCAGCCGCATGCCCATCAGTTCGCAGAAGAGTTTCCTGGGCCACACCCTGGGCGCGTGCGGGGCGCTGGAGTCGTGGTTCAGCATCGAGATGATGAACCGCGACCAGTACGTGCACACCTTCAACCTGGACTCGGTCGACCCGCAATGCGGTGAGCTGGATTACCTGCAAGGTGGCTTTCGCCAGATGCACAACGACTACGTGATGAACAACAACTTTGCCTTTGGCGGCGTCAACACCTCGCTGATCTTTCGCCGCTGGTCCTGACTTTTTAATCGATTGGAGAAAACGGAATGTCTTCCCTGCTACGCGCCACCCTGATCGCCCTGGCCCTGTTGACCACCGCCGGCTGCACCAGCAAACCGGTGCTCAACACCCAGCACGAGCTGCCGGCCACGCCCCAGCTCAGCGAAGAAAAAATGAAACAGGTGATCGTCGCCGCCCTGCAAAAACGCGAGTGGACGGTACAACGCCTGAGCCCGCAGTTGGTGCAGGCCGACATCACCGTGCGCGGCCAGTTCTATGCCGCCATCGACATCCGCTACACCCGCAACAGCTACGCCATCAGCTACCGCGACAGCCGCGAACTGGGCTACAAGGACGGCAAGATCCATCGCAACTACAACCGTTGGGTGAGCATGCTGGATCGGGACATTCTGGCGGGGCTGCGCTCGGCGGGGATGCAGTAACCCAGAAACGACAAAGGGCGCCTTGGATCGTTCCCACGCTCCGCGTGGTAACGCCGCCTGGGACGCTCCGCGTCCCGCCACGAGTGCACGGTTCCAGCCTTCAGTTGGGTGACGCGGAGCGTCACGGGATGCATTACCACGCGGAGCGTGGGAACGATCGGGTGTGAACATACCTACGCCACCGCCCTACGCGTCAACAATTCCACAAACGCCCTTGCCATCGGCGTCTGCGCACCCTTGCGCTGCACCAGCCATACCGCGGTCACCGCTTCCGGGTCCAGCAACGTGCGATACACCACGCCGTCGATCCGTATCCGTTGATAGGACGCCGGCAGCACCGATACGCCCAATCCCGCCGCCACCAGACCGATGATGGTCATCGCCTCGCCCGCCTCCTGGGCGACATGCGGGCTGAAGCCGGCGTCACGGCACAGGCTGAGCAGTTGCGCATAGAGACCGCTGCCGTAGGTGCGCGGGAAAAACACGAACGGTTCTTCTGCCAATTGCGCCAGGTGCAAGCCGCGCTCGCTGCCCTGCGCCAACGGGTGCCCGGCGTTCAGTACCGCCACCAGGGGCTCGCGCATCAGCTCGACCACACACAGTGATTCGGGCAACGGCAAAGGCCGCATCAGCCCGACCTGGATCGATTCATCCACCAGCGACTCGGCCACCTCGGTGCTGCTCATTTCCTGCAGGCTCAAGTGCACGGCTGGAAAGGCTTGGCGAAACGCAAAGATCGCCTGCGGGATGCTGGCGTTGAATGGTGCCGACGAGGTGAATCCGATTTTCAGCTCTCCCAGCTCTCCCATCTGCGCCCGCCGCGCGACGTCCGCCGCTTTATCCACTTGCGCCAGCACCAGGCGCGCCTCGTGCAGAAACAGGCGTCCCGCTTCGCTCAGCTCGACACGACGATTGGTCCGCTCAAACAACCGCGCGCCCACCTCTTGCTCCAATGCCTGGATCTGCTGGCTCAGTGGCGGTTGCGAGATGCCCAGCACCTGCGCGGCGCGGCCAAAATGCAGCTCCTCGGCGACGGCGATGAAGTACCGCAGATGACGTAATTCCATGCACACCTCATTAGGTCGTTAAAGCTATCAAACAGGTCGAACAATATATTGGAAAGAATCATTAGCCAGCTATATTCTTTTTCCCATTGTCAGTCCTGGCAGACTTTCCTCCCCGAGGTCCCCCGTGAATCCTGCTGTTGCTCCGCTTGCCCAACACACCCCGCCTTCAGCCCTTGATGACGTGGTGGCGCAGCTCAACGACGAGTACATCGAAAAAGGCACGCCGATGTTCATGCGCACGGTGCTGGCGCTGTTCTCCGGCGGGTTTGCCACCTTTGCCCTGTTGTATTGCGTACAGCCGATGATGCCGGCGCTGTCTCACGAGTTTTCCATCAATGCCGCGCAGAGCAGCCTGATTTTGTCGGTCGCCACGGCGATGCTTGCCTTCGGCCTGCTGATCACCGGGCCGATTTCCGACAGGCTGGGACGCAAACCGGTGATGGTCGCCGCGCTGTTCTGTGCAGCGCTGGCAACCATCGCCAGCGGCTTGATGCCGAGCTGGGAGGGTATCCTGCTCATGCGTGCGCTGGTGGGCTTGTCCTTGAGTGGCCTGGCCGCCGTGGCCATGACCTACCTGAGCGAAGAGATCCACCCGCAGCACATCGGCCTGGCCATGGGCCTGTACATCGGCGGCAATGCGATTGGTGGCATGAGCGGGCGGCTGATCATCGGGGTATTGATCGACTTCGTCAGTTGGCACACCGCCATGCTGATCATCGGCGGCCTGGCGCTGATCGCCGCCACGGTGTTCTGGAAAATCCTCCCAGAGTCGCGCAACTTCCGCGCCAGCAGCCTCAAGCCGCGTAACCTGCTCGATGGCTTCGTGATGCACTTCAAGGACGCGGGCCTGCCGTGGTTGTTCCTGGAAGCGTTCCTGCTGATGGGCGCGTTTGTGACCCTGTTCAACTACATCGGCTATCGCCTGCTGTCCGACCCGTATGACCTCAGCCAGGCCGTGGTCGGCCTGCTGTCGCTGGTGTATCTGTCAGGCATCTACAGCTCGGCGAAAATCGGCTCGCTGGCCGACCGCCTGGGGCGCCGTCGCGTGCTGTGGGCCACCATTGTGCTGATGCTCGCCGGCATGGCCCTGACGCTGTTCACCCCGCTGTGGCTGGTGGTGCCGGGCATGCTGATCTTTACCTTCGGCTTCTTCGGCGCCCATTCGGTAGCCAGCAGCTGGATCGGGCGGCGTGCGGTGAAGGCCAAGGGACAGGCGTCGTCGCTGTATCTGTTTTGCTATTACGCAGGGTCAAGCATTGCCGGGACGGCGGGCGGGTTCTTTTGGCACTTGGGCGGATGGAACGGGATTGGCGGGTTTATCGTCGCGCTGCTGATTGGCGCGTTGCTGGTGGCGTTGAAGCTGGCGAAGTTGCCGCCGTTGGGGCAGGTCTGAAGGTTTCTGGCTTTTAATGTGGGAGGGGGCTTGCCCCCTCCCACATTTTTGCTCTGTGTTTTTATTCGTGGTATTGCGCCGACAGTTCATGCACCGCGCGCAGGAAGGCACCCGCGTGCTCCGGGTTCACTTCCGGGGTGATGCCATGGCCGAGGTTGAACACGTGACCGGTGCCCTTGCCGTAGCTGGCAAGGATGCGGCCGACTTCGGTGCGGATCGCTTCCGGCTTGGCGTACAGCACGGTGGGGTCCATGTTGCCTTGCAGTGCAACTTGACCGCCAACGCGACGGCGGGCTTCGCCAATGTCGCAGGTCCAGTCCAGGCCCAACGCGTCGGCGCCTGCATCGGCGATGCTTTCCAGCCACAGGCCGCCACCCTTGGTGAACAGGATCACCGGAACCTTGCGGCCTTCATGTTCGCGGATCAGGCCGCTGACGATCTTGCGCATGTAGGCCAGGGAGAATTCCTGGTAGGCCGCCGCCGAGAGGTTGCCGCCCCAGGTGTCAAAGATCTGCACCGCTTGCGCGCCGGCCATGATCTGGCCATTGAGGTACGCGGTGACCGACTGCGCCAGCTTGTCCAGCAGCAGGTGCATGGCGTGCGGGTTGTCGTAGAGCATGGCCTTGGTCTTGCGGAAGTCTTTCGACGAGCCGCCTTCGACCATGTAGGTGGCCAGGGTCCAGGGGCTGCCGGAGAAGCCGATCAGCGGCACGCGGCCGTTAAGCTCGCGGCGGATGGTGCTCACGGCGTCCATCACGTAGCCGAGGTCTTTGTGCGGGTCCGGGATCGGCAGGGCTTCGATATCGGCCAGGGTGCTGACGACCTTCCTGAAGCGCGGGCCTTCACCCGTCTCGAAGTACAGGCCTTGGCCCATGGCGTCGGGGATGGTGAGGATATCGGAAAAGAGAATGGCCGCGTCCAGTTGTGGGTAGCGGTCCAGCGGCTGCATCGTGACTTCGCAGGCGAACGCGGGATTCATGCACAGGCTCATGAAGTCGCCGGCGTGGGCGCGACTGGCGCGGTATTCCGGCAGGTAGCGACCGGCCTGGCGCATCATCCACACGGGGGTGACGTCCACGGGTTGCTTGAGCAGGGCACGAAGGAAACGGTCGTTCTTGAGGGCAGTCATGTCGGCATCCGCAAAAAAAGTGCGGGCATTTTCTCAGAGCGCGACGCAAAAGGCACGGTATGTGCCGTGCCTTTTGTCTATCGGGTCAATTTGTCGCGGACTTGAAAGCGCTGCAAAACAACTGTGGGAGGGGGCTTGCCCCCGATGGCGGTGGGTCAGTCAGTGAATCTGGTGACTGATGCAGCGCTATCGGGGGCAAGCCCCCTCCCACACTTTGATCCCATTTCAACCTGGGATCGGGGTCAGACCTGCAGGTAGTCCAGGATGCCTTCGGCGGCGTTGCGGCCTTCGAAGATCGCGGTTACCACCAAATCAGAGCCGCGCACCATGTCGCCACCGGCGAAGATTTTCGGGTTGCTGGTCTGGTGCTTGTACTGGCCCTGCTCCGGGGCGACGACGCGGCCCTGGCTGTCGGTCTGGATCGCGAACTGCTCGAACCACGGCGCCGGGCTTGGGCGGAAACCGAAGGCGATGACCACGGCGTCGGCCGGGATGATCTCTTCGGAACCCGGGATCGGTTCGGGGCTGCGACGGCCACGGGCATCCGGTTCGCCAAGACGGGTCTCGACCACCTTCACACCTTCGACGCGGTCTTCACCGACGATGGCGATCGGCTGGCGGTTATAGAGGAATCTCACACCTTCTTCCTTGGCGTTCTTCACCTCTTTGCGCGAACCGGGCATGTTGGCTTCGTCACGACGATACGCACAGGTCACCGACTTGGCGCCCTGGCGGATCGAGGTGCGGTTGCAGTCCATCGCGGTGTCGCCACCGCCGAGCACCACGACCTTCTTGCCTTTCATGTCGACGAAATCTTCCGGCGACTTTTCAAAGCCCAGGTTGCGGTTGACGTTGGCGATCAGGAAATCCAGCGCGTCGTACACGCCCGGCAAATCCTCACCGGCAAAGCCGCCCTTCATGTAGGTGTAGGTGCCCATGCCCATGAACACGGCGTCGTATTCGGCGAGCAGTTGCTCCATGGTGATGTCTTTGCCGATCTCGGTGTTCAGGCGGAACTCGATGCCCATGCCGGTGAAGACTTCGCGGCGATTGCTCAACACGGTCTTTTCCAGCTTGAACTCGGGGATGCCGAAGGTCAGCAGGCCGCCGATTTCCGGGTTCTTGTCGAACACCACCGGGGTCACGCCGCCGCGTACCAGCACGTCGGCACAGCCCAGGCCCGCCGGGCCCGCGCCGATGATGGCGACACGCTTGCCGGTCGGCTTGACCTTGGACATGTCCGGGCGCCAGCCCATGGCGAACGCGGTGTCGGTGATGTACTTCTCCACCGAACCGATGGTCACCGCGCCGAAGCCGTCGTTGAGGGTGCACGCACCCTCGCACAGACGATCCTGGGGACAAACCCTGCCGCAGACTTCCGGCAGGGTGTTGGTCTGGTGCGACAGCTCGGCGGCGGCGAGGATGTTGCCCTCGGCGACCAATTTCAGCCAGTTGGGAATGAAGTTGTGCACCGGGCACTTCCATTCGCAATACGGGTTACCGCACCCCAGGCAGCGGTGGGCCTGGTCGGCCGAGTGCTGGGGTTTGAAGGGCTCGTAGATTTCCACGAACTCTTTCTTGCGTTGACGCAACAGTTTCTTCTTCGGATCTTTGCGCCCGACATCGATGAACTGGAAGTCGTTATTCAGACGTTCAGCCATGTTAAAACCTCATCAAACTCTTCAGGCGCATATCACTGCGGGTTGGCACGGATGCTGGAAAGCAACGATTTCAGGTTGGCAGCCTTGGGCTTGACCAGCCAGAAACGACGCAGGTAATCATCGAGGTTTTCGGCGAGGTTACGACCCCATTCGCTGCCGGTCTCCTCGACATACTCGTCCAGCACGTGCTGCAAGTGGTTCCGGTAGGATTCCATGGCTTCGCCGCTGATCCGCTGGATCTCGACCAACTCGTGGTTGACCTTGTCGACGAAGGTGTTGTCCTGGTCGAGCACGTAGGCGAAACCGCCGGTCATGCCTGAACCGAAGTTGTAACCGGTCTTGCCCAGTACCGCGACAAAGCCCCCGGTCATGTACTCGCAGCAGTGATCGCCGGTGCCTTCCACAACCGTGTGGGCCCCGGAGTTACGCACGGCGAAACGCTCACCGGCGGTGCCGGCGGCGAACAACTTGCCACCGGTGGCGCCGTACAGGCAGGTGTTGCCGATGATGGCACTGTCCTGACTCTTGTAGACGCTGCCTTTAGGCGGAACGATCACCAGCTTGCCGCCGGTCATGCCCTTGCCCACGTAGTCGTTGGCGTCGCCTTCCAGGTACATATGCAGGCCGCCGGCGTTCCACACACCAAAACTCTGGCCGGCAGTGCCCTTGAAGCGGAAGGTGATCGGCGCTTTCGCCATGCCCTGGTTGCCGTGCTTGCGCGCGATTTCACCGGAGATGCGCGCGCCGATGGAACGGTCGCAGTTGCAGATATCCAGGGCGAATTCGCCACCGCTGGCGTCGTTGATCGAGGAGCCGGCCATTTCGACCATCTTCTCGGCCAACAGGCCTTTGTCGAACGGTGGGTTGCGGTCCACCTGGCAGAATTGTGGCTTGTCTGCCGGGATGTGATCGCTGCCCAACAGCGGCGTCAGGTCCAAATGTTGTTGCTTGGCGGTCTGGCCTTTGAGCACTTCGAGCAGGTCGGTACGCCCGATCAGTTCTTCCAGCGAACGCACGCCGAGCTTGGCCAGCCACTCACGGGTTTCTTCGGCGACGTAGGTGAAGAAATTCACCACCATGTCGACGGTGCCGATGTAGTGGTCTTTGCGCAGCTTTTCGTTCTGAGTGGCGACGCCGGTGGCGCAGTTGTTCAGGTGGCAGATGCGCAGGTATTTGCAGCCCAGGGCAATCATCGGCGCAGTACCGAAGCCGAAGCTTTCGGCGCCGAGGATTGCGGCCTTGATCACGTCGAGGCCGGTTTTCAGGCCGCCGTCGGTCTGTACCCGCACTTTGCCGCGCAGGTCGTTGCCGCGCAGGGTCTGGTGGGTTTCGGCCAGGCCCAGCTCCCACGGCGCACCGGCGTACTTGATCGAGGTCAACGGCGAAGCGCCGGTGCCGCCGTCGTAGCCGGAAATGGTGATCAGGTCAGCGTAGGCCTTGGCCACACCGGCGGCGATGGTGCCGACCCCGGCTTCCGCCACCAGTTTCACCGAGACCAGCGCCTGCGGGTTGACTTGTTTCAAGTCGAAAATCAGCTGCGACAAGTCTTCGATCGAGTAGATGTCGTGGTGCGGTGGCGGCGAAATCAGGGTCACGCCGGGCACTGCGTAGCGCAGCTTGGCGATCAGGCCGTTGACCTTGCCGCCCGGCAGTTGACCACCCTCCCCCGGCTTGGCGCCCTGGGCCACCTTGATCTGCAGCACTTCGGCGTTGACCAGGTATTCCGGGGTCACGCCAAACCGGCCGGTGGCAACCTGCTTGATTTTCGAGCTTTTGAGCGTGCCGTAGCGCGCCGGGTCTTCACCGCCTTCGCCGGAGTTGGAACGCGCCCCCAGGCGGTTCATGGCTTCGGCCAGGGCTTCGTGGGCCTCGGGCGACAAGGCGCCCAGGGAAATACCGGCGGAGTCGAAGCGCTTGAGGATAGATTCCAGCGGCTCGACTTCGGCGATGTCCATCGGCGTGTCCAGGGTCTTCACCTTGAACAGGTCGCGGATCATCGACACCGGGCGGTTATCCACCAGGCTCGTGTACTGCTTGAACTTGGCGTAGTCGCCCTGTTGCACGGCGGCTTGCAGGGTGCTGACCACGTCCGGGTTGTAGGCGTGGTATTCGCCACCGTGTACGAACTTGAGCAGGCCGCCTTGCTGGATCGGCTTGCGCGCGCTCCAGGCTTCAGCCGCCAGGGCTTTCTGTTCGGCTTCGATATCGACGAAACGCGCACCCTTGATGCGGCTCGGCACGCCACGGAAGCTCAACTCACAGACTTCTTCGGAGAGGCCGATGGCTTCGAACAACTGGGCGCCGCGATACGAGGTAACGGTGGAGATGCCCATCTTCGACAGGATCTTCAGCAGGCCTTTGGTGATGCCCTTGCGGTAGTTCTTGAACACCTCGTAGAGGTCGCCCAGCACTTCACCGGTACGGATCAGGTCGCCCAGCACTTCGTACGCGAGGAACGGGTACACAGCCGAGGCGCCGAAGCCGATCAACACCGCGAAGTGGTGCGGGTCGCGGGCAGTGGCGGTTTCGACGAGGATGTTGGAGTCGCAGCGCAGGCCTTTCTCGGTCAGGCGGTGATGCACAGCGCCGGTGGCCAGCGAAGCGTGGATCGGCAACTTGCCCGGCGCGATATGCCGGTCGGTCAGCACGATCTGGGTACGACCGGCGCGCACGGCTTCTTCGGCCTGGTCGGCGACGTTGCGCACAGCGGCTTCAAGGCCGAGGCTCTCGTCGTAGTTCAGGTCGATGATCTGGCGGTCGAAGCCTGGACGTTCCAGGGTCATCAGCGAGCGCCACTTGGCCGGGGAAACCACCGGCGAGCTGAGGATCACACGGGAAGCGTGCTCCGGCGATTCCTGGAAAATGTTGCGCTCGGCACCGAGACACACTTCCAGCGACATCACGATGGCTTCGCGCAGCGGGTCGATCGGTGGGTTGGTCACCTGGGCGAATTGCTGGCGGAAGTAGTCGTACGGCGTGCGCACGCGCTGGGACAGCACGGCCATTGGCGTGTCGTCGCCCATGGAGCCGACGGCCTCGTAGCCTTGCTCGCCGAGCGGGCGCAGCACCTGGTCGCGCTCTTCGAACGTGACTTGGTACATCTTCATGTATTGCTTGAGCTGATCGACGTCGTAGAAAGCCGAACCGTGGTCGTTGTCTTCCATGGTCGCCTGGATGCGCAGGGCGTTCTTGCGCAGCCATTGCTTGTACGGGTGACGGGACTTGAGGCGGTTGTCGATGGCGTCAGTGTCGAGGATCTGGCCGGTTTCGGTGTCCACGGCGAGGATCTGGCCAGGGCCCACGCGGCCTTTGGCGATGACGTCTTCCGGCTTGTAGTCCCACACGCCGATTTCCGAGGCCAGGGTGATAAAGCCGTTGGTGGTGGTGACCCAGCGCGCCGGGCGCAGACCGTTACGGTCGAGCAGGCACACCGCGTAGCGGCCGTCGGTCATGACCACGCCGGCCGGGCCGTCCCACGGTTCCATGTGCATCGAGTTGTATTCGTAGAACGCCCGCAGGTCCGGGTCCATGGTCTCGACGTTCTGCCACGCAGGCGGAATGATCATGCGCACGCCACGGAACAGGTCGATGCCGCCGGTGACCATCAACTCAAGCATGTTGTCCATGCTCGAGGAGTCCGAACCCACGCGGTTGACCAGCGGGCCGAGCTCTTCGAGGTCCATCAGATCGTTGGCGAACTTGGTGCGACGGGCCACGGCCCAGTTGCGGTTGCCGGTGATGGTGTTGATCTCGCCGTTGTGGGCGAGGAAGCGGAACGGCTGGGCCAGCGGCCATTTCGGCAGGGTGTTGGTGGAGAAGCGCTGGTGGAACACGCAGATCGCGGTTTGCAGGCGCTCGTCGCTCAGGTCCGGATAGAAGGCGGTGAGGTCCGCCGGCATCATCAGGCCTTTGTAAATGATGGTCTTGTGGGAAAAGCTGCAGATGTAGTGGTCGGTGTCGGCGGCGTTGAGCACCGACGAACGACGACGCGAGGTGAACAGCTTGATCGCCATGTCCTGGTCGCTCAGGCCGTCGCCTGCGATGAACACCTGTTCGATCTGCGGCAGGCGCTCGTTGGCCAGGCGGCCGAGCACGCTGGTGTCGATCGGCACTTTGCGCCAGCCGATCAGTTGCAGGCCGGCGGCGACGATCTCGCGGTTCATGTTCTCGCGAGCAGCTTCAGCTTTGACCGGGTCCTGGTTGAAGAACACCATGCCCACCGCATATTGCTTGGGCAGGTCGACAGCGAAATGCTCTTTGGCAACGGCGCGCAGGAACTGGTCGGGCTTTTGAATCAGCAAGCCGCAACCGTCACCGGTCTTGCCGTCGGCGTTGATCCCACCGCGGTGGGTCATGCAGGTCAGGGCCTCGATGGCCGTTTGTAAAAGGGTATGACTGGGCTCGCCCTGCATGTGGGCTATCAGGCCGAAACCGCAGTTATCCTTGAATTCATCGGGTTGGTACAGACCTGCTTTCATAGACACTTTCTCACCAGGCTGCCTCTTCTATCGAGGCAAATTTCTTTTCAATTCAACCGGTTACCTTCCACGCCGAACGTACGCCGGCTTAGCGGGGGCAAAAGGGAGGTCATTGTACACACCGACACAGACGCTCACAAATTTAGCGACGAAATGTCGCAAATCTATGTCGCATTTATGAAAGGTTTAAAGCGATATGCTGTGCTAGTCAAAACTTTTTTAATTCTGACCGCTACGACTCAAAAGCTACCGTGACGCAGACACCACAAAGCGCGCGGCCTTCAGGGCTGCACGCTGTTGTCGTTTTTTTGAGATGCTGGGAGGGCGGCCTGGGTAAGGCCGCCGGATCTTCAGCGAGTTGTCGCGAGTTCTTGTTGAACGCTGGCGACAGTTCGAGGCCAAGGTTTACCAGCCTGAACCTTCGCTGGCAAGGCTTTGATGGCAGAATCGGCTGCGGCGCGGCTTGGGAAGCTGCCGTAGGTGATCACGTAGAGAGGCTTGCCGTTGAGCACTTTCTTGAAATAACGGTACTGGCCGCCCTGCTCTTTGACGAACGCCTGGGCGTTGGCCTCGGAGCTGGTGCCGAGGATCTGCACCACGAAGTTGCCGGTGGGCTGGCTGCTGTACCAACTGCTGCCGGCGGCACCGGCCTTGGCGACGGTGGCGGCAGGTTTTTCAGCAGGCTTGGCCGCTG
>NZ_CVTU01000039.1:0-48140 GCF_900004965.1 Pseudomonas sp. 44 R 15
TGAACTGGTCAAGTAATCCCGGACACCGATTACGGTGTTTATGCCGCTTTTTGCTCCATGGCTATTGGCGACAGGTAGTTGTTGTAGCTGTGGAGCCTGATTCGGTTGTATCGCATGAAGAAGCTGGTCATATCCCGCCTGGCTTCTTCAACTGTGGTGTAGCCCTTATTGGGCACCCACTCTGATTTAAGCGTCCCGAAGAAACGCTCTGTTGGCGCGTTGTCCCAGCATTGCCCTCTGCGGCTCATGCTTTGCGTTATTCCATGCTCCAGCAGCTCGGACTGAAAGAGCTGGCTGGTGTATTGGCTGCCTTGATCCGAATGAAACATCAAGCCTGCATGTTTGCCTCGAACCTCCACCGCCATTCTCAGCGCCTTGCTAACCAGGTTGGCGTCGTTGATCAGGGAAAACGCCCAGCCAACGATTCGGCGGGCGAACAGATCAATGACCGCTGCCAAGTGATACCAACGTTTACCAACCATCAGGCTGGTAACGTCGCCGCACCAGGCCTGATTGATTGCGGTTGGCTCGAAGTTACGCTCGAGCAGATTCTTGGCCACAAATGCTTCGACGCCTCTAGAGCGATACTGATGGCGGCGGCGCTGTCTGCTGGCCAGATTTGCCTCCGCCATGAGTTTTCCGGCCAGATGCCGTCCCACCTTGATCTGCTGGGCTTTCAAGTGCTGAGAGATCATCCGCGCGCCTGCACTTCCCCGGCTTTCGTCATGCAATTGCGCAACTTTTGCTCTGAGCGCGTCACGCTTGGTATTCGGCACTGAGCGACGCTTAAGCCAGTCATAAAACGCGCTGCGGGAAACGCCCAGCGCACTGCAAAGCAGGCAGATCGGATACGAACTCGACTCTCTCAGCTCCTCGATCAGGAAAAACGATCGGGATCCGACATCAAGAGAGCCGTAGCCTTTTTTAAGATTTCAGCCTCGGTCTCCAGGCGCTTGACCTTGGCTCGCAGCTGTTGAAGCTCTCGCTGTTCATCGCTGATTGCCTTAGTACCTGCCACTGGCTGCCCTTTCTGACGCTCTTTGCGAACCTGCTCAATCCAACGGCGCAGAGCCGTGGGGCCAACCTCCATCGACGCACAGACGTCAGGAACTGAGCAGTTATCATCAAGTACCATGCTTACAGCACGTTGCTTGAACTCGCGGGTGTAGGTCTTTCGCTCTTGCATGAAACCTCCTGATTGGGCGAATCATATCGCCCTTAAGAGGTGTCCGGGAGCATTAGGCCAGTTCAGCCCCCCTCCCACAGTTTTGAGCGCGTTCAGGCAGTGGGTTTTGTGCAGGTCAGGCATTCGATGGAGCGGTCGACCGTGGTCTTGGCAATTTCCAGCAGGTGCCATACCGCCAGGATCTTCGCCCGCTCGGGGCTTTGCAGAAGTTCGCCGCAGTCCAGGGCGGTGGCGGAGGCGCTGTCGAGCAAGCTGGCGGTGTAGAGCAGGGCGTCTTCGAAGCTCAGGTCTTCGTTGACCGAGTGAAAGCCTTGGGTGGGCAGGTAGTGGTCGATGGCGCGGTTGAAGGCGGCGCGGTCTTTTGCGGGATCGAGGGGTGGGTCGGGTAGGGCTTTGTTCATGGTGCAACTCCTTGTGTGGTCAGGTACCGACCCCCGTCGCGACTAAACGATGGGTGGCGGCTGTACGCAGGTTAGTCGACCGGCCACAAGGAAAATCCGGCGCACCCGAAGGTGCCCTGCGCACAGCCACCATAAAACTTGATGGACCATGCTCCTTGTGACATTCCGGGCGACTAAACCCGATCACTGAATTGGCAGTGACGGAGCGCAGACTAGCCAGCGATTCCAGCAGGCACAAGGCGGCAGGGATTGTCTAGGAAACGTCCTGCAATTTAAAGGGACATGCCTTGCTGGCCCTTTAAAAAACATGACCAAATGCCACCAATCCCAATGTTGAAATGCAGACAAATGTGGGAGGGGGCAAGCCCCCTCCCACAGGGTTATTCAGTATTGGTAGGAGTTGGGTTTACCGCCGGCCCGCCCGCGTACTCACATCCACCCACACCGCCAGCACCAAAATGCTGCCCTTGACGATCATCTGCCAGTAGCTGTCCACGTCGAGCATCGACATGCCGTTATCCAGGCTGGTAATCACCAGCGCCCCGAGCAACGCGCCATACACCGTGCCCGAGCCGCCGCGCATTGAGGTGCCGCCGATAAAGCACGCGGCAATCGCGTCCAGTTCGCCCATGTTTCCCGCTGACGGTGAACCGGCGGCCAGGCGCGCGGTGTTGACCAGGCCGGCCAGCGCGCACATCACGCCCATGATGCCGAAGATCCACAGTTTCACCGCCTGCACGTTGATACCCGACAGCCGCGTCGCCTCCATATTGCTGCCCACCGCGTACACGCGACGGCCGAACACGGTCTGGCTGGTGACGTAGCTGAACACGCCGAGCAGCACCAACAGCAGCAACACCGGCACCGGGATGCCGTCGTAGCTGTTGAGGGTGGTGACGAACCCGGCCAGCACTGCACCGATCAGCACCACGCGCAGTACGTCGCGCATCAGGGCGTGCGCGGCCAAGCCATGCAGTGCGCGGTTGCGCCGCTGCCTCCAGGTGAGGAACAGGGTCAATGCAAACAGCAGGACACCCAGGCCAATGCCCACCGAATGCGGTAAGTACCCCTGGCCCACGTAGACCAGCGACGGCGATACCGGCGCGATGGTGGTGCCGCCGGTGATCCCCAGCAGGATCCCGCGAAACGCCAGCATCCCGCCCAGGCCGACAATGAACGACGGGATGCGCAGGTAGGCCGTCATATAGCCGTTGGCCAGGCCGATCATCAAGCCGCACAGCGCGACCAGGCTCAGGTTGGCCAGCAGCGGGATGTGATAAACCACGTCCAGGATCGCCGCCAGCCCGCCCAGCAAGCCCAGCAATGAACCCACCGACAAATCGATTTCGCCGCTGATGATCACCAGCACCATGCCGCACGCCAGTATCCCGGTGATGGACATCTGCCGCAGCAGGTTGGACAGGTTGCGCGGCGTGAGGAAGCCGCCGTCGGTCTGCCAGCTGAAAAACAGCCAGATGAACGCGACGGCGATCACCAGGGCGAGCATTTTGTAGCGGGTGAAAAGGTGTTTGACCTGATTCATCTACGCGGTCTTCCGATCATTATTGTTTTGGCTGAGCGCAGCGGCGAGTACCTGTTGCTGGGTGAGCCCCTGATTGATGAAGTCGCCACGCAATTGGCCGTCGCCGATCACCAGCACGCGGTTGGACACGCCGAGCACTTCGGCGAGTTCCGACGACACCATGATGATCGCCACACCTTCGGCCGCCAGCGCGCCCATCAGTTTGTAGATCTCGTACTTGGCGCCCACATCCACCCCGCGCGTGGGCTCATCCAGGATCAGCACCTTGGGCTTGGCCATGAGCATTTTTGCCAGCACGGCCTTTTGCTGGTTGCCGCCGGACAGGCTGGTAATCGGCAGGAACGGGCTGGCGGTTTTCAGGTGCATGCGCGCGATCTGCTGGTCGATGCTGCCCAGTTCGGCCTCGGCGTCGATGCGGGTCAGGTGGGCATAAGTGTCGAGCACCGCCAGGGTGATGTTCTGGCCCACGCCCAGGTCGGGGATGATGCCCTGGCGCTTGCGGTCCTCGGGCACCATGCACAGCCCGGCGCGGATCGACTTGAGGGGCGTGCGCGTGTCGATCATCTGGCCTTCCAGCCACACCTCACCGCTGTAGCGCCCGGGGTAGGCGCCGAACAGCGCCGACACCAACTCCGTGCGCCCGGCGCCCACCAGCCCGGCAATGCCGAGGATTTCGCCACGCCTGAGCACGAAGGAAACATCGTCGACGCGTTTGCGCCTGGGGTTGTCGACGTCGTAGCAGGTAACGTTGCGCGCCTCGAACATCACCTCACCCACCTCATGGGGTTCGGTGGGGTAGAGGTTGCTCATCTCGCGACCGACCATTTGCGTGATGATTTGCGCGATGTCCATGTCGGCCATGGCGGTGGTTGCGATGTGCTTGCCGTCACGAATCACGGCGATGGTGTCGCACACGGCGGCCACTTCATCGAGCTTGTGCGAAATGTACACGCAGGCCACGCCCTTGGCCTTGAGGTCACGAATGATGTCCAGCAGCACGTCGATTTCCGAGCGGGTCAGGGCCGAAGAGGGCTCGTCCAAAATCAGCAGGCGCGCCTGTTTGTTCAGGGCCTTGGCGATCTCCACCAGTTGCTGGTAGCCGCCGCCATACTGCGACACCGGCAGCGCCACATTCATGTCCGGCACCTTGAGTTCACGCATCAACGCCTCGGCGCGGTGCAGCATCGCCGGGTAATTCATGCGCCCACCGGGCAGGGTCAGTTCGTGGCCCATAAAGATGTTCTCGGCCACCGACAGGTCGGGCACCAGGGTCAGTTCCTGATGGATGATGACGATGCCGGCGGCTTCGGTTTCACTGATGGACTGGGCTTTGAGCGGCTGCCCGTCCCAGAGGATTTCGCCCTCCCAGGTGCCGTACGGATAGACCGCCGACAGCACCTTCATCAAGGTGGATTTGCCGGCGCCGTTTTCGCCGCACAACCCGACGCACTCGCCGGGCCGCACCTTGATGTCGATGCCATTGAGGGCGTTGACACCACCGAAGCTTTTGACGATGCCGTTCATTTGCAGCAAGTAGTCGGACATGGGAAAGGCTCACACAAATAGGCTGGCCCCACCCCCGTAGGAGCGAGCTTGCTCGCGAAAAACCCGAGAGCGCCGCGTTTATCCAGGAAGCGCGCATTATCGTTGACGTTTTTCGCGAGCAAGCTCGCTCCTACAGGGGGCGAGGTTTTATCGAGGCAGTCATCATTGCCCGGCGATCTGCTCTTTGGTGTAGAACCCGTCCTTCTCCAGCACGTCGATATTGGCCTTGGTCAGCGGCGTCGGGGTGAGCAGGATGGTGTCGACCTGCTTGCTGCCATTGTCGTATTGCGAGCTGTAGGTGGGTTTTTCATTGCGCGCCAACTGCACCGACAGTTTGGCCGCCTCGGTGGCGATCAACTTGAGCGGTTTGTAGACGGTCATGGTCTGGGTGCCGTCGATCACGCGCTTGATCGCCGCCAGGTCCGCGTCCTGGCCGGAAATCGGTACCTTGCCCGCCAGCTTCTGCGCGGCCAGGGCCTGGATCGCACCGCCGGCGGTGGCGTCGTTGGAGGCGACGATGGCGTCGATTTTGTTGTTGTTACGGGTCAGGGCGTTCTCGACGATGCTCAGGGCTTCGGTGGGGTTCCACTCTTTCACCCATTGCTGGCCGACGATCTTGATATCGCCCTTGTCGATGGCCGGTTGCAGCACCTTCATCTGGCCTTCGCGCAGCACCTTGGCGTTGTTGTCGGTCGGCGCGCCGCCGAGCAGAAAGTAATTACCCTTGGGCGCCGCTTGCAGCACGCCGCTGGCCTGCATTTCGCCGACTTTTTCGTTATCGAAAGAGATGTAGGCATCGATGTCCGCATTGAGGATCAGACGGTCATAGGACACCACCTTGATCCCGGCCTTCTTGGCTTCGGCCACCGCGTTGGTGAGCACCGTGGCATTGAACGGCACGATCACGATCACATCGACGCCACGGGAGATGAGGTTTTCGATCTGCGAGATTTGCTTCTGCTCGTTGGCATCGGCGGACTGCACGAATACCTTGGCATCGAGTTTTTCCGCCGCTGCGACGAAGTAGTCACGGTCTCGGGACCAGCGCTCCAGGCGCAGGTCGTCAATGGAAAAACCGATTTTCGGGTGAGCCGAATCGGCCATCACCGGCAGGGCGAGCAGGGCCAGGGCAGTGGCGAGCAGCGTACGTTTGAATGACTTCATGGTGGTGCGTCCTTTTATTGTTGTTGGAAAAGACACAGCGTGGTGCGCCTGAAACTGTAGAGCGTCCTGGGGCGCTCTGTGCATAGATTTGTCGCGCAAATGTCACAGCCCCCGGTATGGGCGTCAGGTGTAGATAAACCGGTTCACGATTCCTTCCAGCATCTCCTGCCGACCACTCACGGCCTGCGGGTCCAGTTCGTTGGCAAACGCATGTTCGGCCAGGGATTGCAGGCTGAACTCGCCCGCCAGTACGGCTTTGCCCAGCGGCTGCTGCCAGCCGGCATAGCGCTGGTCCTTGAACTGTTGCAGCCGGTCGTTCTGCACCATGGCGGCCGCGCGCTCCAGGGCCAGGGCCAACACATCCATGGCCGCCACGTGGCCGTGGAACAGGTCCACCTCGTCCAGGCTCTGGCGGCGTACCTTGGAATCGAAATTGTAGCCGCCATTCCTGAACCCGCCGGCCTTGAGGATTTCATAGGTGGCCAGGGTCATTTCCTCGACGCTGTTGGGAAACTGGTCGGTATCCCAGCCGTTCTGCGGGTCGCCACGGTTGGCGTCGATGCTGCCGAAAATTCCCAGGGACACGGCGGTGGCAATCTCATGATGAAAGCTGTGCCCGGCCAACGTCGCATGGTTGGCCTCGATATTGACCTTGATCTCGTGCTCCAGGCCGTACTCATGCAGGAAGCCGAACACCGTGGCGCTGTCGTAATCGTACTGATGCTTGGTCGGCTCCTGGGGCTTGGGCTCGATCAGCAGGTCGCCGGTAAAGCCGATCTTGTGCTTATGCTCCACCACCATGCGCATGAACCGGCCAAGCTGCTCGCGCTCGCGCTTGAGGTCGGTGTTGAGCAGGGTTTCATAGCCTTCACGGCCGCCCCACAGCACGTAGTTGGAACCCTTGAGGCGCAGCGTGGCGTTCATTGCGCTGAACACTTGGGCGGCGGCGTAGGCGAACACCTCAGGGTCAGGGTTGCTCGCGGCGCCGGCGGCAAAGCGCGGGTTGCTGAAGCAATTGGCGGTGCCCCACAGCAACTTGATGCCGGTCTGTTCCTGATGACGCTCCAGGTGATCGACCATCTGCGCAAAGTGGTTGCGGTACTCCTTGAGCGAACGGCCTTCGGGCGCCACGTCGGTGTCGTGGAAACTGTAGTAGTCGATGCCCAGCTTGGAGAAAAACTCAAAGGCCGCCTCCGCCTTGCCGATGGCCAGCTCCATTGGATCACCGCTGCGCTGCCACGGCCGCTTGAAGGTGCCCACCCCAAACATATCCGCCCCCGGCCACACAAAGGTGTGCCAGTAACAGGCGGCCATGCGCAGGTGCTCGCGCATGGGCTTGCCGAGGATCAGCTTGTTGGCGTCGTAGTGACGAAACGCGAGGGGAGAGTCGCTGGCAGGGCCTTCGAAGCGAACCTGCTCGACACCGGGGAAGTACGGCATGGGGGTTTCCTTATTGTTCTTGGCGGTGTCTGGATACTAGCAACGGCACTGGGGCTGCTGATTATGAAAATCACCAAGGGGTGGTGCGATTTTGTGCAGTCAGGTCTAGTCTGTCTCCACCGGCCCCAGGACAAAAACAATGAAAACCCTACCGCCCGTGCACCGCATTGCCTTGCTCTTCAACGGCAGCAAAATCTACGACCGTGGCATCATCGCCGGTATCGGCAATTACCTGAGCAGCACCCGTGCGTCCTGGGATTTGTTCCTGGAGGAGGATTTCCTCTGTCGCCTGCGCGGCATCGAGCGTTGGCAGGGCGATGGGATCATTGCCGATTTCGATGACCCGCTGATTGGTGAGGCGTTGGCCGGGAGTCGGATACCGGTGGTGGCGGTGGGCGGGTCGTATGAGGACGTCAGCCTGTACCCCAAGGGGATTCCCTATGTAGCGACCGATAACCATGCCCTCATGAAGCTGGCCTACGAGCATCTGATCGAGGCCGGGCTGACGCGGTTTGCCTGTTTCAGCCTGCCCGAAGCCCAGGCCAATCGCTGGGCCCAGGAGCGTGAGAAGGCTTTTCGCGGCTTGATGCAGCGCGATGGTTTGCAGGTGGAGATCTATCGCGGCCTGGGGACCAGCGCGCCGTTGTGGGACAGCGCGGTGGAGCAGCAGATTGCCTGGTTGCACAGCCTGCCCAAGCCCATCGGCATTATTGCCGTGACCGACGCCCGTGCCCGGCAGTTGTTGCAGGCTTGCCTGACAGCAGGCATTGCGGTGCCGGAGGAAGTGGCGCTGATCGGTATCGACAACGACCCGCTGACCCGCACGCTGACGCGGGTGCCGCTCAGTTCGGTGATCCAGGGCACCGAAACCATGGGCCGCACCGCCGCCGCACTGCTGCATCAGATGCTGCATGGCAAACCCTGTGCGGGTACGCAGGTTCTGGTGCCGCCGGACGCGATCAACGTGCAGGCCTCCAGCCTGCATCAACCTTTGGGCAATCCCTATGTGATGCAGGCGCTGCTGTTTATCCGCCAGTACGCTTGCCAGGGCATCAAGACCGCGCAGGTGGCGGCGTATGTCGGAGTGTCGCGTTCATCGTTGGAGTCGCACTTTCGCAAGGTGCGCGGGTGCAGCGTGCACGACGAGATCCTGCGCTTCAAACTCGCCGCCGCCGCCAGGGGCCTGGAAAACCAGGCGCTGGCGATTGCCGATATTGCGCAGACCTGCGGGTTTACCTCGGCGCAATACCTGCACACGGTGTTTCGCCGCGAGTACGGGTGTACGCCGCGGCAGTACCAGCAGGGCGCGGCTTAGAACACCGCCTTGACCTGCATACCCAGGATCAGCGCATTGTCGATACGCTTCCCGGAAAATGCCCCCGGTTCGATGATGTATTGCACATCCGGACGCAAGGTCAGCCACGGCGTAGCCTGATAGCCATAACTGAGTTCGATCAACTGCTCGGCGCTGTCCAGGGCAGGGTAGGGGTTGCCTGCATTGAAGGCCGCCAGTTCCTGTACATCGCGACTGCGCGGGTTCGGCACGGCGCGGCCATAGCCCAGGGCGACGGTGTCGCGCGGGCGGCCTTCGAACGGTTTGTACAACACCACGCCCGCGCCATACCACTTGCTGAACGGCGAGGCCGCCTCGCTGGCCGCCGAGTATTGACCGAAGGCATGCAGGCTGCGGCCCTGGGACGTTGGCGAGGCCCACACGGCCTGGTCGATCAACAGGTAGTGGCCGCCACGACCGCTGACCTCTTTGTCGCTGCCGATGCGTTTGACATCGGAGCTGTCGTAGTAATAACCGAGCTTGTATTCACCCGGCAGACTGCCGGTGTGTTTGTAGATCAGCTCGATGGGCACCACCGTGCCGGTGGTGTGTTTGGGCCCCAGGTGCCAGGCGCGGCTGGAATTGCCGTTGCTGGACGGGTCGACATTGAACGCGGCCACGCGCAGTTGCCAGTTGGGCGAGAAGTCGTATTTCACTCGCGCACCCAGGTGCGCATTCGGATAGTTGGCCCAGCCGCTGCCGCCCGACATGTTCAACGGGTGCCCGCAGAACCCGGCGTTCATGAAGTTGCACAGGATGCCGCTGTCCAGGCCGCCGAGGTCATTGCCCATGGCCATGTAGCCGAGCTTGAGGTTAAGTGCCGGGGTGAACAGCGTGCGTTCGTAGCTCAACTCGGTGAGGCGGGTGTAGAGGCCACCGTAGTTCTCCTGGATCGGCAGGCGGTTGCCCACCAGGTCTTCGGAGGCACTGTTGCCGCGGCGGTCGTTGATGGTCAGCTGGATACGGTCGCCGTTGTTGAGACCGTAGAGTTTGCCCAGGTCGAACTGCACACCGAGCTTGAGATTCTGTGAATAGCGCGCCGAGCGATGCTGGCCGCCGTGGGCGTTGTAGGCGGTCTCGCCGCTGTAGTCGCCGCTGAAGCGCACGCCCTGGTCGTCGAGTTCGCGGCGCAGGCCGCCCCAGTCGCCGGTCAGGGTGGAGTCGTCGGCTTGAACGGGCAGGGCGGCGGCAAAGGCCAGGCCCAGCACCAGGCGCCCAAGGGACGTATGAGAAGTAGGGTTCATGGAGGATTTTCCAGGCACAAAAGCGCGGTGCGGGCGCACCGCGCTAACAAGGGGTTGTTACGGCAAGGCGTAGGCGATCACGTAGTCGCCACGGTCGGTGGACTGGCGTGCACCGCCGGCGGTGACGACGATGTACTGCTTGCCGGTTTTCGGCGACACGTAGGTCATCGGGCCGCCCTGGCTGCCCACCGGCAGGCGGGCTTTCCAGATTTCATCACCGTTGCCGCTGTTGAAGGCGCGCAGGTAGAAGTCCTGAGTGCCGGCGATAAAGATCAGGCCACCCTGGGTCGACAGCGTACCGCCGAGGGTCGGCAGGCCGACTTTGATCGGCAGGTGCATGCGGATGCCCAGGGGGCCGGTGTCTTCAACGGTGCCTACCGGTACTTGCCAGGCGATTTTCTGCGTCTTCATGTCGATCGCGGTCAAGGTGCCGAACGGCGGCGCCTGGCACGGAATGCCGGCCACCGACAGGAAGCGGTTCTTGTTCACCGCGTACGGCGTGCCCTTGAGCGGCACGGCGCCCATGCCGGTGTTCAGCGCTTCGCCACCGGAGGCGGCCAGGGCCTTGTTCTGCGACGGCACCATCTGGATCCACAGGCCCAGGCGCATGTCGTTGACGAAGATAAAACCGTGCACCGGGTCGGTAGAAATGCTGCCCCAGTTCATGCCACCCAGGGAACCCGGGAAGCTCAGGGATTTATCGGTGCCCGGCGCGGTGTACAGGCCGTCGTAGCGCATGCCCTTGAAGTCGATGCGGCACAGCAACTGGTCATACGGCGTGGCGCCCCACATGTCCGATTCGGTCAGGGTCTGTGCGCCGATCTGCGGCATGCCCAGGGACTTGGGCTGGGTGGGGGAGTACGGCTCGTTGGGGATGTTCGCGGCTTTGACCGGCACTTCCTGCACGTCGGTCAACGGCTTGCCGGTGGCGCGGTCGAGTACATAGATCTGTCCGGCCTTGGTGCCGATCACCACGGCGGGCACTGCCTTGTCGCTGCCCGGCGGGGTGAAATCGATCAGGCTGGGTTGCATCGGCAGGTCGAAGTCCCACAGGTCATTGTGGACCGTCTGGTACACCCATTTCTCGGCGCCGGTGGAGGCGTCCAGCGCGAGTATCGAAGCACCGTATTTATGATTGAGCTGGGTGCGCTCCACGCCATAGATGTCGGTGGACGAGCTGCCCATCGGCAGGAAGACCGTGTTCATCAGCGGGTCGTAGGACATCGGTGCCCAGCTGTTCGGGGTGCTGCGCACGTAGGTGCTGCCAGCGGCCGGCGCGTGTTTGTCTTCAGGGTTGCCGGGGTCGAACGCCCAGCGCATCTGCCCGCTGATTACATCGAAACCACGGATCACGCCGCCCGGCATATCGGTTTGCACGTTATCCGCGACGCGACCACCCACCACCACCGTGGTGCCGGCAATCAGCGGCGCCGAGGACAGTTGGTAGTAGCTGTCCGGGACGTTACCCAGGCCGGCCTTCAAATCCACCTGGCCGTGGGTGCCGAAGTCTTCGCAGAATTTGCCAGTGTCGGCGTCCACGGCGATCAGGCGTGCATCGATGGTGTTGGTCAGCAGACGACGCTGGCATTGCGCACCGGCGGGCACGCTGGCGGCAATGACCGGCGAGCTGCCTTGTTGGGTGGGCTGGGCAATCGGCGCAGTGGCGTCGAAGTAGGCCATGCCACGGCAACGCTGCCAGACCGCCGATTGGGCATTGATCTCGTTCTTCCACAGCTCCTTGCCGGTGTCGGCGTCGAGCGCGATGAGGTTGTTGTGCGGGGTGCAGATGAACACTTTGTTGCCGATCTGCAGGGGCGTCAGTTGGTCCTCGGCACCGTTGCCGTCGCTGATCGCCACGTCACCGGTGTGGTAGGTCCAGGCGACTTTGAGCTTGTCGATGTTGTCGCGATTGATCTGGTCCAGCGCAGCGAAGCGGCTGCCGCCCTCGGTGTTGCCGTAGTGGGCCCAGTCTTTCTGGGCATCGGCCGCAGCCACCGGGGTGATGCCTGGGCCTGCACCGGTTGGCGCTACGCTTGGATGAGCGACGAACATATTGCCCGCCGCCACTGCCACGCCGAGCGTCAGCACGGCAGCGACGCCGTACGCACCACGCGCCGGTTTGCCGACCAGCAACGGATACACCAGCGCGACCACGATACCGATCACGGCGAACATGAACAGGCGCGAGAACAGCGGCCAGTACACCAGGCCCACGTCCGCGACGGCCCAGACGGCCGTGCCGATCAGGAACGCGGCGAACAGCCAGGCACCTGCCGGGTTGCGCCGGGCAATCAGTAGCCCGGCAATGGCCATGGCCACGCCACCGACCAGGAAGTACCAGGAACCTCCCAGGCTGATCAATTTGGCGCCGCCGACGGCGAGCGCAAGGCCAAGCAGGGCGATGATCACGCCCAGGCCAAGGAGTAGGAATCTAGAGACGCCAGCGGCGCGCGATGCTCGTTTCATGTCGAAAGGACTCGAGTGAGAGAGGGCAAGGGCGCGATTTTAGCAAGATAAGTAACTGGTTAGTACATTATGCTCGTGCAATAGACTGTTACAGATGCTGCGATGATGGGCTGAGGGCGAAGAACGTAGTACGGGTAAGCCCTGATGCCGGTCACCGCCCTTTGTAGGAGCGAGCTTGCTCGCGAAAAACTCACAGACACCGCGTTGATTCAGGAAGCACGCGTTATCGTTGACGTTTTTCGCGAGCAAGCTCGCTCCTACAGAGGGCGCCGGCAGTCGGTCAGCGAAACGCCGGCATTACCTGCTCGATAAACAGTGCCAGGGACTTCTTTTTCTCGGCATGGGGCAGGCTGTTGTCGCACCAGAAGCTGAACTCATCCACGCCCAGTTCCTGGTAGTACCGAATGCGCGGGATGATCTCTTCTGCGGTGCCGATCATCGCGGTTTTGTGCAGGCTCTCCAGTTCGAACTCTGGGCGCGCGGCGAACTTCTCTTCCGGGCTTGGCTCGAGGAAACCGTTGACCGGCACGCTCTTGTTGCCGAACCAGGCATCGAAGGTGCGGTAGAACTTCGAGATCGCCGTGGCCCCGACTTTCCAGCCCTGGGGGTCATCAGCGGCGTGCACGTGGGTGTGGCGCAGCACCATCAATTGCGGGCGGGGCACACCAGGGTTGTTGTCCAGGGCGGCCTGGAATTTGTTTTTCAGGTCCAGGACTTCTTCGTCGCCTTTCATCAGCGGCGTGACCATCACGTTGCAGCCGTTGGCCACTGCAAAATTGTGGGAGTCGGGGTCGCGGGCGGCGATCCACATCGGTGGGGTGGGCTGCTGGATCGGCTTGGGCACACTGGTGGAGGTGGGGAATTTCCAGATGTCGCCGTCATGGGCGTAGTCGCCTTGCCACAGGGCGCGCACCACCGGCACCATTTCGCGCAGGGCCTGGCCGCCGCTCGAGGCGGGCATGCCGCCGGCCATGCGGTCGAATTCAACCTGGTAAGCGCCCCGGGCGAGGCCCACTTCCATGCGTCCGTTGCTGATCACGTCGAGCAACGCGCATTCCCCCGCTACCCGCAGCGGGTGCCAGAACGGCGCGATGATGGTGCCGGCGCCCAGACGAATCGTGGTGGTCCTGGCCGCAAGGTAAGCCAGCAACGGCATCGGGCTTGGCGATATGGTGTATTCCATCGCGTGGTGTTCGCCAATCCACACGGTGCTGAAGCCACCGGCTTCGGCCATCAGGGTCAGTTCGGTCAAGTCTTCGAACAACTGACGGTGGCTGACGCTTTCATCCCAGCGTTCCATGTGTACGAACAGCGAAAATTTCATGACGCGTACCTCGGATCTATTGTTATTTTTCCGCAAAAAACGGGTTGAGCGGGGTGTCAGGCAGGCACCGGCAGGGTACCCATCTTGCCGTGGCAATACACCAGGGGGTTGTTCGGTTGCGCCGGCACGATCAGGTTCTCGACGGCGCCCACCATGATTGCGTGGTCGCCGCCTTCGTATTCGCGCCACAGTTGGCATTCAATGACCGCCGTGGCGTTGGCCAGGATCGGATTGCCCAGTGCACTCAGGGTCCACTCGATGCCCTGGGCCTTGTCCTTGCCTTTGCGCGCAAAGGCATAGGCTTCGCTTTGCTGCCCGCCGGACAGCACATGAATGGCGAAACGCTTGTTTTTGATCAGCACGGGGTAGGAGTCGGAGCTGTAGTTGGGGCAGAAGAGCACCAGGGCCGGGTCCATGGACAGCGAGCTGAACGCACTGGCGGTGAGGCCGACGATTTGCCCCTCGTCGTCCAGCGTAGTAATCACGGTGACACCGGACGGAAACGAACCCATCACTTGTTTGTAGATGGCGGCATCGATCATGGGATGGTCCTCTGCTATGAAGCGGTTTTTTAAATTTATAGGTCTGATGGTATACCGTAATACAGGAGTTGCAAGGGCTTTTTTGGACAGGCGATAAACGTGTCCGGAGCCCGCCAAAGGCCTTTATTACGGGGATTTATCCCGTGATGGCGGTTGTTCTCGGGGCGCGATTGCCGGATCAGAGGCGGGCTAAAACAGCGGATCAGCCTTGTTAAAATGTTGGAATACCATAATATGGTGTTCGTCTGAGGAGGAGCCATCGAGCTTCCTTCGGATGGCGTCAAACAACTATAAGATCAGACAAGCGCGAGTTATTCCTATGCCTCAGATGTCCCGGCAAGACCCCCTGATCGAGCATCACACGGTCGATTACGTCCCCCTCGCAGAGCGCCACGGGAAGGCCCGCGACCTGTTCACGTTATGGTTCAGTACCAATATCGCGCCGCTGCCCATCGTCACCGGTGCGATGGTGGCCCAGGTGTTCCATCTCAACCTGCTGTGGGGGCTGCTGGCGATTGCCCTCGGGCATCTGCTGGGCGGCGTGGTGATTGCCCTGGCCTCGGCCCAGGGCCCGCGCATGGGCATCCCGCAGATGGTGCAGAGCCGCGGCCAGTTCGGGCGTTATGGCGCGCTGCTGATCGTGTTTTTCGCGGCGCTGATCTACATCGGCTTTTTCATTTCCAATATTGTGCTGGCCGGCAAATCCATCGTCGGCATCGTGCCCTCGGTGCCGGTGCCGGCGAGCATCCTGATCGGCGCGCTCAGCGCCACGGCCATCGGCGTGATCGGCTACCGCTTTATCCATACCTTGAACCGCATCGGCACCTGGGTGATGGGCAGCGCGTTGCTCGCCGGTTTTGTCTACATCTTTGCCCATGACCTGCCGGCCGACTTCCTCACCCGTGGCGGCTTCAACGCCGCCGGCTGGCTGGCCACGGTGTCGCTCGGGATCATCTGGCAGATCAGCTTCTCGCCCTACACCAGTGACTATTCGCGTTACCTGCCGGCGGACATCGGCATCACCCGGCCGTTTATTGCCACCTACCTGGGCGCAACCCTGGGCACCATCCTGTCGTTCGCCTTCGGCCTGGTGGCGGCGCTGGCCACACCGGAAGGCACCGAGGCGATGGTCGCGGTCAAGCAGGCCACCGGCGCGTTGGGGCCGATCCTGATGGTGCTGTTCCTGCTCAATATCATCAGCCACAACGCGCTGAACCTGTACGGCGCGGTGCTTTCGATCATCACCTCGATCCAGACCTTCGCCAGCCACTGGACCCCCAGCATCAAGGTGCGCGTGGTGCTCTCGGGCATCATCCTCGCCGGTTGCTGCGTGGTGGCGCTGGGCGCGTCGGCGGACTTCATCGCGCAATTTATCGGGCTGATCCTCGCGCTGTTGCTGGTGCTGGTGCCGTGGGCCTCGATCAACCTGATCGATTTCTACGTGATCAAGCGCGGCGTGTACGACATCGCCTCGATCTTCCAGGCCGATGGCGGTGTGTATGGCCGATTTAACCTGCATGCGATCGTGGCGTACTTCATCGGGATCATCGTGCAACTGCCGTTTGCCAATACGTCGTTGTATGTGGGGCCCTGGGCCAACCTGGTGGAAGGCGCGGACTTGTCGTGGCTGGTGGGGTTGGCGGTGACGTGTCCGTTGTATTACTGCCTGGCGACGCGCAAGCAAACGCAGAAGGTCCGGGCGGCGAAGCTGGGTTACACCGACTAGACACTCACTTAGCTCAAGTGCCCGGCCAGTGCCGGGCATTTTCGTTTCTCTGGCAAGCTCGCCACGCCGGGATTTCATGGCGAGCCTCGAACGTTCTAGCGGAGCCAGGTAGCGAAAAAAAAAGGCCGCCACGACCCGACGTCGTGGCGACCCGAAGGTGATGCATTCGTCAGATGTCAGTGCGCCCCGGCCGCCTTGTTCAAATCACTCTCGGCCCACTGCGTATACACGCACGCATCCGCCGTGGCCCAGCGCACCCGCACCGGGTCGCCGGCCTTGAGCGGCATGCCCGCCGCTGAGAGCGCCTTGACCGTCATCGACGTACCGCCCAGGGTCTTCACCGCGCAGGTCTGGCTCTCGCCCAGAAACAGTACCTCCCCGACAATCGCCGAGACTTCATTCCAGCCTGCGGCCAACGGCTGCTCGGCGGCCTGTTCGACGCTCAGCGCCAGGGCCTTTTCCGGACGCACCATCAGCAATATGTCCTGCTCGGTGTGCAGCCCGCTGGTCAGGCGGATCGACAGCGACTGGCCTTCGAACGACGCTGCCGCGTTGCCCTGGCCCTTGAGCTTGAGGAAGTTGGAATTGCCCAGGAACGAGGCGACGAACGCGTTCGGCGGGTTCTGGTACAGGTCGAAACCGCTGCCCAGGCCGACGATTTTGCCGTGGCTGAAAATCGCGATGCGCTGGGACAGGCGCATGGCTTCTTCCTGGTCGTGGGTCACGTAGACAATGGTGATGCCCAGGCGCCGGTGCAATTGGCGCAGCTCGTCCTGCAGGTCTTCACGCAGTTTCTTGTCGAGGGCGCCGAGGGGTTCGTCCATCAGCAGGATACGTGGCTCGTACACCAGCGCGCGGGCGATGGCGACGCGCTGTTGCTGGCCGCCGGAGAGTTGCGAAGGGCGGCGATGGGCAAACGATTCCAGCTGCACCAGCTTGAGCATGGCGTCGACGCGTTTCTCGCGTTCGGCGCTGGCCAGTTTGCGGATGGCCAGGGGGAAGGCGATGTTGTCGCGCACCGACAGGTGCGGAAACAGCGAGTAGCGTTGAAACACCATGCCGATGTCGCGCTTGTGCGGCGGCACGTTGACCAGGGATTGCCCGCTCACCAGGATCTCGCCGCTGCTCGGCGTTTCAAAGCCGGCCAGCATCGACAGGGTGGTGCTCTTGCCCGAGCCGCTGGAGCCGAGGAAGGTGAGGAACTCGCCGTCCTGGATGTCCAGGGAGATGTTGTCCACGGCGGCAAAGTCGCCGTAGTACTTGTTCAGGTTGCGCAGGCTGACCAGGGGGTGGCCGGGGTTCTGCGCGACATCTTGGATCACTGCACTCATGTTCTGCTCCTGGGCGCTTAGGCGCGGGTTTCAGTGCGCCGACGAAGGGCGGCGGCAATCACCATGACCAGTACCGACAGGCCGATCAGCAACGTCGAGGCGACGGCGATCACAGGCGTCAGGTCCTGGCGCAGGGTGGTCCACATTTTCACGGGAAGGGTTTGCAGGGTCGGGCTGGCCATCATCACGCTGAGCACCACTTCGTCCCACGAGACGAGAAAGGCGAACAGCGCACCGGCGACCATCCCTGGGCGAATCGCCGGGAAGGTCACCTTGAACACCGCCTGCAAGCGCGAGGCGCCGCAGATCACCGCCGCGTCTTCAATCGACTGGTCGAACAGCTTCAGCGAGTTGATGATCGAGATGATGGTGAACGGCAGCGCAACGATCACATGGCTGACCACAAACGCGAACATCGTGCCGGTGTAGCCGAGCTTGAGGAACAGCGCGTACACCGCCACGGCGATGATCACCAGGGGCACGATCATCGGCAGGGTGAACAGGCCGTAGAGCAGCTCGCGGCCGGGGAAGCGCCCGCGCACCAGGGCAAACGCCGTCGGCAGTCCCAGCGCGACCGCGAAAATCGTGGTCAGCACCGCCACCTTGAGGCTGGCCATTGCCGCGTTCATCCAGTCGGGGTTGGAGAAGAACTGACCGTACCATTTCAGTGTCCAGCCCGGTGGCGGGAACACCAGCCATTGCGACGAACCGAACGATAGCAACACGATAAACACGATCGGCAAGAGCAGGAACAGGCCAATCAAACCGGTGGTGGTGTAGAGGCCCAGGCGCATCCTGCGGCTCATGGCGTTGGGAGTCAGGAGCATGACGGCTTACCTCGCGTTGCTGGCGCCAACCGGGGATTCCGGCTGGAGCTTCAGGTAGAAGTAGAACAGCACCAGCGTGATCAAAATCAGCAACGCCGCGCCGGCACTGGCCAGGCCCCAATTGAGGAACGATTGCACCTGCTGGATGATGAACTCGGGCAGCATCATGTTCTGCGCACCGCCCAGCAGGGCCGGGGTGACGTAGTAACCGAGGGACATCACAAACACCATCAACCCGCCGGAAAACAACCCCGGCCGACACAGCGGCAGGAATACCCGCAAGAAGTTGGTCCACGGGCTGGCGCCACAGATGGAGCCGGCCTGCAGGATCATCGGGTCGATGGCCTGCATGGTCGCCTGCAGCGGCAGCACGATGAACGGAATCATGATGTAGCTCATGCCGATCACCACGCCGGTGAGGTTATGCACCATCTCCAGCGGTTGATCGATGATGCCCATGGCCATCAACGCCTTGTTAATCACCCCCGAGGCTTGCAGCAATACCAGCCAGGAATAGGTGCGGGCGAGCAGGCTGGTCCACATCGACAGCAGCACGATACTCAGGATCCAACGGCCCCAGCCGCGCGGCACCAGGGTAATCGCCCAGGCCAGCGGAAAGCCCAGCAGCAGGCTGAACAGGGTCACCAGGCCGGCCACTGAAAAGGTATTGAGCAACACCCGCGCATACGCCGAGTTGGCAAACAACTGTTCGTAGTTGCCCAGGCCCGGCACCGGCTCCAGCACGCCGCGCAGCAGCAGGCCGATCAGTGGCGCCAGGAAGAACAGGCCAAGGAACAGCAGCGCCGGAATCAGGTTGCTCGATCCGCGCCAACGCTGCGCCAGGGACGGCGCCCCGGCCTTCGCGCCAACGGCACCGCCGAGGGCGCCCCCGGCCGGCGTGGTTGCCGTCATTTTCATTTGACTAGCCATTCATTCCACCGTGTCGCAATGGCCGGACCGTTCTTGGCCCAGTAGGCGAAATCGAGGGTGATCTGGTCCTTGGCGTAGGCGGTCGGCAGATTGGGCGCCAGGACCGAATCCAGGCGCTGCACGCTGTCGATGTTCACCGGCGCGTAGGCGGTCAGGTTGGAGAAATCCGCCTGGCCCTTGGCACTGCTGGCACTGGCCAGGAACTTCATCGCGGCCGCTTTGTTTTTCGAGCCTTTAGGCACCACGAGAATGTCGGCCATCACCAGGTTCTGCTTCCAGCTCACGCCCACCGGTGCGCCATCTTCCTGCAAGGCGTGAATGCGACCGTTCCAGAACTGGCCCATGCTGACTTCGCCGGAGGCCAGCAACTGTTGCGACTGCGCGCCGCCGCCCCACCAGACGATGTCTTTCTTGATCGTGTCGAGTTTCTTGAAGGCGCGGTCCAGGTCCAGGGGGTAGAGCGTGTCGGCGGGCACGCCGTCGGCCAGCAGCGCCAGTTCGAGCACGCCCGGGCTCGGCCATTTGTAGAGGGCGCGTTTGCCGGGGTAGGTCTTGGTGTCGAACAAGGCGCTCCAGTCCTGCGGTTTGCCGGCGCCGAGCTTGCCTTCGTTGTAGCCGAGCACGAAGGAGAAGAAGAACGAACCGACACCATGGTCGGAGACGAAGCGCGGGTCGATCTTGTCGCGCTGGATCACCGCGAAGTCGAGGGGCTCGAGCAGGCCTTCGGCGGCGGCGCGCAGGGCGAAGTCGGCTTCGACATCCACCACGTCCCACTGCACATTGCCGCTTTCGACCATGGCCTTGAGTTTGCCGTAGTCGGTGGGGCCGTCCTGGACGACGGTGATGCCGCTGGCCTTGCTGAAAGGATCGGCCCACGCCTGCTTCTGCGCATCCTGGGTGCTGCCGCCCCAGCTGACGAAATTGACGCTTTCGGCTGCCATGGCCGCGTGGGTGGCCACGCTCAACAGTCCCGCGAACAGCGCCGCGGTTGCACCTTTGTTCAACACCATGTTTACGCCCTCATTGTTGTGTTTATGAGCGGGGCTTTGCAGTGCCCGCCTGTCGGGAGCAGTCGGTCCGGAGCAACTGGTTAAGGTCGTCCGGCCTATGGAATATCATATTATGGTATTCCAAACTTTGCGCAAGCACTTTGCCATACCGGCTATCTGCCAACGCTGGTTTCCAGTCTCAGGTGAAGGGGATGCTTTCCACGACTTCCAGGTCGTAACCGGTCAAGCCTGCGTATTTCAGCGGTGGCCCGAGGTGGCGCAGTTTGCCTGCGCCCAGGTCCTGCAATATCTGCGCGCCGGTACCCACTTCCGAGTAAATCCGCGACTGCGACCGGCTGAACTGACGCGGCGCCTGGGTCAACTGCGGGACGCGTTCGAGCAAGGCCTGGGACGATTCATGGTTGGCCAGCACCACCACCACGCCGCAGCCTTCTGCCGCCACGCGTTGCAGGGCGGCCCACAAGGTCCAGTTGGACGGCCCGCTGTAGTCGGCGCCGACCAGGTCGCGCAGCGGGTCGATCACGTGCACACGTACCAGCGCCGGTTCATCGCGGCGCAGTTGGCCCATGACCATGGCCATGTGCACGCCGCCGTCGATGCGGTCTTCAAAAGTGATCAGGCGAAAAGTGCCGTGCACCGTGGGCAGGTCGCGCTCGCCGATGCGCACCACGGTGCGTTCGGTGCTGAGACGGTAGTGGATCAGGTCGGCGATGGTGCCGATCTTGATCCCGTGCTTGCGGGCAAAGGCTTCCAGCTCGGGGCGGCGGGCCATGGTGCCGTCATCGTTCATCACTTCGACGATCACCGAGGCCGGTGTGTGCCCGGCCAGGCGCGCCAGGTCGCAACCGGCTTCGGTGTGGCCGGCGCGGGTCAGCACACCGCCATCCCTGGCGCGCAGCGGGAAGATATGCCCCGGCTGCACAATGTCGGCGGGGCCGGCGTTGCTGTCCACAGCCGCCGCCACCGTGCGTGCGCGGTCGGCGGCGGAGATGCCGGTGGTCACGCCGGTGGCGGCCTCGATGGACACGGTAAACGCGGTGCTGAACACGCTGCCATTGCTGGGCACCATCTGCTCCAGGCCCAGGCGTTGGCAATGTTCATCGGTGAGAGTCAGGCAGATCAGGCCACGGGCTTCGCGGGCCATGAAGCTGATAGTCTCGGCGGTGCAACACGCTGCAGGCAGCAGCAGGTCGCCTTCGTTTTCCCGGTCTTCGTCGTCCACCAGCAGCACCATCTTGCCCTGGCGGTAGTCTTCGATGATGTCGGCGATGCTGTTGAAGGGCATGGGGAGTGCTCTGCTTGTTGGTTGTATGTATTATGGTATACCACAAATTCCAAGCAAGAGGATGTCTCGATGAAGGCCTATTGGATTGCCCATGTGGACGTGTCCGATGCAGAGCAATACACCCAGTACACCCAGCGCGCCCCGGCGGCGTTTGCGAAATTCGGCGGACGCTTCCTGGCCAGGGGTGGGCGCAGTCAGGCGCTGGAAGGTGGGCCGGCACGGCAGCGTAATGTGGTGATTGAGTTTGAGAGCTATGAGCAGGCGGTGGCGTGCTATGAGTCTGCCGAATATCAGGCGGCGAAGGGGCACAGAGCGGGGGTGGGGGAGGCGCAGATCATTATTGTGGAAGGGCTGGCGCCCTAGGTCTGCCAGGTGTATGCCGATTCAGAGGCAAGAGGCCCTTGCACAGTAAGAGAGCGAATTGAATTCGCTCAGCCGCTTTTTATGCGCGAGGAGAATTAAGATGGGTAAGTTCTTACAGAAAACTCAGAATTTGTTTTGAATTTATGTGGGTTTGTAACAGCAATACAATGTGAAACAAACACTTGATGGTCTCACCGCCTTACAAATTATAAAAAGCTCAGCAGGCTCCTACAGGGGGACGGTTTTATGATTATTTTATAAGGAGCCGATGATGTCATTGACGGCGGAAGATGTAAGGCAGCAACCACGCTCCAACCGGTGGATAGCGTTAGCGATATTGATGCTACCGGTTCTGCTCGTGACCGTGGATAACACTGTACTCGGTTTTGCCCTGCCGAAAATCGCTCAAGCCTTGCGGCCCAGCGCCAGCCAGCAGCTATGGATGATTGACGCCTATTCGTTGGTGCTGGCGGGATTGCTCATTTCCATGGGTAGCCTGGGTGATCGCAAAGGTCATCGAAAACTGCTGCTGATCGGCTCATTGGGATTTTGCGTAGTGTCCGCCATGACGGCTTACTCCGTTAGTGCCGCGCAATTGATCGCCGGGCGCGCCTGCATGGGGATCTTCGGCGCCATGTTGATGCCTTCAACATTAGCGTTGATCCGCTCACTCTTCGAAGACCGGGAAGAGCGGCGGCTTGCGGTGGCTATTTGGGCAACGACCTTGACGGTCGGTTCTGCACTTGGGCCTTTGATCGGCGGCGTGCTGCTGGAGTTTTTCAGTTGGGGATCGATTTTTCTGCTGGCGGTGCCGGTGCTGGTGCCATTATTGATCCTCGGGCCTTTGCTGTTACCCGAGTCTGAACCGGATGCGTCGGGAGCAATGGATGCCGTAAGTATTGTGCAATCGATGGTGGCCCTCGGTGCGCTGGTTTACAGCATCAAGCACGTCGCCAGTGTTGGTCCGGATGTGTGGGCACTGGTGGCCTTCAGTGTCGCTCTCGTCATCGGCTGGTTATTCGTGCGCAGGCAACTGCGCTTGCCAACACCATTGATGGACCTGGGCCTGTTTCGCAACAAGATGTTCAGTGGGGCGGTGACCATCAACCTGATGAGTCTGGCGTTTCTGATCGGTTTTGTGTTTTTTTCCACTCAGTTTCTGCAAATCGCCCTGCGGATGTCTCCCCTCAGCGCCAGCCTGGCGCTGATACCAGGCCAGGTGATGGCTATCGTCGTGGGCCTGGTGATAGTACCGGTCGCCCAGCGAGTATCGGTCATTGTTTTGATTCCAATTTTGTTGGCTTTTACTGCTGCAGCCTTTTTGCTGGTTGCCGGCATTGGTAGCAGCCTGACGATATTGGTGATGGCATTTGCGTTGTTGAACATCGGAGTTGGCGCCATCGCTACGGTATCTAACGACGTGATTTTATCGGCCGTGCCCTCCACCAAAGCTGGAGCGGCTTCAGCCATCAGCGAGACCGCCTATGAAGTGGGCGTCGTACTCGGTACCACCGTACTCGGCGGCGTTGTCACTGCGACCTACCGCAGCACGCTACAGTTGCCGGACTTCCTGACACCGCTGCAAATGCACCTGGCCAGTGAAACACTGGCAGGTGCCCACGCGATATCGGCAACATTGACTGGAAGTCAAGGCGACGAGGTGATGTACAACGCCACACGAGCATTTGAAGGGGGTATAAGTTTGATGGCCTGGGTAACCTTCAGTTTGGCGTTGCTGGCAATTTTCATCGCCAGGCGCACATTGAAAGTCCCTAAAGCGGCTCCGGTATAGCGTAGGGCGGTGATCTCTTTTTTTGATGCCGTTATCGAAAGCAAAACGAATCGCCGCACCGCCCCTGCCGAGTTGAGACAAGGTTTGGCCCAAAGATCAGCGTATGAAGTGAATCTTGCCGCTGTCATCATTCCCCATGTAAATGCCATACACCCCCGCCTGGCGCTCTTCGATATAGCGCTCCAGAATCTGCCGGATCGCCGGGTAGTAGATGCTGTCCCAGGGGATGTCCTCGGGGGCGAAGAAGGTGTAGGCCAGGGTTTCCGGGCCGAACTGGCCGGTGATCTCCAGCGCGATGGCGCGGAAGATGATGTACACCTCGCTGATCTTCGGCACGCTGAAAATCGAGTAGGGCGACACGATTTCGGCGCGCACGCCGGTCTCTTCCCAGACTTCGCGCAACGCCGCTTCTTCGGTGGTTTCGCCCCCTTCCATGAAGCCCGCCGGCAGCGTCCAGGTGCCGGGGCGCGGGGGGATTGCGCGCTGGCACAGCAGGTATTTGCCGTCCTGCTCGATGATGCAGCCGGCGATGATCTTGGGGTTGATGTAGTGGATGTAGCCGCAGCCCCGGCACATCAGGCGCTCGTGGGTGTCGCCCGGTGGCAGTTGGTGACCGAGGTCATGGCCGCCGCAGGTCGGGCAGAAGCTGGGGCCGGGCACGGTCAGTGACCTATGCGCGGTTCTTTGAGCGCGATGGGCAGGGTGATCTCGGGGAGCTTGCCGGTTTCTTCCTGTTTGCGCTTGAGGTAATCCAGGGCCACGGCTGCCGCGGCACGTACGTGATCGACGCAGGCCTGGTGGGCGGCGAGGGGGTCGCCGCTCTTGATCGCCTGGACCATGCGCTCCATTTCCTGGTTGCTGGCGCCACGCCGGTTCTGCTGGGACACCGACGTCGCGCGCAGATAGCTGATACGCGCCTGCAACTGGCGCAACTGAGTGGCGGCCACGTGGTTGCCGCAGCCTTCGAGCAACACATCGTAAAAGCCCTGCACGGAGTCGATCACTTGCTGCAGTTCGCCTTCCTTGAGGGCCTTGCGGTTTTCCTCCAGGGCTTTTTCCAGGGCCTTGATGTCCTTGGCCTTGGCGCGCAGGGTGAACAGCTGCACGATCAAGCCTTCGAGCACGCAGCGCAGTTCATAGATATCGACGGCATCGGCCAGGGTGATGATCGCCACCTGCGGGCCCTTGGCATCGGCGAATTCCACCAGGCCTTCGGATTCCAGGTGGCGCAAGGCTTCGCGCACCGACGTGCGGCTGACGCCAAGGCGGTCGCACAGGTCGCGCTCCACCAGGCGGTCACCGGGCAGCAGCTGGAAATTCATGATGGCGCTGCGCAGTTTCTCCAGCACGATTTCGCGCAGGGTGATCGGGTTGTGATTGACCTTGAAGCTGTCGTCGAGGGGCGCGCGTTTCATGGGGTTTGCTCTGAATGTGGCGGTTAACTGGAGGCCTCGGCATCGGCTTCGGCGAAGGCTTCACGGGCCAGCCTGAAGCTGTCCACGGCGGCGGGAACCCCGCAGTAAATGCCGACCTGAAGCAGAATTTCGCGTATTTGTTCACGACTCAGCCCGTTGCGCAAGGCGCCGCGCACGTGCAGCTTGAGTTCGTGAGGCCGATTGAGGGCCGAAATCATTGCCAAGTTTATCATGCTGCGTTCTTTAAGCGACAAACCCTCCCGGCCCCACACATGGCCCCAGCAGTACTCGGTGACCATCTCCTGCAGCGGTCGCGTGAAGTCGTCGGCGTTGTCGATTGAACGCTGTACGTAGGCTTCACCCAAGACTTGCGTACGGATTTTCAGGCCTTGTTCATACTTGTCGTTGCTCATGGTTCAGTGCTCCTCAGGCCAGGGTCGGCAGCGCGCCGAGCTTGCCTTTGTGATAGATCATCGGCGTGACCGGCTGTGTGGGCAGGATCAGGTTCTTCACCGCGCCGACAATGATCGCGTGGTCACCGCCGTCGTATTCGCGCCACAACTCGCACTCGATGATGGCCGTGGCGTTGGCCAGCAGCGGGTTGCCCAAGTCGCTGAGGTGCCACTCGATGCCCTTGGCCTTTTCCTTGCCTTTGCTGGCGAAGGCATAGGCTTCGGCGGTCTGGCCGGCGGACAGCAGGTGGATCGCAAAGCGTTTGCTGTCGCGCAGGATCGGGTAGGTGTCCGACGCGTAGTTGGGGCAGAACAGCACCAGGGCCGGGTCGATCGACAGCGCACTGAATGCGCTGGCGGTAATGCCGACGATGCCGCCGTCCGGGTCGAGGGTGGTGACCACCGTGACGCCCGAAGGAAACGAGCTCATGACGTCTTTGTAAATGCCGGGTTCGATCATGGGTGTGGCCTCTTAACGCATCACAAAGGGATCAGGCATGGGCGCCTGGGACAGGTTGATCCACACCGTCTTCAGCTCGGTATAGGCCAGCACCGAATCGATGCCGCTTTCGCGTCCGTAGCCGCTGTTCTTGAAGCCGCCGATGGGCGCCATGGCCGAGACGGCGCGGTAGGTGTTGACCCAGATAATCCCCGAGCGCACGTCGCGGGCCAGTCGATGGGCGCGGCCCAGGTCGCGGGTCCAGATGCCGGCGGCGAGGCCGAACTGGGAGTCGTTGGCAATCGCCAGCGCTTGGGCTTCGTCCTTGAAACGGATCACCGAAGCCACCGGGCCGAACACTTCTTCCTGCATGATTTTCATTGAGTTGGCGTCGCACTCGAACAGCGTCGGCTCATAGAACCAGCCTTCACCGAGGTGCTGCGGGCGCTTGCCACCGGTGCGCAGGCGTGCGCCTTCGGCGATGGCATCCGCCACCAGGCCTTCGACCACGGCCAGTTGCTGGGCGGTGGCCATGGGGCCCATCTCGCTGGCATCGTCCAGGGGATTGCCGATGCGGATGCGTTCGGCGCGCTGCACCAGGCGCTCGACGAACTCGTCGTAGATGTCATCCTGCACCAGCAGGCGCGACCCGGACACGCAGCTCTGGCCGGACGCCGCGAAGATCCCGGCAATCGCACCGTTGATGGCGCTGTCGAGGTCGGCGTCGGCAAAAATGATATTCGGTGACTTGCCACCCAGCTCCAGCGACAGCTTGGCGAAGTTCTCCGCGCTGCTGCGCACCACATGCCGAGCGGTGGCCGCGCCGCCGGTGAAGGCGATTTTGCGCACCAGTGGGTGACGGGTGAGGGCGGCGCCGGTACTTGGGCCGTAGCCGGTCACCACGTTGACCACGCCCGGTGGAATGCCGGCTTCGAGGGCCAGGCGCGCCAGTTCCAGGACAGTCGCCGAAGCGTGTTCCGAGGGCTTGATCACGATGGTATTGCCTGCCGCGAGGGCCGGCGCGAGCTTGATCGCCGTCAGGTACAGCGGGCTGTTCCACGGAATGATCGCGGCGACCACGCCGATGGCTTCGTGGACCGTGTAGGCGAACAGGTCCGGCTTGTCCAGCGGCAAAGTGCCGCCTTCGAGCTTGTCGGCCAGGCCTGCGGTGTAGTGGAAGAACTCCGGCAGGTAGCTGACCTGGCCGCGGGTCTCGCGGATCAGCTTGCCATTGTCGCGGCTTTCCAACTGCGCCAGTTGTTCGGTGTTCTGGGCGATCAAGTCACCCAGGCGGCGCAGCAGTTTGCCCCGTGCGGTGGCGCTGAGGCCACGCCAGGCCGGGCTCCCAAAAGCCGTTTGTGCGGCCTGTACGGCGCGGTCCACGTCGGCTTCATCGGCATCGGGCAATTGCGCCCAGGGTTCGGCCAGGGCCGGGTTGAGGCTGTCGAAAGTCTTGCCGGACAGGGCATCGACCCATTCACCGCCGATGCACATCTGGAAGCGTGCGAGTGTCATGCAACGATCCCCTTTATTGGATTATTTTGGGTGTACACGGTGTCGAGGAACCCCAGCAGCAGGCTGTTGACCAGGCGCGGTGATTCGACCGGCATCATATGCCGTTGCTCGGCCAGCACCGCAACCGTGGCGCCGGGAATACAGTCGGCCAGTTGCCGGGCCATTTCCGGCGTCGAGCCGGGGTCCAGTTCGCCGGTGGCGACCAGGGTGGGCACGCGCAGGCCCTTGAGGTCGTCGGCGCGGTACATGTCCTGGGTCGCAAACAGCTCGTAGGTGGTGAGGTAGCCCTGGGGATCGTTGCCCGCCAGGGTCTGGCGCAGCGCGGCGATCTGCGCCGGGTTGGCCGCCTGGTATTCAGGGCTGAACCAGCGCGACAGCGCCGCTTGCGCGTTCGCATCCGGCCCGTGCTCGGCGGCCTGGGCCGTGCGCGCGATGACGCCGGCACGCTGCTCGGGGCTGCGGTTGAACACACTGTTGAGCACCACCAGGCTTTTGAGGCGGTCGGGGTAGTGCAGGGCAAACGCCCGTGCGACCAAACCGCCCATGGAGAACCCGATCACCGTGGCCTGGGGCACTTGCAGGTGCTCGAGCAGCTCCAGCAACTGGTCCGCATAGCCGAGCAACGGCGTGCCGGCGGCCGGGCGCGGGCTGGCGCCATGGCCGAGCATGTCATAGCTGATCACATGGTATTTCGTGGCCAGGCCAACGACTTGCCCGCCCCACATTTCTTTGTTCAGGCCCACGCCGTGGATCAAAACCACAGGCTGGCCTTGGCCGGTCGCCAGGTAACTGGTGCCGGCCGGGGTGCGTTCAGCGGTGAGCCGAATCATGGAGCGCTCCTGCATGCTTTTTGTCATGGCCGGTGTTGCTTACTGGGCTTGTTCAGCCGCCAGCTCTTCCAGGTCGATGTAACGGTTGCCGATCCGTGGGTGCAGGCGACCGCCATCGGCGCAGCCCAGCACGACGACGATTTCGTCGGCGCGCGGCGCGTCCTCGATCTGCATTTCCAGGGTGATGTAGTGCGAGCGCAGGCCTTCGTCGTCCTTGTGCATCATCGGAATCTGGATCGAGGTGCCCGGGCCGCCGCGCTTGTTGGTGAAGCTCAGGTAGCTCTTGGCCTTGACCGCTTCACGGTAGTGGTTGCCGAAGCGCAGGGTATGGATGATCGCGCTCGCGTGTTCGATCTCGCCATCGGCACCCACCACGGCCGCTTTGCCGTAGGCCTCGATGTTCTCGGCGCCGCCGATGATGGCGACCAGGCGCTCGACCATCAGCGCGCCGAGGTCGGAGCAGTTGGCACGAATTTCCGGCTTCAGGTCTTCGACGAAACCACGACCCAGCCAGGGGTTTTTCAGCACCACGGCCAGGCCGACCATTTTCACGGGCGTGTCGGAGGCTTTGCCGCCCTCGATAAAGGTCTCTTCTACATAACTGACGATCTTGCGGATTTCGAAACTCATGGGCTGCTCCGTCTAAGTGAGGGTCTGCGTATGATGGTATACCATAATACGAGAAGCGCAATAGCTGTAGGAGCGAGCGTGCTCGCGAAAAACTCACAGGCGCCGCGTTCATTCAGGAAGCACGCGTTATCGTTGAAGTTTTTCGCGAGCAAGCTCGCTCCTACAGTTGCCCGCTGGCAGTGCTTGAGGGGGGAAGGGGTGCAGCGATCAGGCGGTGAAGGGCTCACCGCCTGCTTTGGGAGAGGACGTCAGAACTTGAAGCGGCCCACCAGACCGTTGAGCTGACCGGAAATGTCGGTCAAACGCCCCGAGCCGGTCTGCGCCGTATGCGCAAACTCTTCAACCAGCTGCGCATCGGCATGGATCTGCGCGATGTGCCGGTTGATCTCTTCGGCCACCTGGTGCTGTTCTTCGGCGGCCGTGGCGATCTGGGTGTTCTGGTCGCGAATCGAGTCCACCGAGCCACGGATCTTTTCGAAGCTGTCGCGGGCCTGCTGGATACGCTCCACGCTGGTGTGCGACACCAGCAAACTGCCTTGCATCTGTTGGGTGACTTCCTGGGTGCGGCGGGCAAGATTGCCCAGCAGGCTGTCGATCTCGCCGGTGGAGTCGGCGGTGCGTCGAGCCAGGGCGCGGACTTCGTCGGCCACTACCGCGAAACCACGGCCCTGGTCGCCGGCGCGAGCCGCCTCGATCGCGGCGTTGAGCGCCAACAGGTTGGTCTGTTCGGCAATCGAACGGATGGTGTCGAGGATGGTGTTGATGTTCTGGCTGTCCTGCTCCAGCAACTGCATGGTCTGGGTCGACTTCTGCAAGTCTTCGCTGAGCTTGAGCACGCTGCCGGTGGCTTCGCCGATGTGCTGCTGGCCGTTGTGTACGTCGCGATAGCCTTCGTCGGCACTCACCGCAGCGGCGCTGCAGGAACGGGCCACTTCATTGGCGGTTGCCACCATCTCGTTGAAGGCGGTGCTCACCAGTTCCACCGCTTCGCGTTGGCGACCGGCGGCCTGGTTCATGTTACTGGCCACTTCGCTGGTGTCGGCGGCGGCGGTTTGCAGGTCCGAGGACGCGTTGCCGATGCGTTGCACCAGTTGGGCAATCATGCCCAGGAACTGGTTGAACCAGCCGGCGAGGATGGCGGTTTCGTCCTTGCCCTGCACCTTGAGCTGGCGCGTGAGGTCGCCTTCACCTTCGGCGATTTCCTGCAGGCCGTCGGCCACGCCGCTAATCGGGCGCACGATCACGCGGGCAAAACTGGCGCCGACAATGGCGAACACGACGGCCAATACCGCGGCGATGGCCGCGATCAACCAGGTCAGGCGGGTGGCGCCGGCCATTACTTCATCGCGCTTGATCAGGCCGATAAAGCGCCAGCCCAGGTCTTTGGAGCTGACCACGTTGGCCATGTAGGCCACGCCGTCGATGTCGACCTGAGTCACGCCGTCGCCGCCCTTGGCCAGTTCGGCGTAGTTGGGGCCCAGGTCGGCCAGGGGCTTGAAGTTGTGCTTGGCATCGCTGGGGTCTACCAGCACGTTGCCGTTGTCTTCCACCAGCATCAAGTAGCCGCTGTCGCCCAGCTTGATGGTGCGTACCAGTTCAGTGAGTTGCTTGAGCGACACGTCCAGGCCGACCACGCCGAGGATATTGCCCGTGGCATCGGCGACGGCGCGCACGGTACCGATCAGCACCACATCGTCCGGCGCCCAGTAGTAGGCACCGGTGCGCACGGTCTTGCCCGGGGCAGCGACGCCGGCCTGGTACCAGGGGCGCACGCGTGGGTCGTAGTTGTTCAGCTTGGTGTCGTCCGGCCAGCTGGCGTAGCCGCCATCGCGCAGGCCCAGGGACAGGTAGGCGGTGCTGGGATGGCTTTTGGCGAACTGGTCGAATATCGCCAGCAGCTCGATATTGGTCGGTGTGAGGGGGATTTTCGCCCCATCCGCGCCGGCGTAGCTTTTCAGGTCCTTGGCCGCAACAACGCGCGGGTCCTTGGCCACGAATTCCACGTTCTGGCTGATGCCGTCGAAAAACTGCTTCATGCCATTGTCGATCTGGCGGATCTCGCGACCGCTGCTGTCGAGAAAGTTGGCAAGGGCGCCTTCGCGCACATTCAACACCACAATAACGGCGACCAGGATGACCGGCACGCACGCGATGGCCGCAAACGCCCATGTCAGCTTCTGCTTGATATTCATGACTTCACCCGCGGGTATTTATAGTTTTGGCAAGGGGGAAACGGTCGTGCTAAGCGTCGCATGCGTTGTTATGGGGCCGAGGCCATGCGTACCCTCGGTTTATCGACCGAGGGCGCCGGCACTTGAGGGGGAAGGGCGGGGACTCAGCCGATTTGATCGCCGGCCAGGGCGTCACGGCGCATGGACTGCAGGTTTTTCTCGATGGTTTCGCAGATGGCTTCCATTTGGATCTGATGTTCGCTGGAGCGAAACGGGCTTTGCAGGTCGGTGCCGATGCGTTCGATCGCCAGCAGCATGAAGCCCACCACCGTAGAGGCCAACGGGGTGAACCAGCCGAGGGATTCCACCAGGCCCACCGGTACGATCAGGCAGAACAGCGAAATGAACAGCCGGGGGAAATACACGTAGGGGTAGGGCAGCGGCGTGTTGGCGATGCGCTCCATGCCGCCCTGGGCATTGGACAGGTCCACCAGGGTCGACTCCAGCCGCGCCAGGCGGATGCTGTCCAGGTGACCGGCCTTGTATTCCCGGGCGAGCAAGGCGGCCGAGCCGGTCAGGATGTCGTTGGCGAAGTTGTTGGTGGCGCCATTGCGCGCGAATTCCTCGTCAGGGATGAACGCGCGCACTTCCTCCGGGCAGGGCTCGCCCTTGAGGTGCGCGGCCAGGCAATTCACATAGGCCACATGACGGCGCAGCAGGGTCGATTTGATCGGGTTCACTTCGCTGTCGGGGTCGTCCAGCAGGGTCAGCACCTGGCGCGCGAAACTGCGCGAGTTGTTGACCATCGAGCCCCATAAAGTGCGCGCTTCCCACCAGCGGTTGTAGGCGCTGCTGTTACGAAAGCTGATCAGCACCACCAGCGCCGAACCCAGCAAGGTCAGGGGCATCAGCGGCAGGTTGATCTTGGAGTTGAGGAACAGCATGAAATCCACCGTGACGGCGATATCCCACAACAACAGCCAGAACAGGGCCCAGCCCACATAGCCCATGGTCTTGATGATCAGGCGGTATTTCTTGAGAAGGGCAGCTTTCAAACGAGAACCTCGCGCGTGCGTTTGGCGACAATGCCAGGTTACGACGCCGCAGGCGGATGAAGGTTCGCCCAACGAGACCTGGTTGGATGTTTTAGCGCGACGCCAGGGTGGATGTAACAGGAAGTGTCTTCGAACTGCCGATGGCAGGGGGCACCGGGGAAACTGGAACAACTTTGGTACTGATGACGTCTTGCGCAGCAATCGCTGTACATTGCGTTCGAGGCAAAAAGCCATTAACCGCAGGGTTTACCACGTGATTTGTTTTGGGGCCGGGCTGCAGGGATTTCGTAGCTGAGATCAGGAATCAAGTTGGATGATCAGGGCTCTTTCATGCATGTCAGTTCGTTGAAGTCGGCTATGTGGAGTACCGCGCAAGCAATCGAACGTCATAAGGATTTTGAATCGTGCTTGAGAGCGCATTACCACGTGCTGCTCGTGCCCTATTCCAGACGACCGTTTTTCTATAAGAGTGCACTTAAATACAGTCGTCTGATGGTGTCGTTTGCGTTATTGAGTGAGTACTTCGCCACACCGTTACCGTTGTTGTCCGAAGTTAAAACCCTGTGCGTGACGCGCAGGTATTGTTCAAAAAACAGCCTGGAATCAATGTTTCTGTTATTACGGGCGCTGGGCTTTATGGAGGTGGCGCCGCACCCGGAAGACAGTCGTTTCCGAGTGTATGCGCCCTCGGATGAAGCCTGCCGTGAAGCACGCTTGATGTTGAACTCGCTTACCGAGTCGTTGGCGCGGCTGTACCCTGACCGGGCGATATTCCGGAAAATGCGCGAGCTGGATGATCGCGGCTTCCTGGCCCTCTACTTCAGGGGCTTTGCCATCATTCTCGACGCCGACCTGACGGTCGATGTATTGCTGCCCGAGTGTTACTGGCTGGTGAAAAGAGACGCCGGGCACCTGTTGATGCTGGCCATTTATAACGACGCCTTTGCGCCGGAAAATGATCGGGCAACGTTCAGGTCATCGTCTTATCTTGCCTTGGCCAAGCAACTTTCGGTGTCCAAGACCCACATTATCCGAATGGTTCAGGAGGGCGTTGAAAAGGGCTATTTCAAAGCGCACTCCAAGACCCGCCTGGAAGTGCTGCCACCCTTCGTCAGCCTGGTAAAGCGGTTCATGGCCTTTTCATTTGCGGTGGGCCTGCATGCTATTGAAATGGGAGCGTAAGGATGCCGGCTCACTTGAAGTTAAGACCCAGGATGCGCAGGTTGTTGTCGCCTGCGGTCACGCAAGCCGAATGGATAGGCATCATTGCCTGGACAGGTATCGGTTGGATGCAGGCAACGCTGTTGGACCTGTATATGTTGAGTGTCACCCTTGCCCTGTTGCTTGTTTGCCGTGTTCATTCGCTGACGACTAATTTTCTACTGTGGCGCTTTCTGGGGGTGACCTACATCGTGCTGTTGTCAGTGGGGTTTGCCTATGTGATTCACTTGAATCCGCAATTGCGTATCTATGGCTTGCCTTTGGCGGTCACCCTGGTGGTCGGCAGCGCCATCCTGTTTATCAGCGTTCAGGACTATCTGGTCGGCGCGCTGTCGGTGTGGCTCATCCTGTGGTCGCCCATGCAGGCCGAGCTGTATGCCGCAACCCAAGGCTATCTGTTGATATTTTGCGCCTCGTCGGTGTCGATCGGTTTTATCCTCAGTTACTCGTACCTGAAGAACCTGCGTTCGGTGTTGCTGGTGGAAAGTGAGTTTCGCGCCTTGGCCGAGACCGATTACCTGACGTCTATCCTCAACCGGCGCGCGTTCATGCAGAGCTTCGAAAAGCTGCTCGACAGCGGCCACGGTGGCTATTTCATCATGCTCGATATCGACAGTTTCAAGGCGATGAACGACCGGTATGGCCACGACGTTGGGGACAAGATTCTGCGCGCCATGGCGCTCTGCCTGAAAAACGCCAAAGGCAGCTTCAGCTTTGGAAGGATCGGCGGGGAAGAGTTCGGCGTGCTGTTGCAGGGCGATGACCCGGCGTTTGCCTGCGAGTTTGTGCTGGATTTGCTGCAGGCGATCCGTTGCAGCGTCGCGGCCCCGCACAACTATACGTGCAGTGCCGGCATGGCGCGCTTTGCCTCAGGTGACGAACTGTCGATGGTACTCAAGATCGCCGACAAGAACCTGTATGGCGCCAAGCGCAATGGCAAGGACTGTGTGCATCTCGATGGCGCGCCGCTGCGGCCCGTCGCGGCCTGAAGCGCAGCCGGCGTGATTCAGCGCTGGGCCAGTACGCTGGCCAGCAACCCGGGGAAACGCTCCTCGAGCTCATCACGGCGCAATGAGTTCATGTGGGTGGTGCCCACATTGCGCGTGTTCACCAGGCCGGCGTCGCGCAGTACCCTGAAGTGGTGGGACACGCTGGATTTGGGTCGCCCACCGTCCAGTTCACCACAGGTGGCTTCGGGCACGTCGGCCAGGCAGCGCACGATTTCCAGGCGCACGGGGTCGCTGAGGGCGTAAAGCAGACGCTCCAGCGTGAGTTCTTGCAGGGTAGGGTGTTTGAATGCGCGCATGGAGCAAATCATAACAGGGGGGTAGCACTGAACACCATAGTTCGATTACCATCGAACTATCGAATCAACCACCTTTCCCTCGGAGTATCTGATGTCCGCATTATTCGAACCGTTCAAACTCAAAGACGTTACCCTGCGCAATCGCATCGCCATCCCACCGATGTGCCAATACAGGGCCGACGACGGCATGGTCAATGACTGGCACCACGTGCACTTGGCCAGCATGGCCCGTGGCGGTGCCGGCCTGCTGGTGGTCGAGGCCACCGCCGTCTCGCCTGAGGGGCGTATCACCCCAGGCTGCGCCGGTATCTGGAGCGATGCCCATGCCCAGGCGTTCGTGCCCATGGTCAAGGCCATCAAGGCGGCGGGCTCCGTACCGGGTATCCAGATCGCCCACGCCGGTCGCAAAGCCAGCGCCAACCGTCCATGGGAAGGCGACGACCACATCCCTGCGTCCGATCCCCGTAGCTGGGAAACCATCGCTCCGTCGGCGATTGCGTTCGGCGAGAACCTGCCCAAGGTGCCGCGTGCCATGACCCTGGACGATATCGCCCGGGTCCGGCAGGATTTCGTCGACGCCGCCCGTCGCGCCCGTGATGCCGGTTTTGAGTGGATCGAACTGCACTTCGCCCATGGCTACCTGGGCCAGAGCTTTTTTTCCGAACACACCAACCAGCGCACCGACGCCTACGGTGGCAGCTTCGACAACCGCAGCCGCTTCCTCCTGGAAACCCTGGCCGCCGTGCGCGAAGTCTGGCCGGAAAACCTGCCGCTTACCGCACGCTTCGGTGTGATCGAATACGACGGTCGCGATGAGCAGACCCTCACCGAGTCCATCGAACTGGCCCGCCGTTTCAAGGCCGGTGGTCTGGACCTGCTGAGCGTCAGCGTCGGGTTCACCATTCCCGACACCAACATCCCGTGGGGCCCGGCCTTCCTGGGCCCGATCGCCGAACGTGTGCGCCGCGAAGCGGGTATTCCGGTGACGTCGGCGTGGGGCTTTGGTACGCCGCAACTGGCCGAAGGCGCGCTGCAGGCCGGGCATCTTGACCTGGTGTCGGTGGGCCGTGCGCACCTGGCCGATCCGCATTGGGCGTACTTTGCGGCCAAGGAACTGGGCGTGGAAAAGTCGTCCTGGACCTTGCCGGCGCCTTACGCGCATTGGTTGGAGCGCTATCGCTGAGGCCAGTAAAAAGCGTTTTTGCGCATATCTAAATGTGGGAGGGGGCTTGCCCCCGGTAGCAGTGGCTCAGTCTCAATATTTTTGACTGATACACCGCCATCGGGGGCAAGCCCCCTCCCACATTTGTTTTTCATCCATCAGACAATCCGCGCCACTTCGTACAAAGCTGATACACGAAAAATAACAAATGAGAACGGATATCAAACGAGAATGCATTGATATATGATGCGCGGCGAATTCTTGGCAGGTTTGCCGCCCCATCTGGCTCATTCACTAGGTTCAACATTCATGCGTCGTACCCTGATTTCCATCTGTGTGCTGCAGGCGTTTTCCCCGTTCAGTTGGGCAGATAGTGCCCCCACCGAAAAAACCAGCCTTGAGTTGCAAGCGACCACTGTGACCGGCACGGCGGATTTCGAGACGGCTCAAGGACCGGTCAAGGGCTACCACGCCACACGTTCAGCCAGTGCGACGCGTACCGATACATCCATCCATGAAACACCGCAGTCCATCACCGTGGTCTCCAAAGACGTGGTCGAGGACATCGGTGCGACGCGTCTGCAAGATGCGCTCGATTACGCGGGCGGGGTGGGCCGGGCGAATAACTTCGGCGGCCAGGGCCTCACCAATTTCACCGTGCGCGGTTTTACCACTGCAGAGTTCTATCGCAACGGTTTCCCCGTGAACCGCGGCTACCCGGCCATGCCCGACGCCAACACGATCGAACGTCTTGAAGTGTTGCGTGGCCCGGCGACCATGCTCTACGGCCGGGGCGATCCCGGCGGCACCTTCAACGTGGTGTCCAAGCAGCCGTTGGCCGAGCGCACGGTCACACTGGGCAGCCAACTGGATGATCAAGGCATGAAGCGCGGCACCCTGGATGCGTCCGGCCCGCTGGATGAAGAAGGCCGCCTGGCCTATCGCCTGAATGTGGTGGGCGAGGGCGGCGATACGTTCCGCGACCATGTCTCCACAGAACGCTACGGCGTGGCCCCGGTGCTGACCTGGCAAGCGACCGATGAGACCAAGGTGATCTTCGAAGGCGACTTCATACGCAACAACCACCCGCTGGATCGCGGCCTGACCCGCTTTGCCAACCAGCGCGGCACGCCGTCGCGCGACACCTTCTGGGGTGAAAAGTACGCCGGTGACCTGCACAACGATAACAACACGGCCCAGTTGCGCTTCGAGCATCTGCTCAACGACAACTGGACCCTGGGCGGTGGGTTCCAGTGGCTGGACGGCACGATGAAGGGCGATGGCGTGGAGGCCAATAACGCGAGCAGCCTCGGCGCTGACGGCCGCACCCTGCAGCGCAACTTCAACTACCGCAAGCTGGAATGGACCGACAAGGATTATCAGCTCAACCTTACCGGGCATTTCTCCACCGGTGGCCTCGACCACACCTTGCTCACAGGCATCGAATACGAAGATTACGATTACAAGTCGATCATCCAACGTTCCAGCGCTGCTTTCCCGATCGATATCTTCAACCCGGTCTATGGCCAGCCACGTCCGGCGTTGACCCGCACGCCGACCCACGATAAAGAAAACCTCAAGACCTATGCGGTCTTCGTCCAGGACCAGGTGGCGCTGACCGAGCGTTTGAAAGTCCTCGCCGGCGCACGCCTTGAGCGCTTCGAGCACCAGTACGAATCCTACGTGTCGGGCGTCAAACCCTGGAACGCAGCCGACAACGCCGTCACCCCGCGCGTCGGCGTGATGTATGACCTCACCGACACCGTCGCGCTCTACGCCGATGCCGCCCGCTCCTTCAAGCCGAACACCGGTGCCAGCCGTCAAGGTGGCGGGTTCGAGCCGGAGAAAGGCAAGTCCTATGAGATGGGCGTGAAATGGGAAGCGCTGGATAAACAGCTGAGCGTCGACGCGGCGATCTACCAGATCGAAAAGAAGAACGTCCAGGGTGTCGACCCGCTCAACGCCGATTTCAAGGTCGCGACCGGCGAGGTGCGCAGCCGTGGTTTCGACCTGAACGTGGCCGGCAACCTGACGCCTGAATGGCGGATGATCGGCGGCTATGCCTATGTGGATGCCGCCGTTACCAAGGACACGACGGTGCGTACCGGAACGCGTCAGGCCAACATCCCGCGCAACAGTTTCAGCCTGCTCAACGTGTACGAGTTCCAGGATGGCGCACTCAAGGGCCTGGGCCTTGGCGCCGGTGGCAAATACGTGGCTGATCGTGCCGGGCAGACCGCCAATTCCACCTTCACCATGGACGCTTACACGGTGGTCGACCTGCTCGGTTACTACAAGGTCAACGAGAACGTGCGGCTCAACCTGGATGTGAAGAACCTGTTCAACCGTGAATACGAAGAGGGCTCGTTCCTGAACTTCTACGCCTACCCGGGCGAGCCGCGCACGGTGCAGGTGGGCATCGCCTACACCCTCTGACGCTGTACACAGTCCAAATGTGGGAGGGGGCTTGCCCCCGATGCGGTATGTCAGCCAGCTCTGTTGCCGCTGACCCACCGCCATCGGGGGCAAGCCCCCTCCCACATTTGATCCCGTTTACACCCCGGACGCGCTACAACGGCGTCAACACATTCATCACCGTATCCAGCGCCACGCGGGTGTCATCCAGTTGCACCAGCGAGGCATGCCGTGCGCCCAGCGCGTCACGGTTTTTTATCGCGGTCAGAATCGCCTTGTGCCGGGGCAGGCTCAACCCCTGGATATCCGGGCGGCGGTTGGTGATGTTGATCGATTCACGCAACGGCAGCGACAGCATGTTGCACATGTAGGCGAGCAGGTCGTTGCGCGTGGCGTCGGCAATCGCACGGTGAAAATCCAGGTCGGCCTGCAACAGTTCTTCGTGGGTCTTGGCGGTTTCCATGCCCTGGTAGGCGTGTTCGATGATGGCGATGTCTTCATCGGTGGCGGTGGTCGCGGCCATGGCGGCGATCTCCGGTTCGAGAATGCGCCGCACCCCGGCCAGGGTATTGAAGAATTCACTGTGGGGCGTGGACTGCATCAACCAGGACAGCACGTCCGGGTCGAGCAGGTGCCATTTCAAGCGTGGCCGCACCACCGCGCCCACGCGCGGCTTGGAATACACCAGGCCCTTGGCGCTGAGCACCCGCGTCGCCTCGCGGAGCACCGAACGGCTGACCTTGTATTCCTCGCAGAGCGTGGCCTCCATGGGCAGACGTTCTTCGGGCTTGAAGCGGCCGGAAACGATGTGCATGCCCAGGTCTTGAACGATCTGGGCATGCTGGCTCTTGCGCGGCTTGGGCGGCTGGTGATCCATAACGACGGGCAGGCTCTGACTTAGATTCGCGGCATCATAGCATCCCAATTAGTGGGAATGCCGTGGGACTTCAGCCCCTCGGCAACCCACCAGGAAGTCGAAGTCGCAGCCCTGGTCAGCCTGCAGCACATGGTCGATGTACAGCTGGCGATAGCCGCCGACGATGAGTTTTTCAGGTGGCGCCAGGTCGGCCATGCGCGCTGCCAGCTCTGCGTCGGGGATGTCCAGGTGCAGGCGGCCGTTGGCGCAGTCGAGCTCAATCCAGTCGCCTTCCTTCACCGCAGCCAACGGCCCGCCGGCCGCCGCTTCCGGCGCCACGTGCAACACCACCGTGCCGTACGCCGTGCCGCTCATGCGCGCATCGGAAATGCGCACCATGTCGGTCACGCCCTGGGCCAGCAACTTGGCCGGCAGGCCCATGTTGCCCACTTCAGCCATGCCCGGGTAACCCTTGGGCCCGCAGTTTTTCATGACCAGGATCGAGTTGGCGTCCACGTCCAGCTCCGGGTCGTTGATGCGTGCCTTGTACATGTCGAAGTTTTCGAACACCACCGCGCGGCCACGGTGCTGCATCAGCTCGGCACTGGCGGCCGATGGCTTGAGCACCGCACCGAGTGGCGCCAGGTTGCCGCGCAGTACGCAAATGCCGCCGTCGGCGCGGATCGGGTTGTCGAGGGTGCGGATCACCTCATCCTGGCCGTAGATCGGCGAGTCCTTGGTGTTTTCGCCCAACGACTTGCCGTTGACGGTCAAGGCATTCGGGTGCGGGATCAGGTTGGCTTCACCGAGACGGCGCAACACGGCGGGCAGGCCACCGGCGTAGTAGAACTCCTCCATCAGGAAGCGCCCCGACGGCTGCAAATCGACAATGGTCGGCATGCCACGGCCGATGCGCGTCCAGTCATCCAGGTCGAGCTCGACGCCGATGCGCCCGGCGATGGCTTTGAGGTGAATCACCGCGTTGGTCGAGCCGCCGATGGCCGCGTTGACGCGAATCGCGTTTTCAAACGCTTCTTTGGTGAGAATCTTCGACAGTTTCAAATCTTCGCGCACCATCTCCACCGCGCGCATGCCGGACATATGCGCCAGCACATAACGCCGCGCATCCACCGCCGGAATCGCCGCGTTGTGCGGCAGGGAGGTGCCCAGCGCTTCGGCCATGCAGGCCATGGTCGACGCGGTGCCCATGGTGTTGCAGGTACCCGCCGAGCGCGACATGCCGCCTTCGGCCGCGAGGAAATCATCCAGGGTGATGGTGCCGGCCTTGACCTGTTCGCTGAGCTGCCACACCACCGTGCCCGAGCCGATGTCCTGGCCCTTGTGCTTGCCGTTGAGCATCGGCCCGCCGGTGACGACGATCGCCGGCACATCACAACTGGCGGCGCCCATCAGCAGCGCCGGAGTGGTTTTGTCGCAGCCGGTCAGCAGCACCACGCCATCGATCGGGTTGCCGCGAATCGCTTCTTCCACGTCCATGCTCGCCAGGTTGCGCGTGAGCATGGCGGTAGGGCGCAGGTTCGATTCGCCGTTGGAGAACACCGGAAATTCCACCGGAAAGCCACCGGCTTCGATCACGCCGCGTTTGACGTGCTCGGCGATCTGGCGGAAATGCGCGTTGCACGGGGTCAGCTCCGACCAGGTGTTGCAGATGCCGATGATCGGCTTGCCATGGAACTGATGGTCGGCAATGCCCTGGTTCTTCATCCAGCTGCGGTACATGAAGCCGTTCTTGTCGGCAGTACCAAACCACTGGGCGGAGCGTAGGCCGGGCTTTTTATCAGACATGATCGATTCTCTTATTGTATGACTATATGTTCTAACCGTAGCTAAACATAAGCGCAAAAACCAAGCTTTGGAAGAGTTGTTTTGTAAATAGTCCTACTATATAGTCTTTCTCAACTGAGGTATGACCCTGGCGGATTTTCGCGAGAGGCGTCCCCCGAGCTTCTATAAAAACAACAATCGGAGATCGACCCCCATGAGCCAGGAACTGCGGCTTATTCGGCGCATCACGCTGAAACTGATTCCCTTCCTGATCCTGCTGTACCTGATTGCCTATGTGGACCGCTCCGCCGTTGGCTTCGCCAAGCTGCACATGGGCGCCGACGTCGGCATCGGCGATGCGGCCTATGGCCTGGGCGCCGGGTTGTTCTTCATTGGCTACTTCCTGTTCGAGATTCCCAGCAACCTGATGCTCGACCGCTTCGGCGCGCGGCGCTGGTTTGCGCGCATCATGATCACCTGGGGCACCATCACCATCGGCATGGCCTTTGTGCAGGGGCCGCACAGCTTCTACGTGATGCGCTTTCTGCTCGGCGCGGCCGAGGCGGGGTTCTTCCCGGGCGTGCTGTACTACATCACCCAATGGTTCCCGGTGCGCCATCGCGGCAAGATCCTCGGGCTGTTCATTCTGTCCCAACCCATCGCCATGATGATCACCGGCCCGGTGTCGGGCGGCCTGCTGGGCATGGATGGCCTGCTCGGCCTGCACGGCTGGCAGTGGCTGTTTATCGTGATCGGCACCCCGGCGATCCTGCTGACCTGGCCAGTGCTGCGCTACCTGCCGGACGGCCCCAAGCAGGTCAAGTGGATGAGCGAGGAAGAAAAGGCCTGGCTCACGGGTGAGTTGAACAAAGACCTGCAAGCCTACGGCCAGACCCGTCACGGCAACCCGTTGCATGCGTTGAAAGACAAGCGCGTGTTGCTGCTGGCGCTGTTCTACCTGCCGGTGACCCTGAGCATCTACGGCCTTGGCCTGTGGCTGCCGACCTTGATCAAACAGTTCGGCGGCAGTGACCTCACCACCGGCTTCATCTCCGCCGTGCCTTACCTCTTCGGCATCATCGGTCTGCTGATCATCCCGCGCAGTTCCGACCGCCTGAATGACCGTTACGGCCACCTCGCCGTGCTCTATGTACTGGGCGCCATCGGCCTGTTTTCAAGCGCCTGGCTGAGTGCGCCCGTGCTGCAGATGGCGGCGCTGTGCCTGGCCGCATTCGCCCTGTTTTCCTGCACCGCGGTGTTCTGGACCTTGCCGGGGCGGTTCTTCGCCGGCGCCAGTGCGGCGGCGGGTATTGCGTTGATCAACTCGGTGGGCAACCTCGGCGGGTACATCGGCCCGTTCGTGATCGGTGCGCTCAAGGAATACACCGGCAACCTGGCTTCGGGCCTGTACTTCCTGTCGGCGGTGATGGTGTTCGGGCTGGTCTTGACCGGCGTGGTCTACCGTGTGCTGGAGCGCAAGCATGTGCTGCCCGTCGACCAATTCGCCGCCAGCGCCCGTGGCGCCACACGACCTTAATCTGGGAGAAAATTCATGCGTTTAGTTCAGTTCGAGTCAAGCAACGGCGAACGCCGCGTCGGCGTCGTCGAGGGCAGCCAACTGCGTGAGGTGCGCAGCGCGTGCAGCGTGCGCGAGTTGGCCCTGGCCGCCATCGAAGCGGGCGTGGGCCTGGAACAACAGGTGAACAGCCTCGGCCTGGGCGACAGCCACGACTATGCAAGCCTGCTGGCCGACCTGAAGGTCCTGCCGCCGCTGGATCATCCGGACCCTGCACACATGCTCATCAGCGGCACCGGCCTGACCCACCTGGGCAGCGCTTCGGCGCGGGACAAGATGCACCAGGCGGGCGACGAGACCGCCTTGACCGACACCATGCGCATCTTCAAATGGGGCGTGGAGGGCGGCAAGCCGGCGGCCGGCCAGGCGGGCGTGCAACCGGAGTGGTTCTACAAGGGCGACGGCAGCACCGTCGTGCGCCCGGGCGCTGCCTTCCCGGTACCACCGTTTGCCGAAGATGCCGGTGAAGAGCCGGAAATCGGCGGCCTCTACGTGATCGGCCCGGACAGCAAGCCCTATCGTGTGGGCTTTGCGGTGGGCAACGAATTCTCCGACCACATCATGGAACGCAAGAACTACCTGTACCTGGCCCATTCCAAACTGCGCAGTTGCAGCTATGGCCCGGAAGTGCGTGTCGGCGAGTTGCCCCAGCACCTGGCGGGCACCAGCCGTATCCTGCGCAACGGCGAGGAAATCTGGCGGAACGAATTCCTCAGCGGCGAGGCCAATATGTGCCACAGCCTGGAAAACCTCGAGTACCACCACTTCAAATACCGCCAGTTCCTCAAGCCCGGCGATGTGCATATTCACTTCTTCGGCACCGCCACACTGTCATTCGCCGACGGTATACGTACCCAGGCCGGCGATGTGTTCGAGATCAGCCAGGCTGAGTTCGGCGCGCCGCTGGTCAACAGCGTCGGCAGCAGCGACGCGGTATTCGAACCCGGCAATGTCATCACCCTTTAAAGGAGAGCCCCATGACCCAGTTCCTCGGCCACAACTACATCGGCGGCCAGCGCAGCGCCAACGGCAGCGTCAAGCTGCAAAGCGTCGACGCGACCACAGGCCAGGCCTTGCCCCAGGACTTCTATCAGGCCACCCCGGAGGAAGTCGACGCCGCCGCCAGGGCCGCCGCCCAGGCGTATCCAGCCTACCGCGCCTTGAGTGCGGCGCGGCGCGCGCAGTTCCTGGATGCGATCGCCGACGAACTGGATGCCCTGAGCGATAACTTCGTTGAGTTGGTGTGCCGCGAAACCGCCTTGCCGGCTGCGCGTATCAAGGGCGAGCGTGGGCGCACCAGCGGCCAGATGCGCCTGTTCGCCAACGTGTTGCGCCGGGGTGATTTCTACGGTGCGCGCATCGACAAGGCACTGCCGGATCGCCAGCCGCTGCCGCGTCCGGACCTGCGCCAATACCGCATCGGCCTCGGCCCGGTCGCCGTGTTCGGCGCCAGCAACTTCCCCCTGGCATTTTCCACGGCCGGTGGCGATACCGCGGCGGCGTTGGCGGCAGGCTGCCCGGTGGTGTTCAAGGCCCACAGCGGCCATATGGCGACGGCTGAACAGGTCGCCGATGCGATCATTCGCGCCGCGCAAGCGACCGAGATGCCCGCCGGTGTATTCAACATGATTTTCGGTGGCGGCGTCGGCGAAGCGCTGGTCAAGCATCCGGCGATCCAGGCCGTGGGCTTTACCGGCTCGCTCAAGGGCGGCCGTGCCCTGTGCGACATGGCCGCAGCCCGCCCGCAACCGATCCCGGTATTTGCCGAGATGTCGAGCATCAACCCGGTGATTGTATTGCCCCAGGCCCTCAAGGCACGGGCCGAAAGCGTGGCCCGCGACCTGACCGCTTCGGTGGTGCAAGGCTGCGGTCAGTTCTGCACCAACCCAGGCCTGGTGATCGGCGTCGCTTCGCCCGAATTCAGCGCATTCACCCAACAAATGGCGCAGCTGATCGGCGAGCAACCGGCGCAGACCATGCTCAACGCCGGCACCCTGGGCAGCTATGGCAAGGGCCTGGAAAAACTCCTGTCCCACCCTGGCATTGAACACCTGGCCGGCAACGCGCAATCGGGCAACCAGGCGCAGCCGCAACTGTTCAAAGCCGATGTACGCCTGTTGATCGACGGCGACGAAGTGCTGCAGGAAGAAGTCTTCGGCCCCACCACGGTGTTCGTTGAGGTCGCCGACCAGGCCCAGCTCAGCACCGCCTTGCACGGCCTGCACGGGCAGTTGACGGCGACGATCATTGGTGAGCCGGCCGACCTGCAACAGTTCGCCGAGCTGACGCCGCTGCTGGAGCAGAAAGTCGGACGCATCCTGCTCAACGGATACCCCACCGGCGTGGAAGTCTGCGATTCGATGGTGCACGGCGGGCCGTACCCGGCCACCTCGGATGCCCGTGGCACCTCGGTCGGCACCTTGGCCATCGATCGTTTCCTGCGCCCGGTGTGCTTCCAGAACTACCCTGACAGCTTGCTGCCCGACGCGCTGAAGAACGCCAACCCGCTGCGTATCCAGCGGCTGGTGGATGGCGCGCCGTCTCGCGAATCGCTGTAAGTCACCCGGAGGCTTCATGACATTGAGCGCAGTCACCTCACACCGTGCCCGGTTGGGCGAAGGGCCGTTCTGGGATGCGCGGTCCCAGGCCCTTTATTGGGTGGATATCGCCGCCCGGCAGGCGCTGCGCCTGATGGGCGGGCAGTTGCGGGTCTGGCAATTACCCGAGCACGTCTCGGCGTTCATTCCCTGTGAAAGCGGCGATGCACTGGTGACCCTGAGCAGCGGTGTGTACCGGCTGGACTTGAACACCGAAGCCTTGACCCTGCTGTGCGTGGCCGACCCGCAAGCGGGCAACCGTGGCAATGAAGCGCGCTGCGATGCCCAGGGCCGACTGTGGCTGGGCACCATGCAGAACAATATTGGCGAGCAGGGTGAAGACCTGCCGATCACGCGACGCTCCGGCGGGCTGTTTCGCATCGATGCCGATGCGACGGTCACGCCGTTGCTCAGCGGGCTGGGCATTCCCAATACCTTGCTGTGGAACGAGGAGGGTAGCCAGGTGCACTTTGGCGACAGCCTGGATGGCACGCTCTATCAGCATTCGATCCACGCCGATGGCCGGCCGGCACCCGCACAGGTGTGGTTCGGCCCGCACGAACGCGGCGGGCCCGACGGCTCGGCCATGGACACTGAAGGCTATATCTGGAATGCGCGCTGGGACGGCAGTTGCCTGCTGCGCCTGGCGCCTGACGGTGAGGTGGACCGCATCATCGAACTGCCGGTCAGCCGTCCCACCAGTTGCGTGTTCGGTGGAGCGGATCTCACCACCCTGTATATCACCAGCGCCGCCAGCCCCTTGGGTCACCCCCTGGACGGTGCAGTGCTGGCCCTGGAAGTTGATGTCCCTGGAAAACCTTGCACTCGCTTTGCCGGATAAACCCTGTAGGCGCGAGCTTGCTCGCGAAAAACGTCAACGATAACGCGTTCATCCTGGATGAACGCGGTGCTCTCAGGTTTTTCGCGAGCAAGCTCGCTCCTACACAAAAACACAAAACAACAACAAGGAGTCACCCGTATGAATCGTCGTCGTGGTTTGCGTTCCCTGTGCTGCGCCGCTGTGGCGGTCTCGGCCATGAGCTTGAGCGGGCTGTTGCTGGCCGCTGAAGAAGTGAAGATCGGCTTCCTGGTCAAACAGGCCGAAGAACCCTGGTTCCAGACCGAATGGGCCTTCGCCGAAAAAGCCGGCAAGGAACACGGTTTCACCGTGATCAAGATCGCCGTGCCGGATGGCGAGAAAACCCTGTCGGCCATCGACAGCCTGGCCGCCAACGGCGCCAAGGGCTTTGTGATCTGCCCGCCGGATGTGTCCCTCGGCCCGGCGATTGTCGCCAAGGCCAAGGTCAACGGCCTCAAAGTGATGGCCGTGGACGACCGCTTCGTCGATGCCAAGGGCAACTTCATGGAAGACGTGCCGTACCTGGGCATGGCGGCGTTTGAAGTGGGCCAGAAGCAGGGCGCCGCCATGGCCGCCGAAGCGAAAAAACGCGGCTGGGACTGGAAGGACACCTACGCGGTGATCAACACCTTCAACGAACTCGACACCGGCAAGAAACGCACCGACGGCTCGATCAAATCTCTGGAAGAAGCCGGCATTCCCAAGGACCATATCCTCACCGCCGCGCTTAAAACCCTCGACGTGCCCGGCAGCATGGACGCCACCAACTCGGCCCTGGTCAAGCTGCCCAGCGGCGCGAAAAACCTGATCATCGGCGGCATGAACGACAACACCGTGCTCGGTGGCGTACGTGCCACTGAAAGCGCCGGCTTCAAGGCCGCCAACGTCATCGGTATCGGCATCAATGGCACCGACGCCATCGGCGAATTGAAGAAAGCCGACAGCGGCTTCTTCGGCTCGATGCTGCCAAGCCCGCATATCGAGGGCTACAACACCGCGCTGGCGATGTACGAGTGGGTCACCACCGGTAAAGAGCCCGCCAAATACACCGCCATGGACGAAGTGACCCTGATCACCCGCGCCAACTTCCAGGAAGAACTGACCAAGATCGGGCTGTGGAAATGACCGCTGCGGCCCTGCGTTTTGACGGTATCGGCAAAACCTTTCCTGGGGTCAAGGCGCTCGATGGCATCAGCTTCACCGCGCACCCGGGGCAAGTGCACGCCCTGATGGGCGAGAACGGTGCGGGTAAATCGACGCTGCTGAAGATCCTCGGCGGCGCCTATATTCCCAGCAGCGGCACGGTGCAGATCGGCGAGCAAACCATGGTCTTCAAGAACGCCGCCGACAGCATTGCCAGCGGCGTGGCGGTGATCCATCAGGAGCTGCACCTGGTGCCGGAAATGACCGTGGCCGAAAACCTGTTCCTCGGGCATTTGCCGTCGCGTTTTGGCGTGGTCAACCGCGGCGTGCTGCGCCAGCAGGCGCTGGCGTGCCTCAAGGGCCTGGCCGATGAAATCGATCCCCAGGAAAAGCTCGGGCGCCTGTCCCTGGGCCAGCGCCAACTGGTGGAAATCGCCAAAGCGTTGTCCCGTGGCGCCCATGTGATTGCCTTCGATGAGCCGACCAGCAGCCTGTCCGCCCGTGAGATTGATCGCTTGATGGCGATCATCACGCGCCTGCGCGATGAGGGCAAAGTGGTGCTCTATGTCTCGCACCGCATGGAAGAAGTGTTCCGTATCTGCAATGCGGTGACGGTATTCAAGGACGGGCGCTTCGTGCGCACCTTCGAGGACATGAGCGCGCTGAGCCACGATCAGTTGGTGACCTGCATGGTCGGCCGCGATATCCAGGACATCTACGACTATCGCCCGCGCGAGCACGGCGAAGTGGCGCTCAAGGTCGACGGCCTGCTCGGTCCCGGCCTGCGCGCGCCGATCAGTTTCAACGTGCGCAAAGGCGAAATCCTAGGCCTGTTCGGCTTGGTGGGGGCAGGGCGCACGGAACTGTTCCGCCTGCTCAGCGGCCTGGAACGCGCCAGTGCCGGCCATCTGGAGCTGTGCGGTGAGCCGCTGCAATTGCGCTCACCGCGCGATGCCATCGCGGCCGGCGTACTGCTGTGCCCGGAAGACCGCAAGAAGGAGGGCATCATTCCGCTGTCCAGCGTCGCCGAAAACATCAACATCAGTGCCCGTGGCGCGCATTCGGCGTTCGGCTGGCTGCTGCGCGATGGCTGGGAAAAGGGCAACGCCGACGGGCAAATCAAGGCCATGAAGGTCAAGACGCCGAGCGCCGAACAGAAAATCATGTACCTGTCCGGCGGCAACCAACAGAAGGCCATTCTCGGCCGCTGGCTGTCGATGCCGATGAAGGTGCTGCTGCTGGACGAGCCCACGCGCGGTAT
>NZ_CVTU01000112.1:0-107695 GCF_900004965.1 Pseudomonas sp. 44 R 15
GTGTGCCCGAACGCAGGCTTGAATCCGTGGGCCGCCGCAATGGGCCATCCCTGGCCCAGTGCGGCTAACCCGGCGTCCTGCCGGGTTGCCCACGTATTCAAGCCTGCGTTCGGCCAGCGTGGTTTAACGGGGCGCCTGAGATCAAGATCAAGAGCGACTCGCTGCGCATCGTGGTTACGGGTGGCGCGGCTGCGTTGTGTAGGAGCGAGCTTGCTCGCGAAAAACGTCAACGATAACGTGTGCGTCCTGAATGAACGCGGTGCCTGTGGGTTTTTCGCGAGCAAGAGCTAGGCGCCCCCCTCGCTCCTACAAAAAAGCCTTGAACTGACTGGCCTCAGGGTAGGCCATGGTGTCAGAGCGCACTCAGCAGGACTTCGATCTCGTCGAAACTCGGTCGCGCCAGCACCTGTGGCTGACAGCAGCGGATTTGCAGATCAACCAGCTCATCCGCAACTGCGCCCTCGACCCGCTCCAGCAACTCCCCCAGCAGCACGCCGAACGCGCGTACTTCAATGCGCTGCAGCGCTTTGGTTTCCGCGGTGTCCGCCGTGGCATGGAAGGACGCCGCGCCAAAGTCCCCAAGCAAACAATCACCCGCCGCATTCCATAAAATATTGTGGCCATACAGGTCGCCGTGGGTAATGCCGTGCCGGTGCAGGTGCGCGGCGACTGAGGCGATACCGCGCGCCATGCGCAGTGCCACGTCCAGGCTGAAACGGGTGTCGGGTGCGTAGATGTCCCGCGTGCAGGACGCCAGGCTTGGCAACGCCGCGAGGTTGCGGTAACTCGGGTCGATCAGGTCCATCACCAGTGCAGCCTGGTCATCGGGGTGATCGCTGACGCGGCCTTCGACCTTGATCAGGTTGGGATGCAGCCCGGCGGCGATGCACGCTTGCATTTCATGCAGCGGTGAACCGTCGCTGGTGATGCTGCCTTTGTACAGTTTGACCGCGACCGGCAACGCCCGGGGTTTCCACAGCGCCTTGCGAATAATCCCCGACGCCCCTTCGCCGAGCACTTCGCCCAGTTGCAGTTCGGCCCAGGGAATGTCCGGTGTTCCGTCGGCCGTCACCTCAACGGCCATTTCCACCGGATTGCCGGCGTACGCCAGCCACGTCAGGCTCGGCAGGGTCAGCAGCCACTGCGGCAGGTGGGTCAGGCGGTTGGACGCGATGCGGATCAATTCAAGGTTTTCGCACTGGGCCAGGCTGGGCGGCAGCTGCGTCAGTTGGTTGCCGGCCAGCATCAGCTTTTGCAGCAGCGGGCGTTGGCCGAGTTCGTCGGGCAATTGGCTGATGCAGTTGTCGGTGAGGATCAGCCAGCGCAATTGCGGCGGCAGAGCGGCTGCCGATACCCGCTCGATGCGGTTGGCCTTGAAGCCGATCATGCTCAACTGGGCGCAGCGGCCCAGGCATTCAGGCAGTTCGGTGAAGGCGTTGTCCGAGCAGAACAGCACGCGCAGGTGCCGCAGGCGGTGCAGGTCGTCCGGCAGGCTGCTCAAGGCGTTGCCCGTGAGGTTGAGGATTTCCAGCGAGTCGGCCAGTTCGAAGATTTCCCGGGGGAATTCGGTCAAACCGCAGGCCAGGTCCAGGCGGGTAGTGCCGGCCAATTGGCCGGCCTTGAGTTGGGCGAGGGTATTGATCAACGGCGCGGTCACTCGACAAGGGGGCGTGAAAAGGCGCTCATGATACCGGGTCGCGCGCGACTTGCGTGCCGCACTGGCGTAATTGCCCCAGGCGGCTGGCGGTACGTGCAAGGTCGATGGCCTTGCCGCCCAGGGCCTGCTCCAGTGGCTGCGCGCCGATCAGGGTCAGCTGTTTGTCGCGGTCGTAAAGCACGTCCACCAGATTGATAAACCGTTGCTGCACGGCGATCGGGCAGTCGGCGAGGTGGGGCAGACCGTCGATGATCCAGTGGTCGAAGTCCTGGCACAGCAGCAGATAATCCATCACGGCGGTGAGCTGTTCGCACAGGTCGCCGAAGGTAAAGGCGATGCTGCGTGCTTCACGGCGGCGGCACTGCAATTGCCGGTTGCCAACGGTCAGGGGCAACGCCGGGCAATCGGCGGCAGGCAGCCCGAGCGCCTCACGTTGCGCCACGCTGCCTGGCCAGAGGTACCGGCCCGTGCTGAAGCGCTGCTCGGCATGGGCCTGGGGCAGGCGGCGGAAGTCCTCGGGGGCACTGACTTCCAGCACGTCCATGCGCGCCGCGATCAGGTCGATCACCGGCTTGAAGCGCTGGTGATACAACGGGTTGGGCAGCAGGCCCTCGGGCGCATAGTTGGACGTCACCAGCACCAGCACACCGCGCTGGAACAAGGCCTTGAACAAACGGCTGATGAGCATCGCATCGCCGATATCGTGCACATGGAATTCGTCGAAACACAGGACGCGACAGTCCGCCAGCCGTTCGTCCAGGGCCACGGCCAGCGCGTCGTCCTGCGCGCGGTGTTGGAACATGCCCCGGTGCAGCTCAGCGAAAAAGTCGTGAAAGTGCACGCGCTGCTTCTCGGCAATCGGCAGCGCCTGGAAAAAACCATCGAGCAGCCAGCTTTTGCCGCGTCCAACCGGGCCGTGCAGGTACAGGCTGCGGGCGGGCCGGCCGCTGAGCAGGTGTTCGGTTTCGCGGGCCAGCGCGGCAATGGCGCGGGTCTGTCCGGCGCTGAGGGTATAGCCCTGCTGCTCAGCCTTGTGCCGGAAAAATGCACGGATGGGCGATGCGCCCGCCTGTTGGGGGGTGGTGCCCAGCAGGCGACGGATCAGGGAAAGCACGGTCAAGGCGCGTCACTCTTGTTTCGGTGGTCGCTCACTGTAGGACGCTCGCCACGATTTGACCAATACCCAGGCGGCAGCCAGCCCTCCCGTAACAGCCGAACGCAGGGGTATTTCTGACCAGACTGGCAGATTTTCCCCAAGTGGCTACCCTTATACGCAGGAGCCACCCCTGTATAAGGATTTGGGGCAGTGAAGGAACGCACAGTATTGGCAGTCATGGGCATGATGCTCTGCAACACGGTGTTTGCGGCGCAGGTCCAAGTGGTGGTGCGCATCGATGTGCAGCGCGGTTGCCAGTTGGTGGGTACCACGCGCACTGCGGGCATCGAGCAGCTTGGCGTGTTGGATTTCGGCAGCGGCTCGCGTCTGGATGACCCGGCCGGGCCCTTGAGTGCGGCGCTGATCAGCCAGCGCCAGCCACGCCTGGAATGCAATCCCGATACACCCTATCAAGTGCGCGTTGACGGCGGCCTGCATGGCGGCGTTGGCGAAGTGCGTTTTCTGGCCAATGGCGCGCCGGCGAGCAAGCCCATCCCCTATCGCATTTATGCCGACGCCGCGCGGTTGATCCCGTTGCCGGTGGATGTGCCGGTCAGCGGTCGCGTGCCGGACAGCGGCTCCGTCGACCTGCCGCTGTTCGGCCGTATCGAGCCGCTCAAGGACATCCCCGCCGTCGGCCGTTATTCCGACCTGCTCAAGGTTACGGTCACATGGTAATCCGCTACCTGGCCGTAACGGCTCTGCTGTTGCTGGCCGAAGACGCGCACGCGGCCGCTGCCAGCGGGCAGATTCAGGCGCAGTTGGTGATCACCGCCAGTTGCGAGGTCAACAAGAGCGTCGACATGGCGCCCGTGACGCCCGAAGGCGGCACTGCGATGCTGGATTTCGGCAGCCAGGGCCCGACGTGGAACGATACCCTGGGCGCGGCCGTTTCCGCCGGCGACAAAACCCCCTTGTCGGTGTCCTGCAGCCCCTCGGTGGCCAACAGTTTCACCGTGACCATCGACGGTGGCACCAATGGCGACGGCATCACGCGGCGCCTGAGCAACGGTCGCCAGTCCATTCCCTATCAGCTGTGGGCAGACCCTCTGGGTCGCAGCGCCTACAGCATCGGTGAGCAACGAAACTTCGCCATGACCCACGACGCCCAGGTACCGATCCCGGTCTTCGGCTCCGTGGTGGCGAATACCAGGGCCCTACCGGCCGGCATCTACACAGACACCCTGACGGTGACTCTGGATTGGTAAACCATGAGGATGGATATCATGCATGTACTCGTATCTCGATTGGGCGTCTGCGCCCTGGGCCTGGCGATGGCCTCCAGCCTCAACGCGGCGACCACCGTGACCGGGCAGATCAGCTCCAGCCTGACCTTGATTGCCAGCTGCCAGGTCAACGGCTCCGGTGCGGCGACCGGGTTGAACTTCGGTAGCCTCAACTTCGGTACCACCAACAGCCTGTTCACCAGCGCCAACGCCCAGTTGCTGGGCGGCACCGGCACCGGCGGTGCGTTGTCGATCCTGTGTTCGGCCGGCACCACACCGGCCGTCAAAGTGCGCGCCGGTGCCCATGACGGCGCATCGCCGGGTGGTACTCGCGCATTGGCCGATGGCGCGGGTAATTTCGTGCCCTATGACTTCTACACCGACAGCGGTTTCTCCTCGCTGCTGGCGATCGATGGCGTGATTACCCTCGCCGCCAGTACCGGTGTCGCGCAAACCGTAGGCTTGTATGGCCGCGCGGTGGGCAAGCCGGGCCTGCCGGCGGGCGTCTACACCGACACCGTGGCCGTGGAGCTGACGTTCTGACGATGTGGCTCAGGGTGTGGTTGGCCTGTGGGCTGGCGTTGCCACTGCCGTTGTCGGCGGTGACCAGCCAGAGCTTCCAGGTCAGCGCGACCATCACGCCGGGTTGCCTGATCGTGGGCAGCGCGAGCAACTACGGCACGCTGACCTATGGCAGCTATTCGGCCCTGGCCACCAGCACGGTGACGGCGGCCCTTACCGGCGGCGTGACCCTGCAATGTACGCCGGGCGTGGCGCTGAGCATGAGCGTCGACGGCGGGTTGCACAGCGGCACCGGGCGCAATTTGCTGCACAACAGCGGCAGCGCGCAGGTGGCTTACCAACTGTTTCGCGATGCGGCGTTCAGCCAGAGCCTGGGGATCGGCCAGAGCATCAGCGTGAGCTACAGCGATGCAAACACCATCAGCCTGCCGATCTACGGGCGGGTGGTACTGCCGGGCAATCAGCCTGGGGGGACGTACAGCGACACGTTGCAGGTGCAGCTGTCGTGGTAGGGCTATGGAAATAAGGAGTGGTTTTATGCGTTCACCTTCCCGGCGGCTGTGGGCCGCGGGTGTTGTCCTGGGTGCCCTGTGCACGAGCGGGCTTGTGCAGGCGGCCAGCTCGGTGCTGATCTGGCCCATCGACCCGGTGCTGGAGGCCGACCAACAGGCCAGCGCGCTGTGGCTGGAGAACCGTGGCAGCGAGACGGCCAACCTGCAGGTGCGCGTGTTTGCCTGGAGCCAGAACGGCTTCGACGAGCAGTACCAGAACCAGCGCGATGTGATCGGCAGCCCGCCGGTGGCCAGGATCGAACCCGGGCAGAAGCAACTGGTGCGCCTGACCCGCACCCGTGAAGTGCCGCCAGGCCGGGAGTTGGCCTATCGCATCATCATCGATGAAATTCCCTCGGCGCTGCAGGTGCCCGCGCCACCGGAGGGCAAGAATACGGCGGCGGCGATTCGTTTCCAGATGCGCTATTCGGTGCCGTTGTTTGCCTACGGCGCCGGCCTGTGGAGCAAGGACGACGCCACCCGCCAGCGCGACCCCACGGGCGCCGGGCAGCCGCAGTTGAGCTGGAAGAAGGTCAACGTGGCCGGGCGCAGCTATATCGAGGTGCGTAACCAGGGCGCCGTGCATGCGCGGTTGACCGATGCCTCGTTCAAACAGGGCGGCCAGACCCGGCCGCTGGTGGAAGGGCTGCTTGGCTACGTATTGCCGGGGGCGACCATGCGCTGGCCGATGCCGGGCGATGTGCCGGGCGATCAGCCGCTGCAGGTCAGGATCAACGGCGCGACGCAAGTGGAGAGCCTTGCGCCGACACGGTAAACGGTGTGTCGCGGGACGGGTGCAAGCCCGGGTTTTAACAGGATGGAGATGTCCATTGAAGGACGCAACGCCATGGTGAGTCGTGGTTGGGCTCGTGGTATATGGCCATCGATGGCAGTGGTAAGCGGGTTGTGGGGCGCTGCGGTAGCGGGCGATCTGCCGCCGCCGCCAAGCAGCATGGAGGCGGTCGCCGATGCACAGCTGTTTCTGCAATTGGTGGTCAACCAGATGGACACCGGCCGGGTCATCGCGGTCGAGCAACGCGCCGGGCAGCTCTTCGTGCCCGCCAGCGCCTTGCAGGACGTGGGCATGAAGCTGCCGGGAGATCCTGATGGCAGCGTGGCCCTGGACACCGTGCCTGGCCTGCACAGTGATTACGACAGCAATGGCCAGCGCCTGCTGCTGGATGTGCCACCGTCCTGGTTGCAGGAGCAGTTCATCGGCAACCGCAACACCTACCCGCGCACCCAGGCCATGAGCAGCTTCGGCGCCTTGCTCAACTATGACGTGTATTTCAACGACACCGACGAGGGCGGCAGTTACCTTGCGGCCTGGAACGAGGTGCGCCTGTTCGATAACTGGGGCACCTTGTCCAACACCGGGCAACTGCGCCAGACCCTGTCCAATGGCATCAGCAACAGCACGCTCAACAATGGTTATCGGCGCTACGACACCACTTGGCGCTTCTCCGATGATGAGCGGCTGCTCACCTACGAGGCCGGCGACGTGATCAGCGCTGCGTTGCCCTGGAGCAGCTCGGTGCGCCTGGGCGGGGTGCAACTGTCGCGGGACTTTGCCGTGCGTCCGGACCTGGTGACGTACCCCTTGCCGCAATTTGCCGGCGAGGCGGCGGTGCCCTCGTCGGTCGACCTGTTCATCAACGGCTACAAGACCGAAAGCGCGCAGCTGCAACCCGGGCCGTACACCCTGACCAACATCCCGTTCATCAATGGTGCCGGTGAGGCCGTGGTGGTCACCACCGACGCCCTCGGTCGCCAGGTGTCGACCACCGTTCCCTTCTATGTCACCAGCACCTTGCTGCAACACGGCTTGACGGATTTTTCCGTGGCCGCCGGGACCTTGCGTCGCGATTACACCCTGCGCGATTTCGGCTACGGGCCGGGCGTGGCCAGCGGTACGTTCCGCTACGGCTATTCCGACAACCTGACCCTGGAAAGCCACGCCGAAGCCTCCAGCGACCTGACCCTCGGCGGGCTCGGCGGCAACCTGCGCCTGGGCAATTTCGGCGTGCTCAATACCGCCGTCAGCCAGAGCCGGTTCGACAGCCGCAGCGGCCGGCAACTGAGCCTGGGCTATCAGTACAACAGCGCGCGCTACAGCCTGATGTACCAACGTGTCGAACGGCGCGACGCGTATGCCGACCTGACCCTGGTCGACACGCCCTACGCTCGCCTCAGCAAGCGCAGCGAGCAAGTCACCCTGAGCCTCAACCTCGAGCGGTTCGGCAGCCTCGGCCTGGGCTATTTCGACGTGCAGGCGGCGGACGACTCGCGCACGCGCCTGCTCAACCTGAGCTGGAGCAAACCGCTGTGGCGCAACTCCAGCGTGTACCTGTCGGCCAACCGCGAAATCGGTGACAGCAACTGGGCGATGCAGGCGCAACTGGTGATTCCGTTCGACCTCAACGGCAGCCTGGCCTTGAGCACCGAGCGCGGCAAGGACGGCGCCAGCCGGCAACGCATCAACTACAGCCGTGCGGTGCCCAGCGAAGGCGGGGTGGGCTACAACCTCGGCTACGCCCAGGGTGATGCCCCGACTTATCGCCAGGCCGACCTGACCTGGCGCCTGCAATCGGTGCAGTTGCAGGCCGGTGTGTACGGCAGCAGCGATGCGCAGACACGCTGGGCGGATGCCAGCGGCTCGCTGGTGTGGATGGGCGGTAACACCTTCGCCGCCAACCGGATCAACGACGCCTTTGTGGTGGTAAGCACCCAAGGTTTCGCCGGCATTCCGGTGCGCTATGAAAACCAGTTGGTCGGCGAGACCGACCACAAGGGCCACTTGCTGGTGCCCTGGAGCAGTGCCTATTACCGCGCCAAATATGAAATCGATCCGCTGAACCTGCCACCGAACGTGCAGACCCCGAATGTCGAGCAGCGCGTGTCGGTGCGCCGTGGCAGCGGCTACCTGCTGGAGTTTCCATTGCGCCGGGTGCTCGCCGCGAGCATCACCCTGGTCGACGGCCAGCACCAGGAGTTGCCGCTGGGCAGCCTGGTGGTGCATGAACAGAGCAACACCCAGGCAGTCGTGGGCTGGGACGGGTTGGTGTATCTGGAAAACCTCAGCGCCCACAACACGCTGCACGTCACCCTCGGCGAGGGTCGCAGCTGCCAGGCGAGTTTCGATATCAATGAGCAGCAACAGGACGTGCCGCTGATCGGGCCGTTGGTCTGCCAATGAAGGATTGAACAGGGAGTGTCCAGGTGAAGGGCAAGGGATGGCTGTGTGGGGTAGGGCTGTTTGGCTTGGGGCTGTTGTGTTCGGGCAAGGCATTGGCCGTGTGTTCGGTGGCGCCCACAGTACCGGCCAGTTTCGGCTCGATCAGTTCGATGACCGTACGCACCGCTGCGCAAACCAGCTCCACCACCAATGCCGGGCTGAGCTGCACCTCGGCGCTGATCTCGCTGCTGGTGTCGACCGACCATTTCTACGCCACGATCACGTCGACTCAGGGCGGCATGCGCGGGCCGACCGGGGATGTGATCGGCTACACGATTTATGGCACCAACAGCACCAGTTATCCCATCACCCGGGGGGCGCAGTTCGATTTTGGCGGCGCCGGCGGTATCGCCCAGATCATCGGGCTGCTCGCAGGCCCGGGTGCGAAAACCGTACCGCTGTACCTGGGCAGCATCACCGGCAGCAATGTCGCCGCCGGCTTGTATACCGAGACGCTGAACATCGCCTGGAACTGGAACTACTGCTCGGGAGTCGGTCTTGGCGGCGTCTGCCTGGGGCGTGACATCGGCAGCGGCACGGCGGCGCTGACCGTCAGCATGAACGTGACCAATGACTGCCAGATCACCGCGCCCAATGTCAGCTTCGGCAGCGCGCCGGTGGTCAGCGGTTTCGCCGCCGTGACCGGGCAGACCATCAACATTGCCTGCACCAAGGGCAGCGCCTACACCGTGGGCTTGAGCGACGGCCAGAACGCGGTCAGCGTCGGTGGCCGGCGGCGCATGATTTCCGGCGGCAACTACCTGGCCTACGACCTCTTCAAAAGTGCCGGCACCACCCGTTGGGGCAGCGTTGGCGCGGCGCGGCGGGCCAGCTCCACGGCCGAGGTCAACCCCGGCAATGGCTTGGGCACGGGCAGCCAGGTGTACAACTACAACGCCAGGATCTACACCGACCAGCCCACGCCACCGGCCGGTATCTATGTGGATAACGTGGTGCTGGACGTGGGCTTCTAGAACTTCATTTGCCCGGGGCTGGCCTGATCCACGGGACTGACCATCGCGTAGTTGTACCCACCGCCCGACCAATAGTCGGCCTGCAAGCCGTCGGCGCTGCGGCTGCCGCGCGGCAGGAAGCCGTTGTTCGGGCCCGGTGGGCGGATATAGAAACTGATGCGCCGACCCTGCGGGTCTTCGTACAGCACCATGGCCGCTGCGCCTTGGTCGGTGGTGAGCAGGCGCCCGCTGACCGGCTTGAACCCCGCCTGGCTCAAGTCGGGCAAGCGATGGGCCTGGTTGAAGTAGCGATCGAGCCAGGCCTGCATGGTGCTGCGGTCCTGAGCGTTGTAGTCGGCGGGCATGATGCCGTCCTGGGCAAACAGACGGTATGCCTGCATCGCATCGGCCATCGGCAACAGCCCTGGCTGGGTGGCCTCGCGGGCGTGCCAGCCGCCCAGTCCGCCGAGGCTGACGGCGATCAGCAGCAGCGCCGCAGTGGCGAGATGGCGGCGGGATTGATGCTTGACGCGCTGGCGAATCAGCGCCGGGTCCAATGCCGGGTTGCCCGGTTGTTGCAGGGCACCGCTCAAGGACGCACGCAGCAATTGCGCATCCTGTTGCCAGGCATGCACCTGGGCGGCCACCTCGGGGTGGCTCGCCAGCCAGGTTTCAAGGACACGGCGATCACTGTCCGGCAACTGGTGATCGACGTAGGCGTGTAAGTCACGTTCGCTGGGAGGCAGGCTGATCATTTGAGTATCCGCAGGGAAGGGCTGGCAATTTCGCCATCGCTGAGTTGACGCAAGGCCTGGCGGGCGCGTGAGAGACGCGACATCACCGTACCGATGGGCACGTCGAGTATTTCGGCGACTTCCTTGTAGCTCAAGCCTTCGACCGACACCCACAGCAGCAGGGCGCGCTGCTCGGCAGTGAGTTGGTCGAAGGCTTGCAGGGTGGATTGGGCCATCACCGTACGCTCCACCGAGGGCTGCGCATCGTCGCGACCGGTGAAGAATTCGAGCATGCGCGCGTAGCGTCGGTTGCGTCGATGGGCATCGAGGAATTGTCGGTACAGGATCGAAAACAGCCACGCGCGCAGGTCGCCTTCGATGCGCTTGTCGGCCCAGGCGGTGATGGCCCGTTCCAGGGTTGACTGCACCAGGTCGTCGGCGCTGCTGGCGTTACGGGTCAGGGACACGGCAAAGCGCCGCAGCCTGGGGATGAGTTCGCGTAACTGTTCGTCGAGTTCGTGCATGGGTGTCCGGCTGGTTGCTACGCTGCTGTGACTGGCTGTGACTGGCTGTGACTGGAGAGACGTTCGGCGCCGAAGGTTATTCCATGGGCCGAAAAATAAAATGCGGCCAGGGAATAGAGTGTATCGGCGTGCGTCTCAATGCTCCGACCTTATGTTTCACCCCCTAAGGCCTCAGGCCCTGGAGTTCATTCATGGTAGATCACTCACCACCGCCCCGTCCTCCGTTAAGCACTGCGAGCCTGATCGCGCGACTCGCGGGTATCGGTGCCGTGGTTGCCGTTGTTGCCGGGGCATTTGCCTACGTCAACGGCACCCTCGACCCACAGCGTCTGCGGCCAAAAACCCTGGTCAATGCCCTTGAAACCAATAACGGCGTGCACCCGGGGTTTCGGCGTAACCATGCCAAGGGCGTGTGCGTGGCCGGCTACTTCGAGAGCAATCCCGAGGTGCGCACCTACTCCAGCGCCCAGGTGTTCAACGAGGCGAAAACCCCGGTGATCGGGCGTTTCGCCTTGCCCAGCGGCAACCCTTACGCGCCGGACAGCAGTGTGCCGATCCGCAGTTTTGCCGTGCAGTTCAGCCAGGCCAACGGCCAGCAGTGGCGCACCGGGATGAACAGCATGCCGGTGTTCCCGGTGGGCACGCCCGAGGCGTTCTACCAATTGCTCAAGGCCGGCGCGCCGGACCCGGCCACCGGCAAGCCGAACCCCGCGAGCATGCCGGCGTTTTTCGCCGCCCACCCGGAGACAGCACCGTTTCTGGCCTGGGTCAAAACCGCCAGGCCATCGGCCAGTTACGCGACCGAAACCTATAACGGCATCAACGCGTTTTACCTGGTGAGCGCCGACGGCAAACGCCAGGCCGTGCGCTGGTCCGTGGTGCCACAGAGCCAGGATGCAGCGGGCGATACCGCGCCTGAGGGTGGCGACTTCCTGGAAAAAGACCTGGTGCAGCGCCTGGCTGCGGGGCCGCTGCAGTGGCAGTTGAACATGACGCTGGCCAATCCCGGCGACCCGCTCGATGACGCCAGCAAGACCTGGACCGGCGCGCACAAGGTAGTCACCGCCGGCACCCTGGTGCTGCAGAGCAGCCAGCCACAAGCCGACGGCGATTGCCGCGATATCAACTTCGACCCGCTGATTCTGCCCAGCGGTATCGAGGCGTCCAATGACCCGCTGCTGGCGGCCCGCTCGGCGGCCTATGCCAGTTCCTACCTGCGCCGCGCCGGTGAAGTCAGCCCGTTGCACAGTGCCTCCCAGGAGTCGAAGCCATGAAAGTTCAACCACGCTTTTTCGTCCCGCTGGCGCGTTTGCTGCACTGGCTGATGGCGTTGATGGTCATCGCCATGCTGTTTATCGGCGCGGGCCTGGCGGCGTCGGTGTCCGAGCGCCACGAGTGGCTGATTCACCTGCACAAGCCGCTGGGCATCGCCATTCTGGCGCTGGTCATCGTGCGCCTGGTGGTGCGTTTTTCCACGCGCCAACCGCCGCTGCCGGCTGACTTGCCGCGCTGGCAAGTGCTCGCGGCCAAAGCGTCTCACTGGGTGTTGTATGGCTTGATGCTGGTGTTGCCGTTGTTGGGCTGGGCAATGATTTCGGCGGCCGGTGACCCGGTGATGCTCAGCAGTTCCGTGCAACTGCCGGCATTGGTCTCGGCGAATGCACCGTTGTTTGCGCTGTTGCGCAAGGCCCATGGTTATCTTGCCTACCTGCTGTTCCTGACGGTGCTGGTGCATCTGGCGGCCGCGCTGTTCCACGGGTTGATTCGCCGCGACGGCGTGCTGCAAAGCATGACCGGCACCCGCCACTGATCAGCTTTGACCGATAGTCAACGCACGTGGCCGATGATATCGGCCACGCTGCTCAGGACATCCTTGCCCAGTTGCCTGGAGCGATCACCGGACCAACCGGTTTTCGCGTTGGGCGCGTCGTCGTTGTCCTTGAACGGCATCTCCAGGGTCAGTGACAGGCAGTTGTACTGTTCACCGACCGCATTGCACGCCAGGGTCATATTGGCTTCGCCCGGCAGATCGCGGGTGTAGCCGTAGGTGGTCTGAAAGTCACGGGTCAGTTGGCTCAGGTGACTGCGGAAGTGCTTTTCCAGGGCTTCGATACGCGGATTGTAGCCGGGGTTGCCTTCACAGCCGGCGGTGAACACGTAGGGGATTTCTTCGTCGCCGTGGATATCGAGGAACAGGTCGACGCCATATTTTTCCATCTGCTGTTGCACGAACAGGACTTCCGGGCTGAGTTCCTGGCTGGCGCTCTGCCAAGCGCGGTTGAGGTCCTGGCCCATGGCGTTGGTACGCAGGTGGCCATGAAATGCGCCGTCGGGGTTCATGTTGGGCACCAGGTACAGGTCGGCGACGGCCAGGAGCTTTTTCAACTCGGTGTCACCGCTCTGTTGCAGGCGTTCGATCACGCCCTCCATAAACCATTCGGCCATGTGTTCGCCGGGGTGCTGCTGGGCGATGATCCAGACCTTGCGGCGGCCTTCGCCGCCTTTGCCACGGCGCAGCAGTTGGATATCACGGCCCTCGACACTTTTACCGGTGGCCAGCAGCTTGACGCCGGCGTACTTCAGCGCCTGTTCGATCAACCAGTCGTGGCGTTCACGGCTGTAGGGTTCGAAGTAGGCGAACCACGCGTGTTTTTCCCGGGTCTGGAGGCTGATATGCAGGATTTCGCCATCAAAGCGCGATGGCACGCGGAACCAATTGACGTGGTCGTAGGACGCCACGGCGTTATAGCCGGTCCATGCATGCTTGTAGGATGACCGGCCCGCGTTGCTCAGGCGAAATGTGTGGGTGTGCCCCACATGCATGCCTTCGGCCTTGAAGTGGAACCACTGGTAGTGTTGGCTACGGGTGTCGGGTTTGATTGCCAGCAGCAACTGGTAGGCATCGCTGGCATCCAGGACCTGGATATTGCCGCTGTCGAAGTCGGTGCTGATTTTGATGGACGTCAAGGCCACGGTCATAGTCTGGTTGCCTGAATATGAGGTTGTGGCGGCTATCTTACACAGGCGGCAGGCAATGACTGGAAGCAAAATTGTTGCACGGGGGAGGGGGCGTCATCCGTGACGCTGCGGCAGCTTAGGGTCTATGAGATTGATTCTCAAGCGCTAAATCGTGAAGAAATGGGCTGAAGCCTGGCTGCGGCTTTCTTTACGCAGTGGTCTTTTGCTACCATCCGCGCCATCAAGCAACACACAGTCTTCATTAGCCTGAAGCCATGCCAGAACAACTGGCAAAAAAAAGACCCGGCCAAAGAGCCGGGTCAAAAACCGTGATTAGCCTGATGAGGAGATATTCCAAGAGTCCGACCTAAGGGCTCTTGGTCTATCGACTGATCTCGCGATCAGCTGGGTCCAATAATAATCATTATCATTTGCAAGTCAAATGTTTTTATCCGTTCGATAGAAATATTTTTCGCCTGCGCCCGTCATCCGTTTGCCTGAGCGTTCGGCGCTCGCAACGACCGCTCCACCATCGCCTTCGCCATATCAATCAAATACACCACCGAAAATGCCAGGTCACGCTGATTGCCCTGATGGCTGCTCGCCGACTCGTAGGCGGTTGCCGCCGCGCTGCGCAGCAGGTCGGAGGCGTGCACCAGCGCTTCCTCCTGGCTGATGCCCGGCTTGAGGGTGAAAAAGCTCGGGTCCGAGTCCGGCGCAGACATTTCTTCTTTCAAATAGTAGTCCAGCGCGCGCTGTGCGGCGCCGCTGCAGCGCATGTCGTGCAGCTCGGTGTTTTCAGGTATTTCAGGCAGGTGATACGGGCTCGTCGTCATGAGGGGAGGTACTCTGGGTGGGTGTCGAAAACCTTGTACCGATGATAGTACGTATCGTATTTATGTCGTTTCATGGATTACTACAAACTGTTTATTGCCCTGGCAAATACGCAACGTATTGTCAGTGCCATGGATAACTGGATAGCGTTGGTGCGAGCCAACATGAAAGACCGCAAGGTCACGCAGGATGAACTGGCGGAGCGCCTGGGCATGTCCCAGGGCGGCGTGGGTCATTGGCTCAACAAGCGCCGCGTGCCGAGCCTGGCGGATATGAACCGGGTGCTGGCGGAGTTGGGGCTGGGCTACCTTGAGGTGGCGCTGGAGATTCGTGAGCGGGCAGATACACAGGCGGCCCTGGAGCACCACTACAACCCGTATTTTCGCTACCCGGTCAACGACTGGGGCGGTGTGTGCGAACTGCGCGAAGCACGCGCAAGCTATGGGCCGGAACGCTTTGAATTGACCGATTACCATGCCCACGGCGACGCCTTCTGGCTGCCGGTGATCGGCGACGCCATGACTGCGCCCACTGGCCTGAGCATCAGCGCAGGCATGCTGATCCTGGTCGATCCGGCCATCGAGGCGCAGCCCGGCAAACTGGTGGTTGCGCAATGGCTGGACAACCCCCAGGCGACCTTTCGCCAGTTGCAGGCGGACAGCGGCCAGCTTTACCTGGTGCCGCTCAATCCCACTTACCCCAAACTGCTGTTCACCGATGATTGCCGCATCCTGGGCGTGGTCGTGCAAGCCATGGCGAAGTTCTAGTGCGCCGGCTCCAGTTCCACCAGCGCACTGCCTTCGGCGACCATCTCGCCCTCCTGGCAAAACAAGGCCTTGACCACGCCCGCCTCGGGCGCGCGGATGCTGTGTTCCATCTTCATCGCTTCAAGTACCACCAGCTGCGCACCGGCTTCGACGCGTTGGCCGATGTCCACCAGCACGCGCACAATGCTGCCGTTCATGGGGGCGCTAAGGCCACCTTGATCGGTGTGACCGGCCTCGGCCGCCGCAATCGGGTCGAACAGGCTGACCGCCTGCATCTCGCCATCCCAGCGCAGGTACACCGTGCCTTCATTGCGCACGGCCAGATGGGCACGACGGATACCCTGGTGTTCGATGACCAGTTGCTCGTCCATGAGTGACGACGATGGCCCGGCCAGCGTGACCAGTCGATCCTGGCCATTACAGCTCAAATGCAGTGAAACCTGCGCCGGCAGCCCCGCGCGAAAGCCGTGGGTCGCGGCCCACGGCCCGTCACCGGCCGGCAAGGTTCGCATAAAGGCCGAACCTGCCGCCTGCCAGAACTCATCGCTCAACGCCCCGGCCACCGGCAGCAGCTCAGCCTGATAGCGCGGAATAAACCCGGTATCCAGCTCGGCGGCGGCAAAGGCCGGATGGCCAATGATGCGCCGCAGGAAGCCCAGGTTGGTCTTGAGCCCGCCCACCGCAAATTCGTCGAGCATACTCAGCAACCGCAGCCGCGCCTGTTCACGGTCCTCGCCCCAGGCAATCAACTTGCCGAGCATCGGGTCGTAGAACGGCGAAACACTGTCCCCTTGCTCGACGCCGCTGTCCACGCGCCGCCCCGGGCCGGGCCTGGACTCGCGGTACAGGGCCAGCCGTCCGGTGGCGGGCAGGAAATCAGTGGCCGGGTCTTCGGCATACAGCCTGACCTCAATCGCATGCCCCTTCAGCGGTACCTCTGCCTGGCTGATCGGCAGCACCTCGCCCTGGGCCACGCGGATCTGCCAGGCCACCAGGTCGAGGCCGGTAATCGCCTCGGTGACCGGATGCTCGACCTGCAGGCGGGTGTTCATCTCCATGAAGAAAAACTCGCCGCGCGCATCCAGCAGGAACTCCACGGTCCCCGCGCCCACGTAACCAATTGCCTGCGCCGCACGTACCGCCGCTTCGCCCATGGCCTTGCGCTGCCCGGCACCGAGTCCCGGCGCGGGGGCTTCTTCCACGACCTTTTGATGACGCCGCTGGATCGAGCAATCGCGCTCATTGAGGTACAGGCAGTTGCCGTGTTGATCGGCAAATACCTGGATTTCCACATGGCGCGGTTTGAGCAGGTATTTCTCCACCAGCATTTGCCCGTTGCCAAAAGACGACAGCGCCTCACGCTGGGCGGAGGCGAGGGCTTCTGCCAGCTGGCTGACGTCCTCGACCACTTTCATGCCCTTGCCGCCGCCGCCGGCCGTGGCCTTGAGCAGCACCGGGTAACCGATACGCGCGCAGGCCGCGCGGAAGGTCTCCAGGTCCTGGGCTTCGCCGTGATAGCCCGGCACCAGCGGCACACCGGCGGTTTCCATCAGCGCCTTGGCCGCCGACTTGCTGCCCATGGCGTCAATGGCCGAGGCGGGCGGGCCGAGGAAGATCAAGCCCGCTGCCTCGACGGCCCGAGCGAACCCGGCGTTTTCCGATAGAAACCCGTAGCCTGGATGAATCGCCTGGGCGCCGCTGGCGTGGGCGGCGGCGATCAGTTTATCGATCTGCAGGTAACTGTCGGTGGCCTTGCTGCCGCCCAGGTCGACACGAATATCGGCTTCGCGGCTGTGCCGCGCATCACGGTCGATTGCACTGTGCACAGCCACGGTGGTCAGGCCCATCGCCTTGGCGGTGCGCATGATTCGGCAGGCGATTTCGCCACGGTTGGCCACCAGCACGCTTGTCAGTGGGCTCATGGGTGCGGCTCCTTGGATTGCCAGCTGGGTGCGCGTTTTTGCAGAAAGGCGCGCAAGCCTTCCTGGCCCTCGGCACTGACCCGAATACGCGCGATAGCGTTTTCACAGTAACGCCGCAGTGCCGGGGTAAGGGCACCGCTGCCCACCTCACGCAATAAGTCTTTGCTCGAACGCATCGCCGCCGGGCTGTTGTGCAGCAGGTTGGCGATCCACTCATCCACCCGTTGCTCCAACGTCTCGAGCGGGTAGCTTTCCGCCAACAGGCCGATCTCTCGCGCACGCTGGCCGTCGAATCGCTCGGCCGTCAACGCATAGCGACGGGCTGCGCGTTCACCGATGGCCTGCACCACGAATGGGCTGATCACCGCCGGTGCCAGGCCGATACGCACTTCCGACAGACAGAACTGCGCGTCATCGGCGCCAATCGCCATGTCACAGCAACTGATCAAGCCCAGCGCGCCGCCGTAAGCGGCGCCTTGTACCACCGCCAGGGTGGGGATTTTCAGCTTGGCCAGGTTGTACATCAACTCGGCCAGTTCCCGGGCGTCGTCCAGGTTGGTGTGGTAATCCAGCTCGGCCGACTGCTGCATCCAGGCCAGATCGGCGCCGGCGCTGAAGTGCTTGCCGCGCCCGCGCAACACCAGAAAGCGCAGGGACGGGTCGCCCTGGACGTGGTCGAGGGCGATGATCAGTTCGCGGATCATTTGGGCGTTGAACGCGTTGTTCTTGGCTTCACGACTGAGCCACAGCGTGGCAAAGCCACGGCTGTCGGTGATCAGTTCGAGGGTGTTGAAATCGCTCATGGAATACAGCTCCGATTACATGCGGAACACGCCGAAGCGGCTCGGCTCGATAGGCGCATTGAGGGCGGCGGACAGCGCCAGGGCCAGCACGTCGCGGGTCTGCAACGGGTCGATGACGCCGTCATCCCACAGGCGTGCGCTGGAGTAGTACGGATGGCCCTGGGTTTCGTACTGGTCGAGGATCGGCTGCTTGATCGCCGATTCTTCCTCGGCACTGAACGGGTTGCCGGCGCGCTCGGCCTGCTCGCGCTTGACCTGCACCAGCACGCCCGCCGCCTGTTCGGCGCCCATCACGCCGATGCGTGCGTTGGGCCACATCCACAAAAAGCGCGGGTCATAGGCGCGGCCGCACATGCCGTAGTTGCCGGCACCGAAACTGCCGCCGATGATCACCGTGAACTTCGGCACCTTGGCGCAGGCTACCGCCGTGACCAGTTTGGCGCCGTGCTTGGCGATGCCGCCGGCTTCGTATTTCTGGCCGACCATGAAGCCGGTGATGTTCTGCAGGAACAGCAACGGAATCCTGCGCTGGCAGGCCAGTTCGATAAAGTGCGCGCCTTTTTGCGCGGCTTCGGCGAACAGGATTCCGTTGTTGGCCAGGATCGCCACCGGGTAACCGTGCAGGTGCGCAAAGCCGCACACCAGCGTGGTGCCGAACAGCGCCTTGAACTCATCGAACACCGAACCGTCCACCAGCCGTGCAATCACTTCGCGCACGTCGAACGGCTGCTTGGCATCGGCCGGGATCACGCCATACAGCTCTTCGCCGCTGTACAACGGCGCGACGGGCGTGCGTTGGCGCAACTCGCCCAGCTTGCGCCAATTGAGGTTGGCCACGCTGCGGCGGGCCAGGGCCAGGGCATGTTCATCGTTGTCGGCGTAGTGGTCGGCCACGCCGGAAATCCGGCAGTGCACATCGGCGCCGCCGAGGTCTTCGGCGCTCACCACTTCGCCGGTGGCGGCCTTCACCAGCGGCGGGCCGGCGAGGAAGATAGTCGCCTGCTGGCGCACCATGATCGCTTCGTCGGCCATGGCCGGCACATAGGCGCCACCGGCGGTGCAGGAGCCCATCACCACGGCGATCTGCGGGATGCCCTGAGCGCTCATATTCGCCTGGTTGAAGAAGATCCGCCCGAAGTGCTCGCGGTCCGGGAAGACTTCGTCCTGGCGCGGCAGGTTGGCACCGCCGGAGTCCACCAGGTAAATGCACGGCAGGCGGTTCTGCTCGGCGATGGTCTGGGCGCGCAAGTGCTTCTTGACCGTCAACGGGTAGTAGGAGCCGCCTTTCACGGTTGCATCGTTGGCGACGATCATGCACTCGACGCCTTCCACGCGGCCGATACCGGCAATCACGCCGGCGGCAGGCACGTCTTCGCCGTACACCTGATGGGCGGCCAACTGGCTCAATTCGAGGAACGGCGAGCCTGGGTCGAGCAAACGATTGATGCGCTCACGCGGCAGCAGTTTGCCGCGCGAGGTATGCCGCTCCTGGGCCTTGGCGCCGCCTCCTTGTTGTACCTGCGCGAGCAGGGCGTGCAGCGCGTCGACCTGTTGGCGCATCGCTGCACTGTTGACGGCGAACTCCGCCGAGCGCGGATTGAGCTGGGTATGCAGGGTAGCCATGAGCAGCTCCTTCAGCGGGTTTCGTTGAACAGTTCGCGACCGATCAACATCCTTCGAATCTCACTGGTACCGGCGCCGATTTCGTACAGCTTGGCATCACGCAACAGGCGCCCGGCGGGGAATTCATTGATGTAGCCGTTGCCGCCCAGAATCTGGATCGCATCCAGGGCCATTTGCGTAGCGCGTTCGGCGCTGTACAGGATCACGCCAGCGGCGTCCTTGCGCGTGGTCTCGCCGCGCTCGCACGCCTGGGCCACAGCGTAGAGGTAGGCGCGGCTGGCGTTGAGCTGGGTGTACATATCGGCGACCTTGCCCTGGATCAGCTGGAACTCGCCGATGCTCTGGCCGAACTGCTTGCGGTCGTGGATGTAGGGCACGATCAGGTCCATGCAGGCCTGCATGATTCCGGTGGGGCCGCCGGAGAGCACCACGCGTTCGTAATCGAGGCCGCTCATCAGCACTTTGACGCCGCCGTTGAGCACGCCGAGGATGTTTTCCTCGGGGACGTGCACGTCATCGAAAAACAGCTCGCAGGTGTTGGAGCCGCGCATGCCCAGCTTGTCGAACTTGCTGCTGCGGCTGAAGCCTGTCCAGTCACGCTCGACGATGAATGCGGTGATGCCATGGGCGCCCTTTTCCACATCGGTCTTGGCGTAGATCACGTAGGTGTGGGCGTCGGGGCCGTTGGTGATCCAGGTCTTGCTGCCGTTGAGCACGTAGGCGTCACCGCGCTTGTCGGCGCGCAGTTTCATCGACACCACGTCGGAACCGGCATTCGGCTCGCTCATGGCCAGGGCGCCGATGTGCTCGCCGCTGATCAACTTGGGCAGGTACTTGAGTTTCTGGGCGTGGGTGCCATTGCGGTTGATCTGGTTGACGCACAGGTTGGAGTGGGCGCCGTAGGACAACGCCACCGAGGCCGAGCCACGGCTGATTTCTTCCATGCTCACCACATGCGCCAGGTAACCCAGGCCCGCGCCGCCGTACTCCTCCGGCACGGTGATGCCCAGCAGGCCCATGTCGCCGAACTTGCGCCACAGGTCAGCGGGAAACAGGTTGTCGATATCGATCTGGGCTGCGCGGGGCGCGATTTCCTTGGCCACGAAGGACTGCACCTGGTCGCGCAGCATGTCGATGGTTTCGCCGAGGGCGAAGTTCAGGGACGGGTAACTCATGGACAGGCACCTTAATGTGAGCTTTTGTTGTTGTGTAGGCACGCGCGGGGGAGGGCGCTGACCTTTACGTTAACGTAAGCTTGCGTTGCGGCGCTGTCAATCGTAGTTTACGTTTACGTCAACCTACAAAAAAGACAACCGGGGTCGTTATGGATCAACCGAATCCGAGCTACAGCCGTGGCTCCCAGGACAAAGCCTTGCTGGCCATGACCATTGGCGAGGCGTTCGATCTTACCGCTGCGCAGTATCCTGATGGCGAAGCCTTGGTGGTCCGTCACCAACAGCGACGCTACACCTGGCGAGAGCTGGCCGAGACGGTTGATCTGCACGCGCGGGCGTTCCTCGCCCTGGGCATGCAAACCGGCGACCGCCTGGGCATCTGGGCACCCAATTGCGCCGAATGGCTGGTCTGCCAGGTGGCGAGCGCGAAACTCGGGGTGATCCTGGTCAATATCAATCCGGCGTACCGCAGTAGTGAATTGGACTACGTGCTCAAGCAATCCGGCTGCCAGTGGCTGGTGTGTGCCGGTGCGTTCAAGACCTCCGATTACCACGCCATGCTCCAGGCGCTGAAGCCCGACCTGCGTGGCCTCATCAGCCTGGACCCCAATCCGCCGCCCGCATTCATGCCCTGGTCGCAACTGTCGGCGCTCGGTGCCGATGTCCCGCCCGGGCACTTGCACAGTCGCCAGGCCAGCCTGCACTTCGACCAACCCGTGAACATCCAATACACCTCCGGCACCACCGGCTTCCCCAAGGGCGCTACCCTCAGTCACCACAATATCCTCAATAACGGCTACATGGTCGGCGAAAGCCTCGGGCTTGCCGCGCAGGACCGTTTAGTCATTCCCGTGCCGCTGTACCACTGTTTTGGCATGGTGATGGGTAACCTCGGTTGCATCACCCACGGCACCACCATGATCTATCCCAACGACGGCTTCGACCCCCTGCTGACGCTGACCGCCGTCGCCGAAGAGCGCGCCAGCGGCCTGTACGGCGTACCGACCATGTTTATCGCGCTGCTCGATCACCCACGCCTGGGCGAGTTCGACTTGTCCAGCCTGCGTACCGGGATCATGGCCGGCTCAACCTGCCCGATCGAGGTGATGCGCCGGGTCATTGGCGAGCTGCACATGCGCGAAGTGCAGATTGCCTATGGCATGACCGAAACCAGCCCGGTGTCGTTGCAGACCGGAGCCGACGACGATCTGGAGCGCCGCGTGACCACCGTAGGTCGCACCCAGCCGCAGCTGGAAAACAGGATCATCGACGCTGATGGCAACACCGTGCCACGCGGTGAAATCGGCGAGCTATGCACGCGCGGCTATAGCGTGATGCTCGGCTATTGGAACAACCCAGAAGGCACCCGCGATGCCGTCGATGAGGAGGGATGGATGCACACCGGCGACTTGGCGACCATGGACGAGCACGGTTATGTGAGCATCGTCGGGCGCAACAAGGACATGATCATTCGCGGTGGCGAGAACGTATATCCACGGGAGCTTGAGGAGTTTTTCTTCACCCATCCGGCCGTGGCCGATGTGCAGATCATCGGTATCCCCGATGAACGCTACGGTGAGGAAATCGTCGCCTGGATCAAGTTCCACCCGGGGCAGGTGGCGAGCGAGCTGGAACTGCAGACTTGGTGCAAGGGCCGCATCGCCCACTTCAAGATGCCCAGGCATTTCAAGTTCGTGGACGCGTTTCCGATGACGGTGACGGGCAAGATCCAGAAGTTCCGCATGCGCGAGATCTCAATCGAAGAGTTGCAAACACTCTCGCAATAACACACAGAAAGCACAAAGGGGACCCGAAGGTCCCCTTTAATTTGTCGTTGCGTGCTCTTTTTTTATTATTGAGGGGCGGCCTGTTGTTGTTTTTGGTAGCCGTGACCCGTACCGCTGTTGTGGCGACCCCCATCCGGGGTCAAGAGCAAACGTATTTTTTTGAGCGCTGATCTGCTTTTTCGTAAACGATCCAACCAGTGGGTAGCTACCTGAGGTAGTTTTATTTTTCTCTAACCGGTTGCGGGTTTCGGCACGCCGTACCCTGCAAAGCACATCTTCTCCAAAAAAATCTGTTAGCTGCGTCTCTGCCGTGTTGTTTTTGTTATGTCAGAGTCGTTTCGTCTTATTTTTATTAGGTTTGGTGCTTTTTATTCTTGTTATGCCATAGAGATAGCAGAAGCCGTGCCAACTTTTTAAAGCCCTTTAAAATCAATGACTTGATTTTTTGCCATGGTCTATTTTTTTGGATGGGCGGCGGATTATGTTCCCGCGTTACCCGTTATGTCGGGCTGCGGTAACACATTGTCACAGCTGTGCTACTCAACCGAGATTACGCGCCTTCGCCACCCGCGATCCGCTTGCCCGTCCCAGCACCTGACTGATCTGCTGGCCCGCGCCAATCAGGCGCTCCAGGTCGATGCCGGTGTCGATCCCCAGTCCATTGAGCAGGTACACCACATCTTCGGTGGCGACGTTACCGCTCGCGCCCTTGGCATAAGGACAGCCGCCGAGGCCCGCGATAGAGCTGTCGAACACCTGGATGCCTTCCAGCAGGCTGGCGTAGATGTTGGCGATCGCCTGGCCGTAGGTGTCGTGGAAATGCCCGGCGAGCTTGTCGCGCGGCACCTGTGCGCCGACCACCTCGAACAGCCGCCGTGTCGCGCCCGCCGTGCCGGTGCCGATCGTGTCGCCCAGGGACACTTCGTAGCAGCCCATGGCATACAGTTCGCGGGCGACCGCCGCCACCTGTTCCGCAGCAATATCCCCTTCGTAGGGGCAACCCAGCACACACGACACATACCCGCGCACGCTGACGCCGTGCTGCCGGGCCGCGGCCATGATCGGCGCAAACCGCTCCAGGCTCTCGCTGATGGAGCAGTTGATATTGCGTTGGGAAAACGCTTCTGACGCCGCCGCAAATACCGCGACTTCCTTGACCCCGGCCGCCAGTGCATCTTCAAAACCGCGCAGGTTTGGCGCCAGCGCGCCATAGGTCACGCCTGGCTTGCGCTGGATCTGCGCGAACACCTCGGCGGAGCCGGCCATCTGCGGCACCCATTTGGGCGACACGAAACTGCCGACCTCGATATAGCCCAGGCCGGCGGCACTCAAGGCGTCCACCAACCGCACCTTGTCGGCTACGCTGATCGGTTGGGCTTCGTTCTGCAATCCGTCGCGCGGGCCGACTTCCACCAGGCGTACGTGTGAGGGGAGGGTCATGGCGGTTACCTTCTGGTTAATGGCCGGCCTGGCGCATGGTGTGTGCCAGGGCCTGGGTGCACCGCTCTTCGGCGGTGTCCAGTTCCAGCTTCATTTGTTCGATATCCAGCAACTGTTGCTCAAGCTGTTCACGGCGCTCGGCGATCTTTGCCAGCATGCTGTTGAGTTGAATGTGGTTGCCGCTGGTGGGGTCGTAGAGCTCGATCAGCTCGCGGCATTCGGCCAGGGAAAAGCCGATGCGCTTGCCGCGCAGGATCAGCTTGAGGCTGACCTTGTCCCGCGCCGAGTAGATGCGCTCCTGGCCGCGGCGTTCGGGGGCGAGCAGGCCTTGCTCCTCGTAGAAGCGAATGGCGCGGGTGGTGATGTCGAGCTCGCGGGCGAGGTCGGAGATGCTGTAGGTGGTGCTCATGGGGGTGCTCGAGAAAGTCCTGGGGCTAAGCTAATGGCAGGTTGACGTGAACGTCAAGGGATCCCTTGCTGGTGCTCCACAATTCAATATGGGAGGGGCTTGCGCCCGATGGCGGCCTCAGGGCCGACCGGGCTTTTGTGTCGATCCCGGTGCAAATGTGGGAGGGGGCTTGCCCCCGATGGCGGCCTCGGGGCTGACCGGGCTTTTGTGTCGATCCCGGTGCAAATGTGGGAGGGGGCTTGCCCCCGATGGCGGCCTCAGAGCCGACCAGGATGTTGGATTGGACCGAGTACATATCTGTTTCTGCGGTAACGGCTGCTTAGGGTTCCGCCCTGACGGCGGCTCACTTTTGAAAAGCGCAAAAGTAAGCAAAACGCTCTTGCCCCACCACTCGGCACCTCGCCTAGGCTCGGTGTGCCCGAACGCAGGCTTGAATCCGTGGGCCGCCGCCACGCGCCATCCATGGCGCGGGGCGGCTAACCCGGCGTCCTGCCGGGTTGCCCACGGATTCAAGCCTGCGTTCGGCCAGCGTGGTTTAACGGGGCGCCTAAAATCAAAAGCAGATCAAGAGCGGCTCGCTTCGCATCGTGGTTAGCGGTGGGCGCTACGGCGTCATGGTCATCGGGGGCAGGCCCCCCCCACACTGGGGCCTCCTGCAACTTCAAGCCTGTTGCTTATCCAGTTTCTTCTCGTGGGCGGTGACTTGCTGGCACAACTCGATCATCTGTTCGCGCATCCAGCGGTTCGCCGGGTCCTGGTCGGTGCTTTCATGCCAGTACAGATGGGTTTCCACCGGCGGCACGTCATTGACGGGCAGGTTGAACCAGTGCAGTTCATGGCGACGGGCGAAGCGTTCGGGCACGGTCATGACCATGTCGGTCTGCTGCAATACTTGCGACGCCATCAGGTAGTGCTGGGAGCGCAGGGCGATTTTGCGCTGGATGCCCATCTTGCCCAGGGCTAGGTCGACATGCCCCAGGCCGTTGCGGCGGCTGGAAATATGGATATGGGTCAGCGACAGGTAGTCATCCAGGGTGAATTTGTCCTTGCCCGCCATCGGGTGGCCCTTGCGCATGGCGCACACGTAGCGGTCTTCCATCAGCTTGACGTGACGCACTTGCGGGTCGGTGTTGAGCGGCGCATCCACGGCGAAATCCAGGCGCCCGGCGGCCAGTTCCTTGGTGGTTTCGCGGCGTTTGGACAGGAAACTCTCGATGACCACCGTCGGCGCGAGGCGGCGCAGGCGTTGGAACAGCAGCGGTAAAATCACCGCTTCGGTCAGGTCGGTCATGCTGATGCGATAGGTCTTGGCCGCCTGTTGCGGGTTGAAAATCCGGCTCTCTTGCACGGAAACCCGCAGCAACGACAACGCGTTGCGCACCGGGCCGATGATGTTCTGCGCCATCGGCGTGGGCACCATGCCCTGGGCGGTGCGCACGAACAGCGGGTCGTTGAAGGTCTCGCGCAGGCGTGCCAGGGCGTTGGACACCGCCGGCTGGGTGATGCCGACAATCTGCCCGGCCCGGGTGAGGTTGGCTTCGGTGTAGATCGCGTCGAAGACGATAAAGAGATTGAGGTCGACCTTGCTCAGATTCATGGGGGTTGCGCTCTTATTATCAGGTGGCGATTTTTTACGTCTTCAGACGTCAATCATATATCGGTGATGAATGTTAATACACGCCGAGAATAGGCTAGGTAAATTATCAACGCTGTTCTAGCATCGATTGCATGACCTAAACAACCTCTCAGAGAAGGGAGCCGCTCATGGATTTCGCTTATTCGCCCAAGGTTCAGGAACTGCGTGAACGCGTCAGCGCATTCATGGACGCTTACGTCTACCCGGCCGAGCCGGTGTTCGAACGCCAGGTCAGCGAAGGTGACCGCTGGCAGCCCACTGCGATCATGGACGAGCTCAAAGCCAAGGCTAAAGCCGAGGGGTTGTGGAACCTGTTCCTGCCGGAGTCCGAGCTGGGCGCCGGCCTGACCAACCTCGAATACGCGCCGCTGGCCGAAATCATGGGCCGCTCGTTGCTGGGTCCGGAACCGTTCAACTGCTCGGCCCCCGACACCGGCAATATGGAAGTGCTGGTGCGTTACGCCAATCAAGAGCAGAAACAACGCTGGCTCGAGCCGCTGCTGCGCGGCGAGATTCGTTCAGCCTTCGCCATGACCGAACCCGACGTGGCCTCCTCGGACGCCACCAACATGGCCGCCCGCGCCGAACGCCAGGGCGATGAATGGGTGATCAACGGCAAGAAGTGGTGGACCTCCGGCGCCTGCGATCCGCGTTGCAAGATCTTGATCTTCATGGGCCTGAGCAACCCGGATGCGCCACGTCACCAGCAGCATTCGATGATCCTGGTACCGGTGGACACGCCCGGCGTGACAATCCTGCGCCCGCTGCCAGTGTTCGGCTACGACGATGCGCCCCACGGCCACGCCGAAGTGCTGTTCGACAACGTACGCGTGCCTTACGAAAACGTGCTGCTGGGTGAGGGGCGCGGGTTTGAGATCGCCCAGGGCCGTCTTGGCCCGGGCCGTATCCACCACTGCATGCGCTCGATCGGCATGGCCGAGCGCGCGCTGGAATTGATGTGCAAACGCTCGGTCAGCCGCAGCGCCTTCGGTAAGCCGTTGGCGCGCCTGGGGGGCAATATCGACAAGATCGCCGACTCGCGCATGGAAATCGACATGGCGCGGCTGCTGACCCTGAAAGCGGCGTACATGATGGACACGGTGGGCAATAAAGTCGCCAAAAGCGAAATCGCCCAGATCAAGGTGGTTGCGCCTAACGTGGCACTCAAGGTTATCGACCGCGCCATCCAGATTCATGGCGGTGCCGGTGTGTCCAATGACTTCCCGCTGGCTTATATGTACGCCATGCAGCGCACCCTGCGCCTGGCCGACGGCCCGGATGAAGTGCACCGGGCGGCGATCGGCAAGTTCGAGATCGGCAAGTATGTGCCCAAAGAGATGATGCGCGGCGGGCAGTGAGACCGCGTCGCCTGCTATCGGCGGCAAGCCCCCTCCCACACTTGGATGTGTGAATACAGGCAAAGTGTGGGAGGGGGCTTGCCCCCGATGAGGCCGGCTTGACCCCCCCAAAAACCCGCCTCAGTACACCCAGACCTCCACCCGCCGATTCTTGATCCGGCCCTCATCCGCCGTATTCGCCGCCACCGGCATCTGTGCGCCGAACCCGCGAATATCGCGCAGTATCACGCCGCTTTTCACCAACTCCCGGCGCACCGCCATGGCCCGCAACTTCGACAGCAAGGCCGCCCGCTGCGGATCATTCTTGGCATCGCCAAACCCCACCAGCGTCACTTGCTTGTGCAGTTTGCCGTGGCTTTTCAGGTAGGCCACCACCCGCTGCACATCCTGGCGCGCCTTGTTGTCCAGGCTGGCGCTGCCTTCCTCGAAACGAAAGTTCACCGTCAAGCGCTGGGCGTTGCGCACAATCGCCTGGTAATCCTCGGGCATCGAGGCGCGGGGCTCCACGCCGATTGCCTGCACGTGCTGGGCGATAAAACCATTGGCCGCCACGATCGCCTGGCCCTGGCTGCTCTGGGCAAAGTCCACCAGTGCCTTGGCCCAAGGATTCTGCGTCGCCGGCGGCAGATAAACGTACAGTCGCCGTGACAGTGGGTAATCCTCGGTGGCGATCAGGCTGCCCAGTGGCAGCATCGGTTGCGAGTCTCCATCGACAACCGCCACCGTCTTGGCCTTGCGCACGTAGGGCAGCCCGATAAAACCGATGCCTTGAGGGTCCTGGCTGACCGCATCGGACAGCGCTTCACTGGACTCGAAACGCCGGGCTGACGCCACCAGCGGTTTGTCGCGGCGGTTCAGCACCAGGTCCTTGAAGGTGTCATAGGTGCCGGACCGGTCGTCGCGGGCGTACACATGAATGGCGCCGCCACTGCCGCCCAGGGCTTCCCAGGTGCTGATCTGACCATTGAAGATCTGCGCCAGTTGCTCGGTGTCCAGCGTATTGAGCGGGTTGCGGGGGTTGAGGATGATTGCCAGGCCATCGATGGCGATCACCTGTTCGGCTTCCGGGCTTTTCAGGTCGCCCAGGGTTTCCAGGTCGACCAGTTCGCTGTCTTTGATCGGGCGCGACGATGCGGCGAGGTCGGCACTGTGGTTTTTCAGCGCGGCAAATCCTGTACTGGAACCATGGGCGGCTACGTCGATGCTCACGGTTTTACCCTGACGGGTCTTGCCGATCACCTGCTGTTCATTGGCGCCCTCGGCGGGTTCGATGTGCACGCCCTGCAAACCCTGGCGCTCCATCAACCCTTTGACCAACGCCGGGCCCAATCCCGCGCCGATGGTGTTGGAACCCTGGATACGCAATGCCGGGCCTTGGTCGGGAAGCGGGAGAGGGGCGGACACAGCGAAAAACGGGAAAAGCGTCAGCAGTAACAGAACGCGCAGCCTCATGCCGGCACCTTTTTGCGCCAAAGGAAGTGCTGCGAGATTAAGTCAGTTGGATTGCAGCAATATGACTGACGCCCCACAGATCTAAGTGTGGGAAGGGGCTTGCCCTGGCCCTCTGTAGGAGCGAGCTTGCTCGCGAAAAACGTCAACGATACCGCGTGTTTACTGAACGAACGCGGTGCCTGTGAGTTTTTCGCGAGCAAGCTCGCTCCTACAAGAGGGCCAGGGCGTGCCCCCTCCCACAAGTTGACTGAGTAGTGTCAGGAATCAACTCAATTCCAACCAGATCGGCGCATGGTCCGACGGCTTTTCCAATGCCCGCAAATCATAATCGACGCCGGCATCCTTGACCCGCGGGAGCAAGCCATTGGACGCCATGATCACGTCGATGCGCAGGCCGCGCTTGGGCTCGTCCTCAAAGCCACGGCTGCGGTAATCGAACCAGCTGAAACGGTCGGTCACCTCAGGGTGCAAGTGGCGGAAGCTGTCCACCAGGCCCCAGTTTTTCAGGCGGGCCATCCATTCGCGCTCTTCCGGCAGGAAGCTGCATTTGCCGGTTTTCAGCCAGCGTTTGGCGTTGTCGGCGCCGATGCCGATGTCGCAGTCTTGCGGGGAAATATTCACGTCGCCCATCACCACCAGTGCCTGGTCATTGCTGAACTGACTTTCCAGCAACTGTTGCAGGTCTTCATAGAAGCGCTGTTTGGCCGGGAACTTGGTGGGGTGGTCGCGGCTTTCGCCCTGGGGGAAGTAGCCGTTCATGATGATGACCGGGTTGCCGTTCTCGTCGGCGAAGGTGCCCCAGATAAAACGGCGCTGCGCGTCTTCTTCATCGGTGGCAAAACCTTTGTGCACACTCAACGCTTCCTTGCGCGAAAGGAGAGCTACGCCGTAGTGGCCTTTCTGGCCGTGGTAATACACGTGGTAGCCCAACGCCTGGACGTCGGCCAGCGGGAACTGGTCGTCGTGGACCTTGGTTTCCTGCAGGCCAATGACGTCCGGCTGGTGTTTTTCAATCAGCGCCGCCAGCTGATGAGGGCGGGCACGCAGCCCGTTGATATTGAAGGAGACGATTTTCATGGTCGGCGGTCCAGTCTGGCAAAAGGGCGATGCTAGCCGACAAGTCGGACGGGGGCCAGCGTGGCGGTAGGACGCATGCGCTGCTAATGTCTGGGAACGACTGGCGCTGCGCAGGTTCGTACCCATAAGAACGCCATCTTTTTGAATGGCGTCCAGGAGATTGATTGTTATGCCTGACACCTCGACGGCCGTTGCCGAGATTCGCCTGCTCAACAGCGGTTATTCCCGCGAAGCGCGTTCCCTGTTGTACCAGGCCTACCGTCACGAGCCAACCTTCGCCTACATCTTCGAAGCCGAGCGTCCAGGTTATGAACAGCGGGTACGCGCAACAGTGCGCGAGCTGGTCAAGCAGCACTTCTTTCAGAAACTTCCGGCCATCGGCCTGTTCGTCAACGACCGTTTGATTGGCGTCGCCCTCATCGCGCCGCCGCAGCGGCGCCTGGGCATCACCGAGAGCTGGGCCTGGCAGATTCGCATGTGGTTGAGCACCGGCGTGCGCGGTACGCGGCGTTACCTGGAATACCATCAGGCCGTGCTGGCGTGCCTGCCCGGTGAGTCGGTGCATGTGTTGCCGTTGCTCGGTATTCATCCGCAGTTGCAAGGTCAACACTATGGCGAACAGTTGCTTGAGGCGGTCCATAACTGGTGCGCCGAAGACCCGCACTCATCGGGCGTGGTGCTCGACACGGGCAATTCCCGTTACCTGGATTTCTACAAGCGCCAGGGCTATGAGGAAATCGGTGAAATTGCCGTAGGACCTGTCCTGGAGCATGTGTTTTTTCATCCCAATCCCCAGGCGTTACATGTTGCAACGGCCTGAGACAGAATTATTCAGATAAATCCGAGTTCAAAGTACCTCTCTCGCTCGTGTAGCATCCGCGCCTATGAAGTTTCCAGGAAGATTTACCAGCAGCTTGATCCTGCTGTTCACGAGCTGTGGCGCATTGGCGCAAAGCGAACTGGACGTGCGGATCAAACCCTCAAATGACGCGCTGAAAGCCAACATTGAAGGCTACATCGGCAGTGTTGGCGATCGTGACGAAGAAGCCCTGCTGCGATTCAGCCGTGGTGCCGAAGAGCAGGCGCGCAAAGCGGCCCAGGCGCTGGGCTTCTATCAGCCCCGGATCGCCAGCGAGGTGAAGGGCGGCAAGAACCCGCGCCTGACCCTGACCGTCGACCCGGGCGAGCCGGTGCATCTGCGCAACGTGATCTTGCGCGTCGATGGCCCGGCGGCGAGCCTCAAGGCCTTTCGCGTGCCCGCCAGTGATGACCTCAAGCCCGGCGCGGTGCTCAATCACGGGCATTACGATGACGCCAAGCGTTTGATCCAGAATCAGGCATCGCGCTATGGCTTTTTCAGCGGGCGTTTTACCCACCAGAAACTGGCCGTAGACCCTCAAGCGGGCGTGGCTGACATCGAACTCATTTACGACAGCGGCCCACGCTACAGCATGGGCAAGGTCAGCTTCAGCGGCGACACGCCCTTTGACGAAGAACTGTTGCAACGCATGGTGCCGTTCAAGCCAGGTACACCCTATGACTCCGAACTGATCGCCGAACTCAACCAGAACCTGCAAGCCAGTGGCTTCTTCGAAAGCGTGCGCGTGGACGCAAGCCCCGCTGCCTCAAGCAATGACGTGATTCCGGTGGCCGTGCAATTGGACACGCGCAAGCCCCGCACCATGGGCCTGGGCCTGGGGTTCTCGACGGACGTCGGCCCGCGGGGCAAGGCCAACTGGACGCGCCACTGGGTCAATCCCCAGGGCCACAGTTATGGCTGGGAAGCCGAGTTGTCGGCGCCGCGCCAGAACGTCGGCCTGTGGTACGACATTCCGCTGGACCCTCCGCTCACCGACAAATTGCGTTTTGCCGGCGGCTATCAGAATGAAGAGATCGCCAACACTGACACCTTGAGCAAGCTGCTCACCCTCGGCCCCGAATGGCACAGCAAGTTGCCCAGCGGTTGGACCCGGGTCATCTCGCTCAAATACCAGCGCGAGGAATATCGCCTGGGCAATGACTCGGGCTTGAGTAACCTGGTGATGCCGGGCATCAGCTACTCCTACCTGCGCAGCGACAACCGCATCGATCCGCACAACGGCTATCGCCTGATGTTCGACAGCAAAGTTGCCAAGGAAGGGCTCGGTTCCGACACCAACCTGCTGTATGGCACCGCCACGATCAAGGGCTTGACCACCTTGTGGGATAACCACCGGTTCCTGGGCCGCGCGCAAGTGGGCGGCAGTGCCACCAATGGCTACCAGTCGGTGCCGCCGTCACTGCGCTTCTTCGCCGGTGGCGACCAGAGCGTGCGCGGTTATGAATACCAGACCCTGTCGCCGGAAAACGACCGTGGCGACCGCATCGGCGGCCGCTACATGGTGGCGCTGAGCGCCGAGTATCAATATTCCATCACCGAAAAATGGCGGGTCGCGACCTTTATCGACCAGGGCAACTCGTTCAACACACTGGATATGCCCAGCCTCAAAACCGGCGTGGGTGTGGGGGTGCGCTGGGTCTCGCCCGTGGGCCCGATCCGCCTCGACCTGGCCCATGCCCTGGAAGATCCGGGCGGCGTTCGATTGCACTTTTCCATGGGGCCTGAGCTGTGATGCGTGGTTTGAAAATAGCGGGGCTGGCATTGATCGCCGTCCTCGCGCTGGTGCTGTTGACGCTGTGGACGCTGCTCGGTACCCAGGCCGGCAGTCGCTGGGCGCTGGGCCAGGTGCCGGGTTTGAGCGTGGAGAATTTTCACGGACGCCTGGGCGGGCAGTGGAGCGCCGACCACCTGCTGTGGCAGCAGGACGGCAGCCGCGTCGAGCTCAATGCGCCGACGTTTGACTGGTCGCCGGGCTGCCTGTTGCGCATGACCTTGTGCATCAACCGGTTGGATGTGGACCAGGTCAGCCTGACGGTTGCCCCCAGTACCGAAGAAAGCGCCAGCGGGCCGATCCAACTGCCCGACCTGAAGCTGCCGGTTGCTATCCAATTGGGCGATGTTCGTATCGGCAGCCTGCTGTTCAACGGCAGTGAAGCACTCAAGGGCTTGCAACTGGCGGCGCATTGGACCGCCGCCGGCATGCAGATCGACTCCGTTCATCTGCAGCGCGACGACCTGGTGCTGGACCTCGCCGGCCTGCTGCAACCCACAGGCGATTGGCCGCTCAATGCCACCGGCACGCTCAGTTTGCCCTACGCTCCGGGCGGCGCACCCTGGACCGTCGCGCTCAACATCGACGGCGACTTGCTCAAGACCCTCAAGCTCGACGCCGACAGCAGCGGCTACCTGCCGGCCAAGCTCAGCGGTGAGCTGCAACCCCTGGCGGAAAACCTGCCGGCGCAGTTGCGCATCACCTCCGAGGCGTTCAAGCCCAGCGCCGATCTGCCCGACACCTTGCAACTCAACCAATTGGACCTGAGCGCCAAGGGCGACCTTAAAGCGGGTTATCAGTTGCTGGGCAAGGCGGTATTACCGGCGCAAAAAGGCCCGGTGGATTTACTGCTGCAAGGCAAGGTTGACGCCAAGGGTGCGCAGATCGCCGGCCTCGACCTGAATGCCGGCGACAAGCAAAGCCTCAAGCTCAGCGCCAACCTGGACTGGCAGCAAGGTTTCAGCGCCGATGCCAAAATCGACTGGCTGGGCTTCCCCTGGCACCGCCTCTATCCCCTGATCGATGAACCGCAGGTGGCCTTGCGCACCTTCAACGGTGAAGTTTCCTATAAGGATGGCAACTACCTGGGCAACCTCAAGGCCGACCTTGACGGCCCGGCGGGCGCCTTCACGGTGGTCACGCCGTTCAGCGGCGACCTCAAGCAAGTGTTCCTGCCCGAACTGAAGTTGAGCGCCGGCCAAGGCAAGGCCGAGGGCCATCTGAACGTACAGTTTGCCGACGGTATCGCCTGGGACACCGCGCTGGACCTGTCGGCATTGAACCCGGCGTACTGGGTCGCCGAATTGCCCGGCACCCTGGCCGGGCCGCTGCGCAGCAAAGGCGAATTCAAGAACGAGCAGCTCAAGCTCAACGCCGACCTCGACCTCAAGGGTCGCCTGCGCGGACAGGCCGCCGTGTTTGCAGCCAAGGCCGAAGGCGCGGGGCAGCAATGGACCCTTGCCAACCTGGACATCCGCCTGGGCGACAACCGTATCAACGGCAGCGGCAGCCTGCAGCAACGCCTGGCCGGGCAGATCGACATCAAGCTGGCGCGCCTGGCCCAGCTCTGGCCGCAACTGCGCGGGCAGGTCAATGGCCGCCTCGATGTCGCCGGCACCTTGCAGGCGCCCCAAGGCAAGCTCGACCTCAAGGGCCAGCAACTGGCATTGGCCGACAACCGCCTGCAAAGCCTCAACCTCGACGCCACACTGGACAGCGCCCAGCGCGCCAGGCTCGACCTCAAGGGCAGCGGCATCCAGAGCGGCGAGACCCAGGTCGGCACGCTCACCGCCAGCGCCCAGGGCGATATCAAGAACCAGAAGGTTCAACTGGACCTGGCCGGACCGTTGCTCAAGCTGGCCCTGGCCCTGGATGGCAACCTCGACAACGGCAACTGGCGTGGGCGCCTGGCCAGTGGTGACGTACAAGCCGGCGGCCAGGACTGGCGGCTGCAAGCCCCGGCGAAAATCGAGCGCCTGGCCGATGGCAAGCTGACCTTCGCCGCGCACTGCTGGGTGTCCGGTGGCGCCAGCCTGTGTGGCGAAGACCAGCGCCTGATGCCCGAGCCCAAGCTGCGCTACCACCTCAAGCAATTCCCTATCGACAGTCTTGCGGCGTTCCTGCCCAAAGACTTCGCCTGGCAGGGCAGGCTCAATGCCGACGTACAACTCGACCTGCCGGCCAGCGGCCCGAAGGGTGTGGTCTCGGTAGACGCCGGTGGCGGCAACCTGCGGGTGCGGGACAAGGGCCAATGGCTGGATTTCCCCTACGACACCCTGAAGCTGGAAACCACGCTCAACCCCAAGCGCATCGATACCCAGCTCAACTTTCGTGGCGGCAAGCTCGGCGAATTGCTGTTGCAGGCGCAGATCAACCCGCTGCCGGCCAACAAGCCGATCACCGGCAATTTCAGCCTCACCGGCCTGGACCTCGCCGTGGCGCGACCCTTTGTGCCAATGGTGGAAAAGCTCAACGGCAAGCTCAACGGCAATGGCCGCATCTCCGGCGGTTTGCTCGCGCCCCTGGTTAACGGCAACGTGAATCTGGTGGACGGTGAAGTCTCGGGTCCTGAACTGCCCATCAGTCTCGAGGGCCTGAACCTGCAGGCGCAGATCGCCGGCGAAAGCGTGCAGCTTGACGGCGGCTGGCACAGCGGCAAGGCCGGGCAGGGCAGCCTCAAGGGCCAGATCGACTGGGGCCGCGCCCTGGTGGTCGACCTCAGCCTCAAGGGCTCGCAACTGCCGGTCACCGTCGAGCCCTATGCCAAGCTGGAAGTGGCCCCCGACCTGAAGATCAGCCTCAAGGACGACAAGCTGGCGATTGCCGGCAAGGTACACATCCCGCGCGGCGATATCACCGTGCGCGAGCTGCCGCCCTCGACGGTCAAGGTGTCCGATGACACGGTGATCGTCGGCAGCCAGACCGAAGAAGGCAAACCGCCGATGGCGATGGCCATGGATATCGACGTGGAAGTGGGGGAAGACCAGCTCAACTTCGCCGGTTTCGGCCTCACCGCCAAAGTGCAGGGCCATGTGCATATCGGCGACAACATGGACACCCGTGGCGAGCTGTGGCTCAACGACGGCCGCTACCGCGCCTACGGCCAGCGCCTCAACGTGCGCCGTGCACGGCTGTTGTTTGCCGGGCCGTTGGACCAACCGTTCCTGGATATCGAAGCGGTGCGTGTGGTGGTCGAATCGTCCCGCACCGTGACCGCCGGTATTCGCCTGAGCGGCAGCGCCGAGCAGCCGACCACGCAGATCTTCTCCGAGCCCGCCATGGCGCAGGAGGACGCGCTGTCCTACCTGGTGCTGGGACGTTCGCGCACCAACAACGGTGAAGACAACAACATGCTTGCCGAAGCCGCCTTGGGCCTGGGCCTGATGGGCAGCGCCGGAGTGACCTCGGACATCGCCAATAAACTCGGCATCCGCGATTTCGACCTGGATACCCAAGGCACCGGCAACAGCACTGCCGTGGTCGCCAGCGGCAAGATCAACGACAAACTCAGCCTGCGTTACGGCGTAGGGGTGTTCGAACCGGCCAACACCATCGCCTTGCGCTATTTGCTGAGCAAGAAGGTGTACCTGGAAGTGGCCACAGGCGTGGCCAGCTCCCTGGATATCTTCTACAAGCGCGACTTCTAAACCCAACTGGGTCAAATGTGGGAGGGGGCTTGCCCCCGATAGCGGTCTTTCAGTCAGCTAATCTGTAGCTGACCCACCGCCATCGGGGGCAAGCCCCCTCCCACATGGACAACTATTTGCACTCAAGCTTTTGGCCAATTACCAAGCAACCTAACTATTCCATTTGACATTCGCTGCCTAAGCAGTAATATCTCGTCACACATTCACTGCCTAGGCAGTAATAAGGTGACTTTCAATGCCTCACTTCACCCCTGACAACTTCCACAACTGCCATCTCGGCCTGTTGCTGGGCCGCGCTGCGATCCTCAAGGACCGCATCATCGACACCCATATGGAACCCCACGGCATCACCGCCGCGCAGTTCAAGGTGTTGATCATCATGGCCCAGTTCGGCGTCGACACCCCGGCCGAGTTGTGCCGCCACTTGTCCCTGGACAGCGGCTCGATGACGCGCATGCTCGACCGGCTCGAGCAGAAAGGCTTGCTCAGCCGCAAACGTTCCGAGCTGGACCGCCGCCAGGTGCAGCTGGTGCTGACCGCCGACGGCCAGCGCCTGGCGGACATGCTGCCGCAGATCGGTGCCCAGGCCCTCAACCAACTGGCCGGCGTCCTCGAGTCGGGCGAGCTGGAAACCCTGGAACGGATCCTCAAGAAAATCCTGATCGCTGCGGGTGACCCCATCACGATCCTGCGGGTAGGTAACCAATGAACACACGCGCACTCAGCCTGGTGCTGGCGGCGATGACGCTGGCCGGTTGTGCCAACTACAGCGGCCTCGACACGCAGGGTCAACGCCTGGACGCCAACACCCTGCAAACCGGCAAGTCCTTGAGCGGCGTGACGCTGTCGGATGCCGCCTGGCCCAGCGCCGACTGGTGGAAAAGCCTTGGCGACCCACAGCTCGACGGGCTGATCCAGGAAGCCCTGCAGAACAGCCCCGACATGCAAGTGGCCAGCGCCCGCGCCCATCAGGCCGAAGCCGCAGCCTATGCCGCCAACGCCGCGCGCCTGCCGACTGTGGATGCCAGCGCCGGTGTCAGCCGTTCGCGCCTGGCCAGGGACCAGGACCCGCGCGGGCAGGGCGATGCCTACTCGACGGTGCGCAACATCGGCGCCAGCTTCAACTACAACTTCGACCTCTGGGGCGGCCAGCGTGCAGCCTGGGAAGCCGCCCTGGGCGAGGCCCGGGCCGCCGAAGTCGACCAGCAGGCCGCACGCCTTACCCTGGCCGCCAACGTCGCCAAGGCCTACAGCGATCTGGGCCAGGCGCACATCGTGCGTGACCTGGCCGTGGACGACCTCAAGCGCACCCGCCAGATGCTCGACCTGAGCAAGCGCCGCCTGAGTTCCGGTATCGACAGCGAGTACCAGTACCAGCAGACCGAAAGCCTGGAGGCCAGCGCCCAGTCGCAACTGATCGATGCGGAAAAACAACTGCAAAGCGCCAGGATCGCCCTCGCGGTATTGCTCGGCAAAGGCCCCGACCGTGGCAACGAACTGGTCCGCCCGGCGGTATTGAAACCCGCTGCTGTCGCCGTGCCTTCCGTGTTGCCCGCCGAGTTGCTTGGCCGGCGGCCGGACCTGATCGCCGCGCGGTGGCGCGTGGAAGCCGCGAGCAAGGACATCGCCGCCAGCAAGACCCGCTTCTACCCCAACCTCAACCTGAGCGCGAGCGCCGGCGCCGAGTCGTTGCTAGGGGACGCGATGTTTGGCTCGGCCAGTCGTTTCTTCAACATTGCACCCACCGTATCACTGCCGATCTTCGACGGCGGCCGCCTGCGCGCCGACCTCGATGCCCGCGACGCCGATTACGACCTGGCCGTGGCCCAGTACAACAAGACCCTGGTGCAAGCCCTGGGCGATATCGGCACCACCCTGTCGCAATTGCGCGACACCGGGCGGCAGATCCAGGCGCAGCAACATGCCGCCGACATCGCCCAACAGTCCTACGACACCGGGGTGCAACGCTACAGCTCCGGTATCGGTAATTACCTGGATGTGCTCAGCATCGAGCAGCAATTGCTGCAGGCCCAGCGTCAGTTGGCGACCCTGAATGCTGCGCAGATCGACCTGTCGATTCAATTGATGCAGGCCCTGGGTGGCGGATTCAACGCCCACAACGTCGCCGCGACCACCCCAGCCACCCGCACGGAATAATTTGAGGTATTTGTCATGGCCACTGCCGACAGCAACAACGCAACTGAACAACCCAAGGACACCAACCCGCGCAAACGCAAAGTCATGCTGATCGGCCTGGCGCTGATCGTCATCTTGGGTGTCGTCGGCGTGTGGGCCTGGTACGAGCTTTACGGACGCTTCAACGAAAGCACCGACGACGCCTATGTGAACGGCAACGTGGTGGAAATCACCCCGCTGGTCACCGGCACCGTGGTCAGCATCGGCGCCGACGATGGCGACCTGGTCCACGAAGGCCAGGTGCTGGTCAACTTCGACCCCAACGACGCCGCCGTCGGCCTGCAAAGTGCCCAGGCCAACCTGGCCCGCACCGTGCGCCAGGTGCGTGGCTTGTACAGCAACGTCGATGGCATGAAAGCCCAGGTCAACGCGCAGAAAGCCGACGTGCAGACCGCCCAGGACAACTACAACCGCCGCAAGACCCTGGCCCAGGGCGGCGCGATTTCCCAGGAAGAACTGTCCCACGCCCGTGACAGCCTGACCGCGGCAAAGAACGCTTTGACCAACCTTGAGCAGCAACTGAAAACCACCAACGCCCTGGTGGATGACACGGTGATTTCGTCCCACCCGGATGTGCAAGCCGCCGCCGCGCAACTGCGCCAGGCTTACCTGACCAACGCGCGCAGCACCTTGATCGCACCCGTCACCGGCTATGTGGCCAAGCGCACCGTGCAGCTGGGCCAGCGCGTCCAGCCAGGTACCGCGTTGATGGCGGTGATTCCGCTGGATCAGCTGTGGATCGATGCCAACTTCAAGGAAACCCAGCTGCGTGATATGCGCATCGGCCAGCCGGTGGACATCGAGTCGGACATCTACGGCAGCGACGTGAAGTACAGCGGCACCGTCGACAGCCTCGGCGCCGGCACCGGCAGCGCGTTTGCCCTGTTGCCCGCGCAAAACGCCACCGGCAACTGGATCAAAATCGTGCAACGTGTGCCGGTGCGCATCCATATCAACGCCGAGGAACTGGCCAAGCATCCGTTGCGGGTGGGCTTGAGCACCGTGGTCAATGTGGACCTGCACGACCAGAGCGGCCCGGTGCTGGCGCAACAGCCACCGCAGAAGGCTTCGTTCACCACCACTGTGTATGACCGCCAACTGGTCGAGGCCGATGCCATGATCAACCAGTTGATCCATGACAACAGCGTCGCCGCTCCCAAGGCTGCGCAACGCTGATGAGCAATAACGCCTCGTTCACCCCACCCAGCCTGCTGATGGCCACTATCGGGCTGTCGCTGGCGACCTTCATGCAGGTGCTCGACACCACCATCGCCAACGTGGCGTTGCCGACCATTTCCGGCAACCTGGGCGTGAGTTCGGAGCAGGGCACCTGGGTCATTACCTCGTTTGCGGTGAGCAACGCCATTGCCTTGCCGCTCACCGGTTGGTTGAGCCGACGCTTCGGCGAGGTGAAGCTGTTCCTGTGGGCGACCATGCTGTTCGTGCTGGCCTCGTTCCTGTGCGGTATTTCCACCTCGATGCCCGAGTTGATCGGCTTTCGCGTGCTGCAGGGACTGGTGGCGGGGCCGTTGTACCCGATGACCCAGACGCTGCTGATCGCGGTCTACCCACCGGCCAAGCGCGGCATGGCCCTTGCGCTATTGGCGATGGTCACGGTGGTGGCGCCGATTGCGGGACCGATCCTCGGCGGCTGGATCACCGACAGCTACAGCTGGCCGTGGATCTTCTTCATCAACGTGCCGATCGGCATCTTTGCGGTGATGGTGGTGCGTGCGCAGTTGAAGAAACGCCCGGTGGTCACCAGCTACCAGCCGATGGACTATGTGGGGTTGTTGAGCCTGATCGTCGGTGTCGGCGCCTTGCAGATCATCCTCGACAAGGGCAATGACCTGGACTGGTTCGAATCCAACTTCATCATTATCGGTGCAGTGATCTCGGCGATTGCCCTGGCGGTGTTCGTGATCTGGGAGATGACCGACAAGCACCCGGTGGTGAACCTGCGCCTGTTCGCCTACCGCAACTTCCGCATCGGCACCATTGTGTTGATCGGCGGGTACGCGGGCTTCTTTGGCATCAACCTGATCCTGCCGCAGTGGCTGCAAACCCAGATGGGCTACACCGCCACCTGGGCCGGCCTGGCGGTGGCGCCGATCGGCATTCTGCCGGTGCTGATGTCACCGTTCGTGGGCAAATACGCGCACAAATTCGACTTGCGCCTGCTGGCGGGGTTGTCGTTCCTGGCGATGGGCTTGAGCTGCTTCATGCGCGCAGGCTTCACCAATGAGGTGGACTTCACCCACATCGCCCTGGTGCAGCTGTTCATGGGGATCGGCGTGGCGCTGTTCTTCATGCCGACCTTGAGCATCCTGATGTCCGACCTGCCGCCGCAGCAGATTGCCGACGGCGCGGGGCTGGCAACGTTCTTGCGCACCTTGGGCGGCAGCTTCGCAGCCTCGCTCACCACCTGGATCTGGATTCGCCGCGCCGACCAGCACCATGCGTACATGAGCGAGAACATGACCACTTATGACTCGGCCACGCGCGACGCGATACAGGCCCTCGGCGGGGCGGGACACAAAGCGTATGCGCAGTTGGACCAGATCCTCACCAGCCAGGCCTACATGATGTCTACCGTGGACTATTTCACCTTGATGGGGTGGATCTTCGCGGGCTTGATGTTGCTGGTGTGGCTGGCCAAACCGCCGTTTACCGCGAAGGCCGGGCCTGCGGCTTCGGGGCACTGACTGCCCAGGGCTGAAATGCAATCAACTGTGGGAGGGGGCTTGCCCCCGATGGCGGTGGGTCAGTCACAGATGCATCAACTGACACTCCCTCATCGGGGGCAAGCCCCCTCCCACATTGGATGTGTGTTGTCAGGTATCAAGCGCCAGGCAGGGCCAGCTGCGGATTGTTGCCGGTATGGCTGGCCAAGCCGCCGTTTGGCGCGAAAGCCGGGCCGGAAGCAAGCGGCCACTGATCCGAACAGATTGGAACGCAATCAACTGTGGGAGGGGGCTTGCCCCCGATAGCGGTGGGTCAGTCACAGATGCATCAACTGACACTCCCTCATCGGGGGCAAGCCCCCTCCCACAGTTTGATCTCTGTTCACATGGGATCAGTGGTGTTGCGGATCAAGCGCCGGGAAGGGCCAACTGCGGATTGACGAAGTCAAACGCCGCCAGTTGAAAGCCTTGCTCATCCACCTGCAACGCCCAGCCTTGCTTGTCCCAATCCCCCAGCACAATCCGCTTGGCCGCCTGGTCGCCAATCTGCAACTTATGAATGGCGGGGCGGTGGGTGTGGCCGTGGACCAGGGTGCGCACGCCGAATTGCTGCATCACTCGCGGTACTTCTTCGGCGGTGACATCGACAATGTCGTTGGCCTTCATGCGCGTCTGTGCACGGCTTTCGCTGCGCAGCTTTCGCGCCAGCTTGTGGCGTGTGCCCAGGGGCAGGTGGCGCAGGATAAACAGCACAATCGGGTTACGCAGGATGCGCCGCAGCTTCATATAGCCGAGGTCGCGGGTGCAGAGGCTGTCGCCGTGCATCAGCAGCACGGGCTCGCCATAAAATTGCACGACACTCGGGTCCTTGAGCAAGCTGGCGCCTGCGGCTTTGCAGAACGCCTTGCCGATCAGGAAATCGCGGTTGCCGTGCATGATGAAAATCGCGGTGCCGCTGTCGCTCAGTTCGCGCAGCGCGTCACAGATGGAGCGCTGGAACGCGGTCATCCCATCGTCGCCAATCCAGGCTTCGAAGAAGTCCCCCAGAATGTACAACGCCTGGGCACCACGGGCGCGGCCATGGAGCAGATCCAGAAACGCCCGGGTAATGTCCGGGCGCTCCTCTTCCAGATGCAAGTCTGAAATCAGCAATATCACCCAACGATCTCGGCTTTCTCGACGATGACGTCTTCGGCTGGAACGTCCTGGTGACCGGCTTTGGACGTGGTGGACACGCCTTTGATCTTGTCGACGACGTCCTGGCCTTCGGTGACTTTACCGAATACGGCGTAACCCCAGCCCTGCACGTTCTTGCCGCTGTGGTTGAGGAAAGCGTTGTCAGCCACGTTGATGAAGAACTGCGCGGAGGCCGAATGCGGCTCCATGGTACGGGCCATGGCGACGGTGTACTTGTCGTTGGAAAGGCCGTTGTCCGCTTCGTTCTGGATGCTTGGGCGCTTGTCTTTCTTCTCTTTCATGCCTGGCTCGAAACCGCCGCCCTGGATCATGAAGTTGCCGATGACACGGTGGAAAACGGTGTTTTCGTAGTGGCCGGCGTTGACGTACTCGATGAAGTTGGCGACGGTGATCGGCGCTTTCTCGGCGTTCAACTCGATGACGATGTCACCGTGGTTGGTGGTCAGTTTGACTTGAGTCATGTTCACTACTCTTTTCAGGGAATTCGTGGGTTTGAGTGCCTGGGGCACCTTACCTGTCTGGCTTAAACGACGGCCAAGGCGCGCAGTTTAGCGTGCCCCGCAGGAATTTCGAGGTGGTTTTTTACCGCCCCGGCCATAAAAGCAGTAATTAAACAGCAGTTTTTGGTCCCGGCCTGTCAGTGTCTTGACTGCATCGGCTATTATGAGCCCTTTGTTTTATCTGGCCCCACCCGGCCACGAACCTGTCTGTTCAAGGATCCTATGAGCAAGCCCACTGTCGACCCTACCCCGAATGCCAAGGCCGGACCTGCCGTCCCGGTCAACTTCCTGCGCCCGATCATCCAGGCGGACCTGGATTCGGGCAAGCACACGCAGATCGTCACCCGTTTCCCGCCAGAGCCCAACGGCTACCTGCACATCGGTCACGCCAAGTCGATCTGTGTGAACTTCGGTCTGGCCCAGGAGTTCGGTGGCGTCACGCACCTGCGTTTCGACGACACCAACCCGGCCAAGGAAGACCAGGAATACATCGACGCCATCGAAAGCGACATCAAGTGGCTGGGCTTCGAGTGGTCCGGTGAAGTGCGCTATGCCTCCAAGTATTTCGACCAGTTGTTCGACTGGGCCGTGGAGCTGATCAAGGCCGGCAAGGCCTACGTCGACGACCTGAGCCCGGAACAGGCCAAGGCATACCGTGGCACTCTGACCGAGCCGGGCAAGAACAGCCCGTTCCGCGACCGTTCGGTGGAAGAGAACCTGGACTGGTTCAACCGTATGCGCGCCGGCGAATTCCCGGACGGCGCCCGCGTACTGCGCGCCAAGATCGACATGGCCTCGCCGAACATGAACCTGCGCGATCCGATCATGTACCGCATCCGCCATGCCCACCACCACCAGACCGGTGACAAGTGGTGCATCTACCCCAACTACGACTTCACCCACGGTCAGTCGGACGCCATCGAAGGCATCACCCACTCCATCTGCACCCTGGAGTTCGAGAGCCATCGTCCGCTGTACGAGTGGTTCCTGAGCAACCTGCCGGTGCCGGCCCAGCCGCGCCAGTACGAATTCAGCCGCCTGAACCTGAACTACACCATCACCAGCAAGCGCAAGCTCAAGCAGCTGGTGGATGAAAAGCACGTGCATGGCTGGGATGACCCGCGCATGTCGACCCTGTCGGGCTTCCGCCGTCGCGGCTATACCCCGGCGTCGATTCGCAATTTCTGCGACATGGTCGGCACCAACCGCTCCGACGGCGTGGTCGACTTCGGCATGCTCGAGTTCAGCATCCGCCAGGACCTCGACGCCAATGCCCCGCGCGCCATGTGCGTGCTGCGTCCGCTGAAAGTCGTGATCACCAACTACCCGGAAGATCAGGTCGAAAACCTCGAACTGCCGCGTCATCCGCAGAAAGAAGAACTCGGCGTGCGCAAGCTGCCGTTCGCCCGTGAAATCTACATCGACCGCGATGACTTCATGGAAGAGCCGCCAAAAGGCTACAAGCGCCTGGAGCCGAACGGCGAAGTGCGCCTGCGTGGCAGCTACGTGATTCGTGCCGATGAAGCGATCAAGGACGCCGACGGCAACATCGTCGAACTGCGCTGCTCGTACGACCCCGACACCCTGGGCAAGAACCCTGAAGGCCGCAAGGTCAAGGGCGTGGTCCACTGGGTGCCGGCCGCTGCCAGCATCGAATGCGAAGTGCGTTTGTACGATCGTCTGTTCCGCTCGCCGAACCCCGAGAAGGCCGAAGACAGCGCCAGTTTCCTCGACAACATCAACCCTGACTCCCTGCAAGTGCTCACCGGTTGTCGTGCCGAACCCTCTTTGGGCGACGCACAGCCGGAAGACCGGTTCCAGTTCGAGCGCGAAGGTTACTTCTGCGCGGATATCAAGGACTCCAAACCTGGTCGGCCGGTATTCAACCGTACCGTGACCTTGCGTGATTCGTGGGGCCAGTGATTCTGTTTAAGGAACTGTCGTGCTAACGATCTACAACACACTCAGCAAGACCAAAGAAGTCTTCAAGCCGCTGGATGGCAACAAGGTGCGCATGTACGTGTGCGGCATGACCGTGTACGACTACTGCCACATCGGCCACGGCCGCAGCATGGTTGCCTTCGACCTGGTGACCCGCTGGTTGCGGTTCAGCGGCTATGACTTGACCTATGTGCGCAACATCACCGACATCGACGACAAGATCATCAACCGCGCCAATGAAAACGGCGAGTCGTTCGACGCGCTGACCGAGCGCATGATCGCCGCGATGCACGAGGACGAGGCACGCCTCAACATCCTCAAGCCGGACATGGAACCGCGTGCCACGGACCACATCCCTGGCATGCACGCGATGATCCAGACCCTGATCGACAAGGGCTACGCCTACGCCCCGGGCAATGGCGACGTGTACTACCGCGTCGCCAAGTTCATGGGCTACGGCAAGCTGTCGCGCAAGCGGATCGAAGACCTGCGCATCGGCGCACGCATCGAAGTCGACGAAGCCAAGCAGGACCCGCTCGACTTCGTGCTGTGGAAAGCCACCAAGCCCGGCGAGCCGAGCTGGGAGTCGCCATGGGGCGCCGGGCGTCCGGGCTGGCACATCGAATGCTCGGTGATGTCCACCTGCTGCCTGGGCGAGACCTTCGACATTCATGGCGGCGGCAGCGACCTGGAGTTTCCGCACCACGAAAACGAAATCGCCCAGAGCGAAGCCGCCACCGGCAAGACTTACGCCAACGCCTGGATGCACTGCGGCATGATCCGCATCAATGGCGAGAAGATGTCCAAGTCCTTGAACAACTTCTTCACCATTCGCGACGTGCTGGAAAAGTACCATCCGGAAGTGGTGCGTTACCTGCTGGTGTCCAGCCATTACCGCAGCGCCATCAACTACTCGGAAGACAACCTCAAGGACGCCAAGGGCGCCCTGGAGCGGTTCTACCATGCGTTGAAAGGCTTGCCAGCTGTGGCCCCGGCCGGCGGCGAAGCCTTCGTGGCACGCTTCACCGAAGTCATGAACGACGACTTCGGCACTCCCGAAGCCTGCGCCGTGTTGTTCGAGATGGTGCGTGAGATCAACCGTCTGCGCGAGACGGATATCGACGCAGCGGCAGGTTTGGCGGCACGCTTGAAAGAGCTGGCCAGCGTGCTGGGCGTGTTGCAGATGGAGGCCGATGACTTCCTGCAAGCCGGCGCTGAAGGGCGTGTGGATGCGGCGCAAGTGGATGCCTTGATCCAGGCGCGTCTGGCGGCTCGGGCTGGTAAAGACTGGGCGGAATCCGACCGTATCCGTGACCAACTGACTGCGATGGGTGTGGTCCTGGAAGACGGGAAGGGCGGGACGACGTGGCGGTTGGCTGATCAGGCCTGATCGGTACCTCGCTCCAAATGTGGGAGGGGGCTTGCCCCCGATAGCGGTAGTTCAGTCAGTTCATCAGCAACTGACCCACCGCCATCGGGAGCAAGCCCCCTCCCACTTTTGACCGTGCTCACTTTGTTCAGTCTTCAGATTCAGATCTATCTTTGAACGGGTATATCTTTGAGGTTTAGCGTTTTATCCACCATCAGCTGAATCCCCTCCAGCATCCGGCAAATTCCCAAGGCCACGCTACGCGTGGTGCCTTCGATCTCAAAAGCCAAATGACTTGCCAGCGCTTGAACCGACGCAAGATCCTCCGACGCGTTGACCAGCAACGTCTCGGCGTCTAATCCTTCACGTACGGTAAACACACCATGATCCTCAGCAGATGGATCTGGTTTTTCAGACGGGTTCAGGTAGTGATTTATTGCTCGATGAGCGGCAGTGTGAAACGCGGTTGAATCTGACGGCGGATTTGGGCTGTCTTTAATCATGGCAGAGCTCCTAGAGTATTGGAGTCACCACCCATCGCTGCGAAACGATATTGGGGTGGCAGCTGTACGCAGGTTCGCAGACCGGGACTCTAGGCACCCGGCATACCCGAAGGTATCCCGCGCACAGCCGCCATAACATCAGGCATAAAAAAGCGCCCGCTATCTTGAGGTGGACGCTGTGCGTCTAGAGTTTAACCGGGCTGCGAAACCCGGTCGCTGAATTTACAGCGACCACTGAAGATTAGGCAGCCAGCTTCCCAGCGGCAACCCTAAAACGCTGTCAGAAATTTCCGTGCGTGGCGATGCGGCAATATCCAGATTTTAGGATATTTTCCAAAATGCCCATTGAGTTTGACGCTTGTTCGCTCCTAGCTTTAGATGGTTAACACGACCAAACCCAAGACGAAATTGGCGGTGATTCAAATGGAGTGAAAACCTCCCCAGCCCATATCCTGTGGGAGGACGAACATCACATGGCGTTCCTCTCGATTTTCCCCAACACCCCAGGCTTTAGCGTGGTCATCCCCAAGCAACATTACGGCAGTTATGCGATTGCGCAGTCGGATGAGGTGCTGGCTGATCTGATCGTGGCCACCAAGAAAACCGCCTTGCTGATCGACCGAGCGTTTCCCGATGTGGCGCGTACGGGGATGATGCTGGAAGGGTATGGGGTTGATCATCTGCATGCGAAGTTGTTTCCCATGCATGGGACGGGGCAGGACAGTGCGTTCAAGCCGTTTAGCTCGAAATTGGATAAGTTTTTTGAGGCTTATGAAGGTTATATCTCGTCCCACGACCACGTGCGGGCGGATGATGCCGAACTGGCAGAATTGGCCGAGCGAATCCGATCTTTCGCCTAGTACAGTTCCAAATGTGGGAGGGGGCTTGCTCCCGATAGCAGTGGATCAGTCAGTTCATCGGTAACTGACCCACCGCCATCGGGGGCAAGCCCCCTCCCACATTTGGATTGTGTTCTCTTCAGCGCTCAGCGGCGGCTGCTTACTTCGGCCGGGACATCGTCACCGGCCATGCGCTTGCGGAACAGCGCCGTGCGCGCCAGCAGCAGGGTGGTCACCGGCACGGTGATCGACAGCAGAATCGGAATCAACCACCCGTGCAGCACCGGCCCGGACTTGAGTACCGAAAAGTAGATAATCGATGCCAACGCCACGCACCATGCGCCCAGTGTCGAGGCCAGCGCCGGCGGGTGCATGCGCTGGAAAAAATCCTTCATGCGCAACAACCCGAGCGCCCCTATCAGCGCAAACACGCTGCTCAGGACCAGCAGCACTCCGACGACGGCTTCCATCCATAACGGCATCATTCAATCACCTCCCCACGCAACAGGAATTTGGCCAGGGCGAACGAGCCGACAAAGCCGAACAGCGCAATCAGCAGCGCCGCTTCAAAGTAGGTGTCACTGGCGTAACGGATGCCCAGCACCAGCATCATAAGCATCGCCAGGATGTACAGATAATCCAGCGCCAGTACCCGATCCTGGGCCGACGGGCCCTTGAACAGGCGGATCAACGTCAGCACCATCGCCAGGGAGAACAGGAACAGGCTCAACAGGATCGCATTGGAGAGCAGGGCGCTCATTCGAAGATCTCCATCAGGGGCCGTTCGTAGGCGGATTTGAAATGCTCGATAAACTGCGCCTCATCGTCCAGGTCGAACACATGCAGCAGCAGGACGCTGCGGTCCAGCGCCAGTTCCGACCAGATCGTGCCGGGAACGACCGTCGTGATCATCGACAGCGCCGCGAGGCCGTTGGGGCTGCGCAGGTCGATGGGGATTTTGATGAAGCGCGCGCGCGGCGGGCGTGAGCCGCAGGTCAAGACGCCCCAGGCCACTTGCAGGTTGGAAACAATCACGTCGCGGCCCACCCGCAGGAACAGGCTCAGGATCACGCCAGGACGGCGCAGGCTGATCGGTTGCGGGCGCAGTGGCGCCATCATCAGCGGCGCCAGCACGCCCAGCAATGCACCGAGCAACAGGTTGCCGGGGCTCATGGACAGGTTCAGCACCAGCCACAAACCCAGCAGGGCCAGCGACAACCACGGGGCAGGAAACAGGCGCTTCATGGTTGCACCTCCAGGGCGGCTGCCTGGGCTTCCGGGCTCGGCACCGGACGCGTCGCCATCACCGCCATCACGTAGCTTTCCGGGTTGTTCAGGCTCTTGGCGGTGGCCAGCGTGTAGCGCATCAGTGGCTCGGCCTTGAAGGTCAGCGCGATGCTCAGGCCCAGCAGCAGGAAGATCGGCACACATTCATAGCGGCGCAGCAGGGGCGAGGGCCGTTCTTCCGGGGTCCAGAAACGCTGGATGCCAAGCCGGGCGAAGGCGATCAGCGAGGCCAGCCCCGACAGGATCAACAGCGCCACCAAGCCCCAGGCCGCCGGGCGGATGGGTTCATCCACCGCGTTGCCCAGCCCCAGCGGATTGACCAGCGCATGCAGCAGGCTGAGCTTGCCGATAAACCCGGACAGGGGCGGCATGCCGATGATCAGCAGCGCGCAGGCAATAAAGCTCAGGCCCAGGAACGCCATGGTCCAGGGGATCACCTGGCCGATCACGGCTTTCTGTTCATCGTCGAGGTTGACGCCGGGCCGTGGATGCAGGGATTCCATGGCCTTGGGCAGGGCGTCGATTTCCTCGTCCAGCGGCAGGTCATTGGCCGAGCGCGAGCGTTCGATCAATTCCGCCAGTAAAAACAGCGCGCTCAACGCCAGGGTGGAGCTGACCAGATAGAACAGCGCCCCGGCCGTCAGGCTGGGCTGGGCAAACCCCACGGCCGACAGCAGGATGCCGGCCGATACCAGGATGCTCAGGCTCGCCATGCGTTCCAGGCGTTGCGCCGCGAGCATCGCCAGCGCCGCGCAGAGGATGGTCGCCATGCCGCCGTACACCAGCCAGTCACCGCCAAACAACGCCGAAGCGCCGGCCTGGCCGGAAAACAGCAAGGTCCACAGGCGCAGCACAGTGTACACGCCGACTTTGGTCATGATCGCGAACATCGCCGCCACCGGCGCGCTGGCCGATGAGTAGGCGGGCGCCAGCCAGAAGTTCAGCGGCCACATGCCGGCCTTGGCCAGGAACGCGGTGGCCAGGATCGCCGCGCCGGCGTGCAGCAGGCCGCGATCGGCCTCCGGCACCAGCGGGATTTTCAGTGCCAGGTCAGCGAAGTTCAGCGTGCCGGTCACCCCATAGATCATCGCCGCGCCAATCAAAAACAGCGACGACGCCAGCAGGTTGATCGCGATGTAATGCAGCCCCGACGACACTCGGGCGCGCCCGGAACCGTGCAGCATCAGGCCGTAGGAGGCCGCCAGCAACACCTCGAAGAACACGAACAGATTGAACAGGTCGGCGGTGAGGAAGGCACCGTACAGGCCCATCATCTGCACCTGGAACAGCGCATGGAAACTGGTGCCGGCACGGTCCCAGCGGGCCATCGCGAACAACAGCGCGCTGACGCCGATGATCCCGGTCAGCACCAGCATCAGCGCCGACAGTTGATCCACCACCAGCACGATACCGAACGGCACTTGCCAGTTGCCCGGCAGGTACACGCCGATCGAGCCGGGGCCGCCTTGTTGTGTCCAGTACAGCAGCAATACGGCGATGCCCAGGCCGATGATGCTGGAGAACAGATTGATCCTGGCTTTGAGCGGGCGGCGTTTCTCGCCGAGCATCAGCATCAGCGCTGCGGTCAGTAACGGCAGCAGGATCGGCGCAACGATCAGTTGGTTGACCCAATTCATTCCTTGGGCTCCCGGCCGTCCACATGGTCAGTACCGGTCAGGCCGCGGGAGGCCAGCAGCACCACCAGGAACAGCGCGGTCATGGCGAAGCTGATCACGATGGCCGTGAGCACCAGCGCCTGGGGCAGGGGATCGGTGTAGTTGAGCAGGTCTTGCGGCACGCCGTCCTTGATGATCGGCTCCTTGCCGATAAACAGGCTGCCCATGCTGAAAATGAACAGGTTGACCCCGTATGACAACAGGCACAGGCCCATCACCACCTGGAACGTCCGTGGGCGCAGGATCAACCAGACGCCGGAGGCCGCCAGGACCCCAATGGCAATTGCAATGACTTCTTCCATCAGGCGGCAGCTCCTTGTGGGTTGACGACGGCTTTGGGCTGGTTGCTCGGTTTATGCGCGCGCACCGACTGGTGGCCGAGGGCGGTGAGCATCAGCAGGGTCGAGCCGACGACCATGGCGTAGACGCCGACGTCGAAGAACAGCGCGCTGGCCACATGGATATCGCCCAGCACCGGCAAGCTCAAATGCCAGGTATGGGTGGTGAGGAACGGATAGCCGGCAAACAACGCGCCGAGCCCGGTGAACGTCGCCGCCAACAGGCCGAAGCCCATCCAGCGCATCGGCCGCAGGCTCATCTGCGCCTCGACCCACTGCGTGCCGGCCACCATGTATTGCAGGATAAACGCCACCGACATCACCAACCCGGCGACAAAACCGCCGCCCGGCTGGTTATGGCCGCGCATGAACAGGTAGAACGACACCACCATCGCGATCGGCAACAGCAGGCGCACCAGCACCGCCGGCACCATCATGAAGCCCAGGGCGGTGTCGCTGGCCTGGCGCGGGTTGACCAGGTCGGTGGCCACGTCCGGCGCCAGCTGGCGCTGTTGCGGCGGCAGTTCCATGCTTTCTTTCGACGGGCGGAAGCGCCGCAGCAGGGCATACACGGTCAGCGCCACGGCGCCGAGCACGGTGATTTCGCCAAGGGTATCGAAGCCGCGGAAGTCCACCAGCATCACGTTCACCACATTGCTGCCGCCGCCCTCGGGCAGGGCGCGACTGAGGTAGAACGAGGAGATATCGTTGGGGGTCTGGCGCGTCAGCATCGCGTAGGACAACAGCGCCATGCCGCCACCCACCACGGTGGACAGCAGGAAGTCGCGCACCCGGCGAATCCGCGCCTTGCGCAGCGTGTTGGGCAGTGGCGACACCTCTTCGATCCGCCGTGGCAGCCAGCGCAGGCCGAGCAGGATCAACACTGTGGTGACCACTTCCACCACCAGTTGCGTCAGGGCCAGGTCCGGCGCCGAGAACCACACGAAGGTAATGCACGTCATCAGGCCGCACACGCTGACCATGGTCAGGGCTGCCAGCCGGTGATACTTGGCTTGCCAGGCGGCGCCCAGCGCGCAGGCAATCGCCAGCACCCACAGGGTGACGAACACGATGGAGCCGGGGATCTTCGGCCGGTCACCCCAGGTCAGGCCACTGTTGAGCATCGGGATCAGGGCGCCGATCACCGCCACGGTCACCAGCAGGAACAATTGGGTTTGCAGGCGCTTGGTGCTGATGCGTTTTTCGATCTTGCGCACCCCGCGCATCATCACCACCAGGCAACGCTCGAAGCCGCGCTTGCCGTTGAAGTAGCCAATCAGCGGCGGGTAGGTGAAACGGCCACGCTTGAGTTGCTTGCGCAGCATCAGGTACAGCACCACACCGCCGGACATCGCCACCAGGCTCATGATCATCGGCGCGTTCCAGCCGTGCCAGATCGCCAGGCTGTATTCAGGCAGCGCGCCGCCCACCACCGGCAAGGCGGCGGCGGCCAGGATCGAGCCGACCATCTGCGCCGGGAAGATACCCACCAGCAGGCAGGCGAACACCAGCAGTTCAACCGGTGCGCGCATCCAGCGTGGCGGTTCGTGGGGGGTGTGCGGCAGGTCGGTGGCCGGTGGGCCGAAGAACACGTCCACGGTGAACCGCAACGCATAGGCCACGCTGAAGGTGCCGGCGATGGTCGCGATCACGGGCAGCATGACTTCCACCCATTTTGTCGACGAGATGAATACGGTTTCGGCGAAGAACATCTCTTTGGACAGGAAGCCATTGAGCAACGGCACGCCGGCCATCGAGGCACTGGCCACCATCGCCAGGGTCGCGGTGAACGGAATCAGGCGCACCAGCCCACTGAGCTTGCGGATGTCCCGCGTGCCGCTTTCGTGGTCGATAATGCCCGCCGCCATGAACAGCGAGGCCTTGAAGGTGGCGTGGTTGAGGATATGGAACACTGCCGCGACGGCGGCCAGCGGGCTGTTGAGGCCCAGCAGCAGGGTGATCAGCCCGAGGTGACTGATGGTGGAGTAGGCCAGCAGGCCCTTGAGATCGTTCTGGAACATGGCGCAGTAGGCGCCGAGGAGGAGGGTGAGCGCGCCGGCACCGCCGACGATCCAGAACCACTCTTCGCTGCCGGACAGCGACGGCCACAGGCGGGCCAGCAGGAACACGCCGGCCTTCACCATCGTTGCCGAGTGCAGGTAGGCCGAAACCGGTGTCGGCGCGGCCATGGCGTGGGGCAGCCAGAAGTGGAAGGGGAACTGTGCGCTTTTGCTCAGGGCGCCGATCAGCACCAGGGCCAGCATGACCGGGTACAGCGAATGCGCGCGAATTTGATCGCCCGCCACCAGCACCTGGTCCAGGTCGTAGCTGCCGACGATGTGCCCCAGCAGCATCACCCCGGCCAGCAGGCACAAACCCCCTGCGCCGGTGACCATCAACGCCATGTACGCACCCCGTCGCGCATCGGCGCGGTGGTGCCAGTAACCGATCAACAGGAAGGAAAACAGGCTGGTCAGTTCCCAGAAAAACACGATCTGGATCAGGTTGCCGGAAATCACCAGCCCGAGCATGGCGCCCATGAAGGCCAGGAAGAACGCGAAGAAACGCGGCACCGGATCGTCCGGCGACATGTAGTAACGCGCATACAACGCCACCAGCGTACCGATACCCAGCACCAGCATCGAGAACAGCCAGGCGAAGCCATCCAGGCGCAGCACGAAGTTCAGGCCGAGGCTGGGCAGCCACATGAACTCTTCACGGATGACGCCACCGTGGGCGATCTGGGGGTAGAGCAGGGCGACTTGAACGGTGCCGACCAGAGCCACCAGGCCGGCCAGCAGGGATTCGCTATTACGTGCGTTGTGCGGCAGCAAGGCCGCCAGACAGCTGCCAATGAATGGCAGAAGCAGTAGAACTATCAGGGACATAGGCTTCTAATCTGCGGGAGTTTGGGATGCATCATACGTGCCGCTTTCGCGATCACCAAACGGCAAGATGTGGCAGGATCCTACAAGGTAGGCTGAAATTGCTCATTTGGCATTAGATCGTTCCCACGCTCTGCGTGGGAATGCTTCCTGTGACGCTCTGCGTCACCATGGCGCAGGGCTCAAGTTGCGAGCTTGGACGCGGAGCGTCCGGGGCTGCATTCCCACGCAGAGCGTGGGAACGATCAAGCCACCGCTACATTCGGACCCTACCCTTGCTGTTCCTGTTCCCTTTCATCGCGCAACTCGACGGCTTTTTGTCCGCGTGTCTTCAACTCACTCACAATCACCGCCACCACAATCAACACCGCGCCTGCCATCGCAATCGGCGGGAAGCGCTCGCCGGCAATCCGCCCGACTACGCCGGCCCACACCGGCTCGCCGGCATAGATCAAGGTGGCGCGGGTCGGCGATACACTCTGCTGCGCCCAGTTCATCGCCACCTGGATCACCGCACTGGTCAGGCCCAGGCCCACCGCGCTGAACAACAGCAGCCAGGAAAAGCCCGGCAACGGCTCGCCCATCGGCACCACCATCAGGAATGACAGCAGCGACGCCGTGGCCAGTTGCACCACGGTCACCCGCCGCACGTCCACTTGCCCGGCAAAAGCGCTGATCAGAATGATTTCGGCGGCAATCGCCACGGCACCGATCAGCGTGGCGATTTCACCGGGGCTGAAATTCAGCGACGCACCGGCCGGGCCGGTCAACAGCATCAACCCGGCAAACGCCAGCATGATGCCAATGCTCGGCATCAACCCCGGGCGACGACCCAGCACCAGCCACTGCAACAACGGCACAAAGGGCACATAGAGCGCGGTGATGAACGCCGACTGGCTGCTCAGGATCGTCTGCAGGCCAATGGTCTGCAAGCCGTAGCCGAACATGATCGCCACGCCGATGAACACCCCGGCCTTCAACTCGAACAGCGTCAGGTCGCGTAGCGTACGCAGGGAGAAGAAGCCGACCACAATGGCCGCTGCCGCAAAGCGCAGCCCCACGAAAAACATCGGCCCGCTGACGCTCATGGCATGCTGCACCAGCAAGAAGGTGCCGCCCCAGATCATGGTGATGACCACCAGGATGCATTCGGCTTTGCTGAAGCGATTGAAACGCGAAGGGGAGTTCGGGGCAGTCATGGCGGCTCGGTCTTGCAAGGGAAAGGCACGGACCGCACAATGCGCCGCACGCTGGGCAGTATACTGCGCACACCTACCCATTGAGCAATATAGTGCACAAAGAAAATCCACACCGGGCTTCGGTCCTGCAACACGTCAGCCAGAACGTTCGGCGCCTGCGCCATGCCGCCGACCTGAGCCAGACCGCGCTTGCGGAAAAATCCGGGGTCAGTCGGCGCATGCTGGTGGCCATCGAGGCCGGCGAAAAGAACGTCAGCCTGTCCACCCTGGACCGTGTGGCCGAAGCGCTGGAGGTGGCGTTCAGCGATTTGATCCAGGCGCCGGACGCCGGCGACCACAGTCGCATCAACGAACTGGCCTGGGCGGGTGATATCCCCGGCAGCAAAGCCGTGTTGCTGGCCAAGGCCACGGCGCGGCGTGAAGTCGAACTATGGGAGATGCGCCTGGAGCCGGGTGATCGCTATCGTCCTGAACCTGATCCGCAAGGCTGGAGCGTGCAGGTCTTTGTGTTCGAAGGCTGTTTGACCCTGACGCTGGATGGCACGAACAAACACATAGCGGCGGGTGAGTTCTTTATGTTTTCCAGCGATCAAACCCACGTCTATTGCAATGATGGCGTCGGGGCTGTTCGGTTTGTTCGCAATGTGGTGATTTGAAGCAACACCGAAAGTTCTGTCGCGATTCTCGGATTAGTCATCGCGACGTCCCAAGTTGGGTGCATTACTTTTTTCCCGAGTTCTCCAAATGGAGAACACTGGAATAAGGGGAGATGCCCATGGCTGTAAGCCCACTTGGTATGACCAGACCGCCTTCGCCGTTAGATAATGATGCGTCATTAATCAACACGCACGCCAGTCCGGTCAAGTCCAACAGTGAGTGCCCGCCACACTGGCGTAGCTGGGAGGCTGAGCATGTGGTCGGCGCAGAAGAAAAGAAACGGGCCACGTTCGCCACACCTTTACGGTATCGCAACTACCGCGAGGATAAAGGCGTCAATCTCCCTCCCGTTGATAGAACCGCCCTGGCCCGAGCCCCATTGTGCTCAAAAAAATCCGCCGATAAATACAACATGCCTCAAGTAGGGCTCGTCTCCGAGGCCGGCTTGGAAACACGCATCGCTCGCTATACGCACAATCAGGTGCTGCCTGATTTCATCTACAATTTTTTTACGCAGGCTGACGACAAAAAGTTCCTCGCTTTCCGGCAACACCCCGAGCAGTTTCCAGTAACGCCGTTCACTTCGCAGGGCGGCATCGTATTGATGCCCAATACGCGATACATAGAAAAATATCCCGAGATTTTTCCAGAGCCCTTGAACTTGAGCGCCCGCACTCGTGATACCGGCGGCTTTGCGCTGGTGGGATACTGGATACCACCTGATCTGTTTGAACATCGCCAGGCGTTTCAAGAGATTTTCAAAAATCCCCTGATTACCGGTGAGGGTGTGAATGTGCGCGAACGTGTAGGCGAATATGAAAGACGTACAAAGCGCACGTTTTTGGTGAATCCCATCGATGTTAAAAAAGAACACCTTGGCCTGCTTAAATCCTTTAAGGAAGTGAGCATGCGTTCCATCGAGCAGGTTTACGGTTATCAACCGGGCAAGGACACTGTGCAAATATATTTGCACAGCCCGATCTACGGAGACTCAACCGCCGGCCTGCATATTCATGTGCGGGTGAATCAGCGGCTTCCGGCAGGTGAGGCCGACGCCGGCAGTATCGCACTGGATAAAATTATTGACGTGCTGGAGGACGAGGCGTTTGGCAGCGGCACTATCAAGGGCAAGGTGTTGGAGATGATGCCTAAAACGCGCTCGGGACTTTGGGTGTCGTTTAATTCGGCTTCGAATAAAAAGCAGTTTGAAGGGATTCCTGTTACCTATGTTTCCAATCCATGGAAGCAACCTTGAAAAAGTAAATACAGCATGCGTCGGGTCAGTAATTGAATGCTGTGCTGATATTGGAATCCCCTTCGCCGACTTTGAGTGGGTGAAGCGATCGTTAGAGTGTGTCTATTTTATGCAGAGGTCATGGCTATGTTAGTTTCTTCCACGTCACCGTCATTGGTTCCTTATACCTCGACGACCGCGCCTTCGAGTACATCAACAACCAACACCGATACAGAGCGCGCTCGCGGGACGATGCCGAAGGCGCCCGTCAACCTCTCGGGTGGAGTGCCCGTGGAGCGCAGCAGTAATGGGATTTTATTCACGCGTGATGCCCAGTTTATCGAACATGATAATGAGCTATATCGCGTAAAAAACCCTTACTACACCAATTACGTCGCCGCTGAAGAAGTGGTAATGGGTAATCTGTTCTCGATGACCGGCTTGGGCGCGCCCAAGATGATGCTGTGCAATGGTTGTGAAGGTTTTTTTGACTTTAATAAAGCCACCAGAGGGGACTTTTCCGCGAATGCGGACTTGTCAAAATTTGCGTGTGTTGCGTCCAAGGTCGAGCCTAGCTTCAAGGACCTCGGTACATTCCTGTTAGATACCAAGGTGATGCCAGAGTTACTCAAGGCCGAAGGTGAAAAGTCGCTCGTCAGCGCGCCAGCCGTCAAGAAAGTCATCGATTCTTATCATGCGCTCGTTCAGTCCTATAACAAAGCGGACAGCCGTCTTGAAGATATTTATCAAGCTTTTCCTGACGGCCAGCATCGGCAGGCGCCGGGCGTTCTGGATAAAGTAAAGGCTGAAAACCTGATCAAGTTTTCGGTGCTGGAAAAACTCAATGACTTGTTGCCGCCAGAACTCAAGCAGGAACAGCAGCAGCACTACTTTGCCTCGCGGTTGATTAATAACTGGGATTACCTGAATTTTTCATTTTGCAATTTTGGTTATTTTCAACCCGACACGGCCAAAGACCAATACAGGGGTATGACCGTTGATTTTGGCGGGAGCGGGACGTTGGGATTTGGCGGGCTTTCCAAGGCGGAGAGCTTTGAACGTGCAACCCAGGGCGCGCGCCCGGAAAATCCGTTGCAATCGACCAGCTTGTTCGAGCGCAAGGATTCCACATTCTCCAGCGATTTTCCGCCCTCGCTGACGGGCATCAGCACCATCCCGCGCAGCAGGCCGCTTCTTTCCACCATCAAGGATATGGTCAAGACCGAAAACGATATCTATGAGGCCAAAAATATCCAGAGCCACGAAAAGGCGCTCGGGCCTGCTCTTGAAGTCGCCTATAGATTATCGGTATTGCCCGAGCCCGCACTCCAGCAGTTTTTTACCGAAAACTGGGTGGCGGGCGGTCAGGACTTCCCGTACCGCGACAAGAGCCCGGAACACAATGTCGGCACGCAACAAATGACCACCATCATGGCCGACAGGAAGAACGCCTTTATCGATCAATTCGGGCGGCGAAATATTGAACGCTGGGAAGCCAATAACCCTGAGCGCGCAGCACAGGCGAGGGCTGAGGTGGAGCATGCGGTCAATAGCGTGGTCGAGGGCAAGTATGAGGTCAGGCCACTTGGCGCTGGTAGCCAGACCATCTGACGCGGCGTGTTGCAGGCTTTCCATAAAAACGCCGCCCGGTTCAGCTGTTGGTAGCGCAACAGCAATTGAACATTTTGCTGCCCGGAGATCGCGAAAAACAGCGCTTGTTTCTACAGCCTGTTGATTTTCAGGGTGATTTATAAACGGCACGACTCCTGCAAAGGCTCCGTTATTCATTCGGAGCCTGGAGTCGGCCCATGTCAGCCCACCCTCAACATTCAGCCCATATCATCCGCTCGGACGCGGAAGCCATCGAGGTCGCCACGCGGCTGGCGGCGCGGTTTGCCCTGGAGGCCAGCGAGCGCGACCGTGAGCGGCGCCTGCCGGTGGCGGAACTTGACGAGTTCTCTGCCAGCGGCCTGTGGGGCATCACCATTCCCAAAGCCTACGGCGGCGCCGAGGTTTCGTATGTGACCGTGGCCGAGGTGATCAAGCTGATCTCCGCCGCCGACCCTTCACTGGGGCAGATTCCGCAGAACCATCTCGGCGTGGTGGATATCCTCCTGCAAACCGGCACCGAGGAGCAGAAGCGCCACTACTTCGGCAAGGTGCTGGCGGGCTATCGCTTCGGCAATGCCTTTTCCGAAGCCAAGAGCAAAAACGCCGGCACGTTCGACACGCAGATTCGCGTCGACGGCGACTTCGCCCGCGTTGACGGCGAGAAGTTCTACTGCACCGGCGCGTTGTTTGCGCACATCGTGCCGACCGTCGGCAACAACGAGCACGGGCAGGCGCTGATTGCCTTTATCGAACGCGATGCGCCCGGCCTTACGGTGATTGACAGCTGGGACGGCTTCGGCCAACGCACCACCGCCAGTGGTGGCGTGACCCTCGACGGTGTGAGCGTGCCCTTGAGTGCGGTCATCCCCGCACACCTCGCGTTTGATCAACCCACCGCCGACGGCCCGATCTCACAGATTATCCAGGCCGCAGTCGATACCGGCATTGCGCTGGGCGCGCTGGAGCAGGCGAAGATTCACGCCCGCCAGGCACGGCCCTGGATCGACAGCCAGCAGGATCACGGCTGGCAAGACCCATTCACCATTGCCGCCATTGGCGACCTGGCGTGGCGTGTGCACGGCACCGAAGCGATTCTCGCCAAGGCGGGCAGGGCGGTCGACCTGGCCCTCGCCGAACCGACTGAAGACACCGTCGCCAACGCCTCGCTGATCGTCGCCCAGGCCAAGGTGCTGTCCGCCGAAACGGCCTTGCTCGCCAGCAGCAAACTCTTCGAGTTGGCCGGCACCCGCTCGGTCACCGGCAAGCACAACCTCGACCGCTTCTGGCGTAACGCGCGCACCCACACCTTGCACGACCCGGCGCGCTGGAAATACCACCTGATCGGCAACTTCGTGCTCAACGGCGTGAAGCCTGCACGCCATGCCTGGAACTGAGGAAGCTGACCCGATGACCGTACTGAGCCACACACTGAACCACGCACGCCAACTGCTGGAAACCACCCGCCGCTTTGTCGAGCGCAGCGACGACCCTTACGTGATCAGCCGCTTCGGCGATTTACAGATTCGTGTCGATGTGGCTGCGGCCCTGTTCGAGCGCGCCGAAACCGACCCGAGCCCGGTGGCTGTCACCGAGGCACAGATCGCCGCCGCCGAAGCCCTTATCGCCGCCAGCAATGCGCAGTTCGAATTGACCGGCCACCGCACCGCGCTGCCGTCGCCGCTCGATGACCCGCTGCGCGTGAAATACCGGATCGTCGGCAACTACCACCTCAACGGAGTGCTTTGATGTCTCGCGAAATTCGCCTGAATGCCTTCGACATGAACTGTGTCGGCCACCAGTCGCCCGGTTTGTGGGCGCACCCCCGGGACCGTTCCTGGCAGTACAAGGACCTGGAATACTGGACGGACCTGGCGAAGATCCTCGAGCGCGGCAAATTCGACGGGCTGTTCATCGCCGATGTGCTGGGCATCTACGACGTCTACAACGGCAATGGCGACGCGGCGATCCGCCAGGCGACACAAGTGCCGGTCAATGATCCGCTGTCGCTGATCGCACCGATGGCCCTGGTCACCGAGCACCTGGGGTTCGGCCTGACGGCGTCGCTGTCGTTCGAGCATCCGTACCCGTTCGCGCGCAGGCTCTCGACCCTCGACCACCTGACCAAGGGCCGGGTCGGTTGGAACATTGTCACCTCCTATCTGGAAAGCGGTGCCAGGAACCTTGGGCAAAAAGCCCAGACCGAACACGATGCACGCTATGACTATGCCGAGGAATACCTGCAGGTTTGCTACAAACTCTGGGAAGGCAGCTGGGAAGAGGGTGCGGTAGTGCGCGACCGCGAGCGCCGGGTGTTCAGCGACCCGCGCAAGATCCACGAGATTCGTCATGAGGGCAAACACTTCCAGGTGCCCGGCATCCACCTGTGCGAACCCTCGCCGCAGCGCACGCCGGTGCTGTACCAGGCCGGCGCCTCCAGCCGTGGCAAGCAATTCGCCGCCGAACAGGCCGAGTGCGTGTTCGTGGCGGCGCCGTCCAAGGTGCTGCTGAAAAAGACCGTCGCCGATATTCGCCGGCGTGCGGCCGAGGCGGGGCGCGATCCGCGCAAAATCCTGATTTTCAACCTGCAGACGGTGATCGTCGGCGAGACCGACGCGCAGGCCAAGGCCAAGTTCGATGACTATAAGTCCTATGTCAGCTACGAAGGCGCGATGGCGCTGATCTCCGGCTGGACCGGTATCGATTTCAGCCAGTTCAAACCCGACGAGCCGCTCAAGCATGTGCACACCAACGCCATCCAGTCGGCGGTGGAAGCCTTTTCCACGGCCGATCCCGACAAGGTCTGGACGCCGAATGAACTGGCCAACTGGGTTGGCATCGGCGGCTTCGGCCCGCTGTTTGTCGGCGGCCCGCAGACGGTGGCGGACCTGCTGCAGGAGTGGGTCGAAGAGACCGATGTGGACGGCTTCAACCTGGCGTATGCGCTGACCCACGAGACCTTTGTCGACGCCGTGGAGTGGCTGGTGCCGGAGCTGCAGAAGCGTGGCGTGTACAAGACCGAATACGCCCAGGGCACGTTGCGCGAGAAGCTGTTTGGCGAGGGCCCGAGGTTGGGCGCCAATCACCCTGGCGCCGGCTACCGCGACCTGTCCGGTTCACACAAAACCCCTGTGGGAGGGGGCTTGCTCCCGATAGCGGTGGGTCAGTCAACAGGGGTTTAACTGACATACCGCCATCGGGGGCAAGCCCCCTCCCACATTTGCCCTGTGTCGTTTTGAACATTTCAGCCAGCGGACCACCGCACGCTCAAACATCCAATAGGAGTCATCCCTATGAGCGTGCCCGAACCCAAAGCCGCCCTGGAACGCCTGCACCACTGGGCGCAGCTCACACCCTTGCAGGTCGCTCTGCGCCACAAACGCCAGGGCCAATGGCATGCCTGGCGCTGGATCGATGTGTTGCGTGACGTCGAACGCGCGACTGATGGCTTGCGCCAGCAAGGCTTCAGCGAACAGTCGCGGCTGGCGCTCAGCGGCGCATTTGAGCCGAACCTGCTGTTGCTGGCGCTGGCCGCCCAATCCGTGGGCGGGCAGGTGCTGACGCTGGCCGATAATCTGGAGCCGCCAGCCCTGGAGCAACAGCTCTGGCGCCTCCATCCCAGCCACGCCTGCGTCCAGGGTCGGCAACCCGATTGGGCATTCACCCAACGCGTGGACTTCGCTCAACTGCTCGGCCCGTCCGACCCGGCGCAACGCCTGCAACGCTGGTGGCAGCCCGGCGCTGAAACCGTGCTGTGGAGCGAGGAGGGCACCCAGTGGCAAGGCGGTCTCGCCGTGGTGCTGGAGCAATGGCTCAACAGCGGCCACGGCCTGGCGTTTCCGGAGACCCTGGCCTCGGCGCGACGCGATCGCAGCGAAGTCGCCCCCACCGGCCTGCTGCTGTCACCCGAGCGTTTGCAGCACCTGGCCGACGAGATCGAAAGCCGCCTCGCCGCCCACGGCACCTGGCGCCGACGCCTGTGTGAATGGGCCATCGCCCATCCACAGGGCGGTCTGCGCCGGTTGCTGAAAAACCGTGTGCGCAAACTGCTCGGGTTTCAGCGCCTGGGCTATATCTGGCAGCCGCTTAAAACCACCGCCGAGCCAACCTGGCTGGCCGAATTAAAACGGGACATTGCATGAGCCAGGCCATTTTGCAGGTGCGCGATATTTCGCTGTCGTTCAAGGGCGTCAAGGCGATCAATGCGCTGTCGTTCGAGGTGCGGCGCAGCGAGATCTGCGCGCTGATCGGCCCCAACGGCGCGGGCAAGAGCTCGTTGCTCAATGTGCTCAACGGTGTCTACCGTTTCGATGCCGGTGAGATTGTGTTCGAGGCCCAACACTTGCAGCGGATCGACCCGCTGGGCGCCGCCCGCAGAGGCATCGGCCGTACGTTCCAGAACAATGCGCTGTTCAAGAAAATGAGCGTGCTCGACAACGTCCTCACCGGCCTGTCGCGGCATATGCGCACCCACCTGATCGAACAGGCCCTCGGCCTGCCCCGCGCGCGGCGTGAAGCCGAGGCGTTTCGCCTGCGCGGGCAGGGCATCCTTGAGTTTCTTGAGCTGCAAGCCCATCGCGATGTGTTGGTGGGCAACCTGTCCTACGGCCTGCAAAAGCGCGTGGAGTTGGGCCGTGCGCTGATCGCCGGGCCCAGCCTGTTGCTGCTCGACGAACCCATGGCCGGCATGAACGCCGAAGAGAAACAGGACATGGCGCGCTTCGTCGCCGACGTGAATCGCGACCTGGGCACCACCGTGGTGTTGATCGAGCACGACATGGGCGTGGTCATGGGCTTGTCCGACCATGTGGTGGTGCTCGACTACGGGCGCAAAGTCGGCGACGGCACGCCGGCCCAGGTACAGGCCAACCCCGACGTGATCGCGGCCTATCTGGGAGCGGTGCATTGATGATCTCTTTCTTCGAAACCCTGCTTGGCGGTTTGCTCGCCGGCACCCTGTACTCGCTGGTCGCCATCGGCTTCGTGCTGATCTACAAGGCCAGCGGCGTGTTCAATTTTGCCCAGGGCGCGATGCTGCTGTTTGCCGCGCTGACCTTCGTCAGCCTGCACGACCAGGGCGTGCCGTTTGCCCTGGCGCTGCTGCTGACGGTGGTGGTGATGAGCGTCGGCGCCTTGCTCATCGAGCGGCTGGTCCTGCGCCCGCTGGTGAACCGCTCGCAGATCACCCTGTTCATGGCCACGCTGGGCCTGTCGTTCATCATCGAAGGCCTGGCCCAGGGCCTGATGGGCTCGCAGGTCCGTGCGCTGGACCTGGGCATCGACGACGTGCCGCTGTTTGTCGGCCCGCTGATGCTCAGCCAGTTCGACCTGATCGCTGCGGCGGCTGCGGTGGTGCTGGTGAGCATCCTCGCGCTGCTGTTCAACAAGACCCGCATCGGTGTGTCGCTGCGCGCGGTGGCGGATGACACCACGGCGGCGCTGTCCATCGGCATCAACCTCAATCGGATCTGGCAGATCGTCTGGGCGGCGGCCGGCATCGTCGGGCTGGTCGCCGGGCTGTTGTGGGGCGCGCGCCAGGGGGTGCAGTTCTCGTTATCGCTGGTGGTGCTCAAGGCCTTGCCGGTGTTGATTATCGGCGGCTTTACCTCGATAGGCGGGGCGATGGTCGGCGGGCTGATCGTCGGTGCCGCCGAGAACCTCGCCGAGGTGTACATCGGCCCGTTGATCGGCGGCGGTATCACGCCGTGGTTCGCCTATGTATTGGCGCTGGCCTTCCTGTATATCCGTCCCGCCGGCCTGTTCGGCGAGCGTGCCATTGAGCGAGTCTGAAACCATGTCGATTCCCATTGTTCAAACCGCGCCGCTCTTGCTGGTACAGCGCCGCGTTCCCTGGGGCCTGCTCGGTCTGCTGGCCCTGGCCTTTGTCGTGGTGCCGCTGTGGAGCAACGACTATTGGCTCAATGCGATCCTGATCCCCTTTCTGGTGCTGTCCCTGGCCGGGTTGGGCTTGAACCTGCTGACCGGCTACACCGGGCAAACGTCTGTGGGCGCGGCGGGCTTCATGGCGGTGGGCGCGTTCGCCACCTACGGGTTTTTGCTGCGCCTGCCCGAGCTGGGCTTGCCGGTGGCGCTGCTGGGCGGCGGGATTATCAGCGCCTTGGTGGGCCTGTTGTTCGGCCTGCCCAGTTCGCGGATCAAGGGCTTCTACCTGATGGTCACGACGTTGGCGGCGCAGTTCTTTCTCGAGTGGCTGTTCGTCAAGTTCCCCTGGTTCTATAACTATGGTTCGTCCGGGACCATCTCCGCACCGCAGCTGACGCTGTTGGGTCACGACCTCAATACGCCGTTGGGCCGCTACTGGCTGACCCTGGTCACGGTGCTGCTGTTGACCTGGACCGCCGTCAACCTGGTGCGCAGCCAGGTCGGGCGCAACTGGATGGCGATCCGCGACATGGACACCGCCGCCGCCGTGGTCGGCATCCCGGTGGCGCGCTACAAGCGCCTGGCGTTCGCGGTCAGCTCGTTCTACTTAGGCATTGCCGGTGCGTTGTGGGCGTTCGCCTACCTGGGCACGGCCAGCGCCAGCAGCTTCGATATCAACCGCTCATTCCAGATCCTGTTCATCATCATTATCGGGGGCATGGGCAGCATTGCCGGCAACTTCGTGGGTGCGGCCTTCATCAGCCTGCTGCCGATCCTGCTCAGCCACGCCGGGCAGGCGCTGTTCGGCGGATCGGTCGATGCGGGGCAGTTGCAGAACCTGCAGAAAATCATTTTTGGCGTGTTGATCATCGTGTTCCTGATCAAGGAACCCGAGGGCTTGATTCGCCTGTTGCACACCCTGCGTGACCGTCTGCGGCAGTGGCCGCTGCGTTTCTAACCTTTGCTCAAGAGAACTTCCATGCCTGCATCCTTGAAACGTTCCCTGCTCGGCACCGCGTTCGCGCTGGTGGCCCTGGCCGGTGTTGTGCCCCAGGTCGTGGCTTCGCCCGACCAGCAATTCATTCCCCTGGCGACCTACCGGGTCGGCGCCTATGCCTCAAGCGGCGTGCAGGTGTGGGCCGGGATGATCGACTACCTGCGCTATATCAATGAAGTCGAGGGCGGCATCAATGGCGTGAAGCTGGTCTGGCAGGAGTGCGAGACCGAGTGGACCGCGGAGAAGGGCATCGAATGCTACGAGCGCTTCAAAAATGGCCTGGATGGCGCGCCGGTCGCGGTCTACCAGCCCAACGGCGCGCCGGCCGCCTATGCACTGAGTGAACGGGCGGAAGTGGACAAGATTCCGCTGATCACCCTCGGTTACGGTCGCACCGAAGCCACCGACGGCACGGTGTTTCCCTACAACTTCCCGGTGATGCTGACTTTCTACAGCGAGGCCTCGACCCTGGTGAACTACATTGCCGAGCGCGAAGGCGGCTTCGACAAACTCAAGGGCAAGAAGATCGCCACGGTCTATCACGACTCGGCCTACGGTCGCGAAACCCTCGGCCCGTTGAAGCTGCTCGCCGACAAGTACGGCTTCGAGAATATCCAGATTCCGGTGGCCGACCCCGGCAACGAGCAGTCGGCGCAGTGGCGCCAGGTACGCCAGGCCAATCCGGACTGGGTATTCCTGCGCACCTGGGGCGTGTCCACCCCGGTGGCGGTGAAGACGGCGGCGCGCTTCGGCTTCCCGGTGGACCATATCATCGGCGATATCTGGGCCAGTTCCAGCGAAGACGTGCTGCCGGCCGGTGCTGCCGCCAAAGGCTACCTGGCGCTCACACCCTACCCGGCAGGCAGCGACTTCGAGATCCACAAGCGTCTCAAACAGTCGGTCCTCGACAAGGGCCACAGCGACCTCAAGGACCTGAAGAATTTCGGCAGCGTCTACTACAACTCGGGCCTGGTGAACGCCGCCGTGGCCGTGGAGGCGATTCGCACGGCCCAGGCCAAGTTTGGCAAGCGCCCGCTCAATGGCGAAGAGGGGCGCTGGGGTCTCGAACATCTGAACATTGATGATGCGCGCCTCAAGGACATGGGCTACCTGGGCCTGATGCAAAACCTCAAGCTGTCGTGCCGCGACCATGAAGGCGGCGGTTCGGCGCGAGTGCAGCAGTGGGACGGTGCCAACTGGACACTGATCAGCGACTGGATCGCCGCCGACCGGGCGTTGTTGCGGCCGCTGATCGATGAAAAATCCGCCGCGTTCGCCAAGGAAAAGCACCTGACGCCGCGCACCTGCAGCGGGGATGAATAAACCATGAGCCAGCCTGCCACTGAGCCCGGGCACCCGGCGCTGCTGACGGTCGATGACATCGAAGTGATCTATGACGGGGCGATCCTGGCGGTGGCCGGGGTGTCGCTGAGTGTGCCCAAGGGCGCAATCGTTGCGTTGCTCGGCGCCAATGGCGCGGGCAAAAGCACCACCCTCAAGGCCATTTCCGGGCTGGTGCGGGCCGAGCGCGCCGAAGTCAGCCGTGGCCGGATCGACTACGCAGGCCTGAACCTGGCGGGCGTTGAGCCCAGCCAACGGGTACGCCAGGGCATGGTGCATGTGCTGGAAGGCCGGCATGTGTTCGGCCAGCTCACGGTGGAAGACAACCTGCGCAGCGGCGGCTTTGTGCGGCGCCTGAGCCGCAGGGAGCTGGCTGAGGATCTGGAGCGCATCTACACCTGGTTCCCCAGGCTCAAGACCAAGCGCCACACCCGAGCCGGCCTGACCTCCGGTGGCGAGCAGCAAATGGTCGCCATTGGCCGGGCGTTGATGACCCGTCCGGCCCTGGTGCTGCTCGACGAGCCATCGATGGGCCTGGCGCCGATGATCGTGCAGGAGATTTTCGCGATCATCGCGCAGCTCAACCGCGAGCAACAGGTGAGCTTTTTGATCGCCGAACAGAATATCAATGTCGCGCTCACCTATGCGTCCCGGGGCTACGTGCTGGATACTGGGCGAGTGGTGTTGAGTGGCAGCGCCGCCGAGCTGCTGGGACGGGGTGACTTGCATGACATTTATCTGGGCAAACAGTAAGGGCGAAGGTGCATGAGTGAATCGATCCGCAACGCTGATGTATTGATCATCGGCGGCGGCCTGAGCGGCACGATGCTGGCGGTGCAACTGCTGCGCCTGCCGGGCAGGCGGCGCCTGCTGGTGATCGAGCCGCGTGCGCAACTGGGGCGCGGCGAGGCCTACAGTGCCGTCGAACTGGGTCACACCCTGAACGGCAATGCGGCGCGCATGAGTGTCGACCCGGACAATGCCGATGACCTGACCCAATGGCTCACCGACTACATTGGCGCTGGAGGGTGGCCGGAGTCGGCGCAACAGCCGGTGCCCATCAGCGAACTGTTCCCGCCACGGGGCATTTTTGGCCTGTACGTGCAGCAGCGCCTGGCGCAGGCCGAAGCGCTGTCCGCATCCACCGTCGAGCATATCCGTGCAGAGGCGGTCGACGTGCACATCGACGCGGCCGGCGTCCTGTTGACCCTGGATAACGGCGAACGCCTGCGGGGCGCCTTTGCCGTATTGGCCACCGGCATGTTCCCGGCGGCGCGTACGCCGCAGACCGAATCCAGCGGCGTGAACGCGGCGGCGCTGGACCCCTGGGATGTACAGGCCATGACCCGGCTCGACCCGCAATCGAGCGTGCTGATCATCGGCTCCGGGTTGACCATGGTGGATGCCGTGGTCTCCCTGGAACAAGCAGGGCATCGCGGGCCGATCGAGGTGTTCTCGCGCCATGGCCTGTTGCCCCATGTGCGCCGCCAGCCGCCGGGCTGGGACGATTTTCTCGGTGCCGATCACACGCTGCGCAGCCCTCGGCAACTGTTGCGTGAAGTGCGGCGCCAATGCCGCAGGGCGCTCGATCAGGGCGTGGATTGGCAGGCGCCCCTGGACACGGTTCGGGTGCATATCGCCCGGTTGTGGAGCCAGGCGAGCGAACGCGAGAAGCGTCAGTTCGTGCGGCATGTGCGGCCGTGGTGGGAGAGTCATCACCACCGTTCGCCGCCGTTGAGTGCGCAGTTGGTGGAGCGGTTGCACGCGCAGGGGCGGTTGCGGATTCACGCCGCGTCGTTCAAGGGGCTGGAACCTTCGGCCAGCGGCGTAACCATTGGCGTGCGTTATCGTGGCGAGCAGAGCCTCACCCCGGTATCCGGCGCGGCGCTGATCAACTCCAGCGGCATCGAATACGACTGGCGCCGCGTTGCCCGGCCGTTGCCGCAACAATTGCTCAAGCGCGGGTTGGTACAGCCTGGGCCGTTGGCGCTGGGGATTGCGGCGGACACTTCAGGCGCGGTGCTGGATGCCCAGGGCCAGGTGAGTGGGCGGCTGTTCGCCATGGGCCCGCCGCTGCGCGGGATGTGGTGGGAGAGTACGGCGGTGACGGATGTGGCGATCCAGGCCAAGGCGCTGGCCGCCAGGCTCACACACATTTAAATGTGGGAGGGGGGCGGGCTCTGATGCCAGTGTAGGAGCGAGCTTGCTCGCGAAAAACATCAACGATAACGCGTGCTTCCTGAATGAACGCGGTGCCTGTGAGTTTTTCGCGAGCAAGCTCGCTCCTACAGACTGGCATCAGAGCCTGCCCCCTCCCACATTTGGATCTGCATTTATTTTGAGATTTTCACCAGTCCGGGCTTGAGGCCAAACACTTCAACGCCCTGGGGCGTCGATTGCCCGGTTGTCACCTTCACCCGTTCCACCGGCTGGTCCATCGCCGCACGGTACTCGACGATGTTGTCCGCCTGGATCGCCTCGCTTGGCACCACAATCGCCTGCGCATTGTTGTACGTCACAATGGTCAACCGCGCGCTCATTCCCAGGCGCACTTGCTGCAATTGCTGCGCCGTGAGGCTGGGGATCGACAACGTTACCGGAAATTGCGCGCTGCCCTGGCTGTCATTGGCGATTGCCAGGCCGCTGACCACGCTCACCGAACCGGTCAGCCGCTCACCGTCAAAACCATCCCCCATCACCTCCACCGCCTGGCCCTGGTGCAGTTGATTGATGTCCAGTTCGGAGACCTTGGCGACGATTTTCAAGCGTTCGATATTGGCCAGGCCAAACAACACCTGGCCTTGGCTGACCTTGCTGCCGGCTTGTACCGGTGCGTTGTTGCTGGCGCCGCTTGGGGAGGCCGTGCTGTTGCCGGGTGCGGGCACGACGATGCCGGAGAAGGGCGCCTTGACCTCCTTGCCTTCGAGCAGCTTGTGCAGGGCGTCGTATTTGACCGTGGCGTTGGTCAGCTCCATATCGGCGATCTGTCGGTATTCGCCCTTGCCCTGTTCCAGCGCCTGTTGCAGTTCACTGCGCGCCGCTGCCAGGTCCAGTTGCTGCTGCTGGGTCTGTTGCTTGAGGTCGTCGAGTTCGTTGCGCGGAATGATGCCGCGCTTGAACAGGTTTTCGCTTTCGGTGAGCTTGCGCCGGGTGTTGCCGGCGTTCATTTCTGCAGTGCGCAGGCTGCGCCGGGCGCGGCTGACGGCGGCGCTGCTGTCCCAGTCCTGCATTTCCTGCACGGTGCGTCGCGCCTTGAGCTGAGCCGATAGGGCGTCGCGCAGTTGCACTTCGAGGGTGGCCGGGTCCATGCGCAACAGCACCTGGCCGGCCTCGACGCGCTGGCCTTGCTCCACCAGATTGACCAGTACATTGCCGTCGAACGGTGCGGTGAGGGTGACGGTGGTGTCGGGCTCGATCTTGCCCACCAGGCCGATCTGATGCACCAGCGGGTCGGGTTTCACCGCCAGCCACTGGTCACCGGTGGCGGCCGGACTTTCGGCCGAGGGGCGCAGGGCCAGCCCGAGGCCTGCCACCAGCAGGATCAATACCGCGCCCAGCAGGCGTTTGCGATTAGTAGTCATTGAGGGCGATTTCCCAACTCTCCAGGGTCATGCCCAGCGTCAAGTCCAGCTGGGTCTGAGCGTTCAAATAAGCGATCAGCGCGTTGAGCCGCGCGTTTTCGGCGTTGCGCAGGTCAGTTTCGAAACTCAGCACCTGGAAGTTGGTGGAGCGCCCGGCGCTGAGTTTTTCCCGTTCAATCTCGATCTTGCGCCGCGACAGGTCCACGGCGCGCTGGGCGATCTCGTACTGGCGCCAGCGGGTGCCAAGGTCGCGCACCACATCGTTGACGCTGCGCTCGAGTTCCTGGCGGGCGTCGGTGATACGGATTTCCTGGTCCTCGACATCCACCCGGGCTCTGACTTCGGCCTGGCGCGTGCTGATATCGCCGATGGGGATCTGCACCTGCACGCCGGCGTAGCTGTCCCAGTTGCGGTTATGGGTGCGGCCATTATCGCTGTCGTTGGCGTCGCGCACCTGGTTCGCGCCCGCCACCAGGTCCACTTGCCAGCGTCCCGAATCCTTGGCGATCACCAGATTGAGGTCGGCCCGCTGGCTGCCGAGCAGGGCCGCAAGGTATTCCGGTTGCTGGGTTTGCGCGAGGTTGAACGCCTGGCGCTTGTCGATTTCCATGGGCCGGGCTTCCAGCGCTTCGGTGGCGCGAATCGGTGTGGACAGGTCCAGGGCCAGCAGGCGCAGCAGGGCCAGGCGACTGGTATCGAGCTGGTTCTGCGCTTCCTCCACGCCCAATTGCTGGGTGGCGATGTCGGCTTCGGTCTGCACGATCTCGAATTCGGCCATGCGCCCGGCACTGATCAACGCCTTGTTCACCTCCAGCAAGGTGTTGGAGCGCTTGAGCGCGTCCTGCACGATCACCTGTTGCTCCTGTGCCCGCAGCAACTCGCGGTAGGTGGCGATGATCTGGCTGATGGTTTGTGCCACGGTGGCCTTGAGGTTGAGACGGTTGGCCTGTTCCGCCAGGCGCGACAGGCGCAGCGGCGCGGTGGTGGCGTCCCAGCCGGCGCCACGCATCAGCGGCTGGATGATGGCCAGGTCAAGGCCGTCGCTGCGGTATCGGCCGGCACGGTCGGCGTTGTTCAGTTGCTGGGTCCAGGCCATGCTCAGGCGGGTGCCGTATTCGCCGAGCAGGCTGGTGGACGGCGCCAGGTTGGCGTTGCGCGCGCTGTCCTGGGAACCGCGTGTGCCCCGGTAGTAACTGTTGAGGGTGAGCTTGGGGTTGAACACGTCTTCGGCGACCCGCAGGTCGAACTTCTGCGCGACCCGCTGCAGGTAGGCGCTGCGGATCGCCGGGTTGTTGCGCAGGCCCAGGTACACGGCGTCGCCCAGAGTCAGGGTGGTCACCTGGGCGTTCAGCGACACGCCGCGATCATAGCCGCTGCGGGTGGTGCTGGGCGCCGAGGGTTTGATCACCACCTCGGCGGCCCCGGCGGGCAGGCTGAGCAGCGCCAGCAGCAGTAACCATTTACTCATCGCGCAAGGCCTCCACCGGCTGCAGGCGTGAGGCCGAGACCGCCGGGTAGATGCCAAAGAACAACCCCACCAGCAATGTGCTGCCCACGCCCAGGGGCAGGGCGGCCACCGCCAGGGAAAATACCCAGCCCGACAGCCAGGCGTAGAACCAGGCGGCGCTCATGCCGAGCACCGCGCCGCACAGCGCGCCGACGGCGGTCAAGGTGACGGCTTCGAGCAGGAACAGGTTGCGGATATCCCGTTGCCGAGCGCCCAGGGCCATGCGAATGCCGATCTCGCGACGGCGCTCGGACACGTTCATCAGCATCACATTCATCACCCCCACACCGCCGCCCACCAGGGAAATCGCGCCGAGGGCCAGCAGCAGGTACGCGAAGGTGCGGCTTTGGCGGGTCATGCCATCGATCATTTGCTGGGGTACCGTGATGTCGACGTTGTGCTCGGTCAGTTGCGGTTGCAACGCGGCGGCGGCGTCCCGTGCCACACGTTCCATATCCTGGCCTGGCCGGGCACGGATGATCAGGTTGTTGATCTGCGGGTTGGCAAAGATACGCCGCATGCCCTCGGCGGGAATGAACAGCGATTCATTGGCTTGCACCGGCATCAGCATCGCGCGTGGCTGGTTTTGCAGAATGCCGATGATCAGGAACAGGTAGTCGTTGATGCGCACACGGTCGCCCGTTTTGAGCGGTTCTCCTGGTACGCCGAGGGCCTGGGCGACCTGGTCACCGATCACCGCATAGGTCTGGTTGGCATCGAAGGCCGACAGGAAACGCCCTTCACGCACCGCCAGGCGCATGGCGGCCTGCACATCCGGGGTGCTGCCGACGAAGTTGGCATTGGCGGTGCGCCCATGGAACACAATGGGCCCGCTGAACAGGCTGAGCGCGCCGATGTGCGCAATGCCCGGTACGGCCTGGCGCACCGCGCCCAGGTCGAGCCGGGTGTGCATCGGCACATTGGCGCTGCCTTTGGGCGGGAACTGGACGACCAGGGTGTCGGTGCCCATGTCCTTGAAAATCATGGCGGCATCCACCGCAGCGTTATGGCCGATATTGATCAAGGCGACCACCGACGAACTGCCGATCACGATACCCAGCAGCGCCAGCACCGAGCGTTTGCCCAGGGTACGCAGGCTGATAAACGCTTCATGCAGCAGTTGGCTCAGACTCTGTTCGACCCGCAGGCTCATAGGCGCTCGGCCTCGTGCACCACGCCGTTGCGCACCAGGATCTTGCGCTCCAGCCGCTCGGCGATGTGCGCATCGTGGGTGACGATGATCAGCGTCACCTGTTGCTCGCGATTGAGCGCCAGAAGCAGGTCCATGATGTCCTGGGCGGTGCTGCTGTCGAGGTTGCCGGTGGGTTCGTCGGCGAGGATTACCGAGGGCTTGCCGACCAGCGCCCGCGCGATGGCGACACGCTGGCGCTGGCCGCCGGACAGGTCGGCCGGGCGGTGGTGAGCGCGCTCGGCCAGGCCGACCTGATCAAGCATGCGCAAAGCCTGTTCCACCGATTCATGGCGGGATACGCCACGGTAACTGAGGGGCAGGGCGACGTTGTCCAGAGCGCTGAGGCGCGGCAGCAGGTTGAAGCTCTGGAACACGAAACCGATCTGCTGGTTGCGGATCGCCGCCAGTTCATCGGGACTGCTGTTGAAAATATCGTGACCGGCGAAGCGGTACTGGCCGCAGTTGGGCAGGTCCAGCAGCCCGAGGATATTGAGCAGGGTGCTTTTGCCGGAGCCGGACGCGCCGAGAATGCCGCAGCTGTCCCCGCTGGCGATGGACAGGCACACGTCATTCAGAATGGACAAGTGTTGCCCGGCAAGCTGATAGCTTTTGCCGATGCCCTGCAGGGAAATCAGGTGGGGGTGCGCGGAGGGCTCTGTGATCATGACTACGCCTGCCGTCTCAACGGTGCGGTGCTTTCCCGTAAATCTTTGTAACAACCTGGGAAGCTGCCAGTGCCCGTCGGGAACTGATTATTTTCTTGTTTTTAAAAGATTGTTTGAATAGTAACCGCGTTCATTGCGCTTCGCCAGCGGTGGATTTAGAGCGGTTTGCTGCGTTGAAACAAGCGCTTTAAACCCTTTGCGCGGTGTGCAAAAAGCTGCAGGAAACTCTCGACATTGCCGGATGCGGAGGCTTTCGAGCATATGGCACCGTGTCATTACTTGCTTTCGAACGAAGGCCCCGGTATAAAAAATCAAAATATTTTTTAAAACAATATTTCCCCCCCGTGGAACCCTTATGGCTGCGAAGAAACTCAGCGCTCCAAACATTACCAAGACTCGACTGCTGGATGCGACAGAGGCGCTCTTTATTAAGTACGGATATGACGCCGTTTTATTACGGCAGATTACCGAGCGTGCCCAAGTCAACCTGGCTGCGGTGAATTACCACTTCGGGGACAAGGATTCCCTGATGAAAACCCTGCTGATGCAGCGCCTCGAGCCGCTCAATGAGCAGCGCCTGGAGTTGCTGGCGCGTTGTGAAGCCCAAGCTGACGGCCCGCTCGACTGCGACACGCTGCTCGGTGTGCTGTTCGCCCCCGCCATGGGGATGGAGCGCAGCGATCCCGCCAGCGGGGAAGGGCGTTCATTCATTCGCTTCCTGGGCCGGGTCTATAGCGACACCTCGCCCTTTATCCAGGAATACCTCAAGGTCCATTACCAGCCGGTGTTCCAGCGTTTCTTCGAAGCGTTTGCCCTGGCGCTGCCGGACCTGCCGCGCAACGAATTGGGTGTGCGCCTGCAATTTGCCCTCAAGGCGATTTCCGGGGTGATGGCCGGCACCGAATTGCGCCTGCTGATGAACTCCATGAGCCTGGGCCGCCCGGCCACGGACGCCGAGGTGATGGCCAAGCTGATTACCCTGGTGTCGGCGGCGATTCGGGTGCCGCAGCAAAGCGCCGAGGCCGAGATAGCGTTGGCCAAAGTGCTGGAGACCCAGCGGGCGATTCGTGAGCAGGCGAATGCACCCGCCGCCAAGGTTGCGCGCTAAGCCAAATCCAGGGCAAAAAAAAGCCCGCTGGGGCGGCGGGCTTGATATGCAACGTTTGTAACGGATGAGGCTTCACACTACGTCCTGGCTTGTGAATAAAACGTGAAAAATATGTAAGAGAAAGTATGAATACGTTAACGCAGACAAACTGACGCCCATAACGAACGCTAAATTTTCCAGCGAGGGGCACTTTTCGCCAGTCGCTGCCGCATCTGATCCACATTGGCCGCCAGTTGCACGGTCAACAATCGATAACCGTCAAGCGCACTGTACACGGGAGCATCCAATGGTGTCTGGACAACATTGGTGTGTTGAGGGCGGTCCAGACGCTCCGTGACGCCTGATTTCAACGCCCGTGCCATGCCTACCAACTGAACGCGGATCTGCCGGTGCTCGGCCTTGAGCGTCATGCGCATGCGTGCGCTGGCGTGTTCATCGCGTGGGTCCGGTCGGGTATTGCCAAGAATTTCCAGGGTGCTGATGCACATGCGCAGGTGCCGCTGGAGTTTGTCCAGCTCGGTCATTGAGATCCGCACTTCCTTGGACACCGACGGCATCAGCGAGCGCAGTTGCAGCATCGCCGCGTTCAAGCGGTTGAGCAGCTTGAGGTGCTCATCGTCGGTGACGGATTGGCCATTGATGATGCGGCTGTAGATCGCCGCACAATCGCGCAGGGCGCTGGCCAGGTTGTAGCGCCACGAGTACACCGCGTACAGCGGCAGGGCGAAGGAAAACGCCAGGGCCAGTGCGATGCCGATCAGGATGTCGACGGTGCGCCACAGGCCATCCGAGATCGGGTTGTCGCCGTGCCCGGCCACGATAAACACCGTGATCGCCGACAGCAGCGCGATATAGCCGCCCTTGCCGATGGCATGGTAGGAAAAGAACCCACACACCGCCGACATCAGCAGGTACGTCAGGAAGGGCTGACCGAAGTAGGCTTTCTGCACCACCAGCAGCAACCCGACGCTGGCGCCGATCAGCGTACCGTACGCACGCTCCACGGCTTTCTTGCCGATATTGCCATGGTGCTGCAAACCGCCGATCACGATCAGCATGGTCACCGACGCCCATTCGCCATGGGGCAGGTTGAGGCCGGTGGTCAGCAGGATCGTCGCCAGTAAGCCAATGGACACGCGCACGGCGTGGATCAGCTTGGCGTGGCGATAGCGCCGGTAAGGGTCGAGCAGGGGGCGCAGCAGGCGCCGGGCAAAAATGGGCAGGTTCATCGGTATTAAGGGGGCCTCATTAGTCAGGGCAAACCGATCGAATGTGAGAGGGGATTGCCCTAATGTCAGTGAAGCGTACACAGCCGTCTGTAGGAGCGAGCAAGCTCGCTCCTACAAAAGTCCTAACTGACTGGCATCAGGGCAAGCCCCCTCCCACCTATTTGACCGAGGTGATCTTAGAAGATGTAGTCGGTGCTGATGAAGCTCGAGTCACGGTTGCGCAGGATATCGCCGAGCAGCGCCTTGTTGCTCTCCTGGAACTTGGTCGCCACCAGGGTGCGGATCGAGAACACGCGCAGCGCGTCATGTACCGACAACGTACCCTCGGCCGAGTTCTTGCGCCCGTTGAAGGGGAAGGTGTCCGGCCCGCGCTGGCACTGGGCGTTGATATTGATCCGGCCAACCTGGTTGGCGAAGGTATCCACCAGCCGTCCGATCTCCACGGCGTTGGTGCCGAACAGGCTCAATTGCTGGCCGAAGTCCGAGTCCAGTACGTAGTCGATCACCGTCTCCAGATCACGGTAGGGCACGATCGGCACCACGGGGCCGAATTGTTCTTCGTGGTACACGCGCATCTGCGGGTTCACCGGGTACAGCACGGCCGGGTAGAAGAATGACCCACGGCTCGCACCGCCGTCGGCGTTCACCACCCGGGCGCCGTGCTGCGCGGCATCGGCCACCAGGTCGTTGAGGTAATCCACCTTGCCCACTTCCGGCAGCGGGGTCAGCGCCACGCCGTCATCCCAGGGCATGCCGGGTTTGAGCGTCGCCAGCCTGGCGTTGAATTTTTCGATAAAACGGTCGACCACATCCTCATGCACAAACAGGATCTTCAAGGCCGTGCAACGCTGGCCGTTGAACGACAGCGAGCCGGTGAGCGCTTCGCTGACCGCATTGTCGAGATCGACCTCGGGCAGCACGATGCCCGGGTTTTTCGCATCCAGGCCCAATGCGGCGCGCAGACGGTGGGGTTTCGGGTGCAATTTTTTCAGGGCGCTGGCGGCCTTGTTGGTGCCGATGAACGCAAAGATATCGATCTTGCCGCTGGCCATCAGCGCGCTCACGGTTTCGCGGCCGCTGCCATAGATCACGTTGATCACCCCGGCCGGGAAGCTGTCGCGGAACGCCTCCAGCAACGGGCGGATCAACAGCACGCCGAGCTTGGCCGGCTTGAACACCACGGTGTTGCCCATGATCAGCGCCGGGATCAGCGTGGTGAACGTCTCGTTCAGCGGGTAGTTGTAAGGCCCCATGCACAGCGCCACGCCCAGGGGCACGCGGCGGATTTGCCCAAGGGTGTCCTGCTCCAGCTCGAAGCGACTGCTGCGGCGGTCGAGTTCCTTGAGCGCATTGATGGTGTCGGTGATGTAGTCGCAGGTGCGGTCGAACTCTTTCTGTGAGTCCTTGAGGTTCTTGCCGATCTCCCACATCAGCAGCTTGACCACCGCGTCGCGCTGTTCGCGCATGCGCCGCAGGAAGGCTTCCACATGCCGGATGCGGTCGGCCACGCGCAGGGTTGGCCACTCGCCCTGGCCCCGGTCATAGGCGCGCACGGCGGCGTCGAGGGCGGTGAGGGCGGTCTCGGCGTCCAGCAGCGGCGTGCTGCCGATGTGCACGCGTTCGTCACCCAGTTGCACAGGGCTTTGCACGCGGGCCAGCGGGCCGTTCCACACCCGCAACTGGCCATCGACCAGGTAATCACGTTGTTCAATCGGCGCCGCCAGGCGAAATTGTTCGGGAATCTCTGCGGTGGAGGCAGGAAACAGCTGCGTGAGCAGGTTGCTGGTGGTCATGTCGCTACCCCTGGAATAGTTGCAAATCTTGACTAGAGAGTCACCCATACGAGGGCTCTGTGGCAAGGCTTGCGCGCTTTCCCCTGCGCATGGCGGGTGCTTCGGGATAAACTGCGCGGCTTTCTTGAAGGAGTTCACATGAGTCACTACCAGCCGGGCATTCTTGCCACACCGGTGCCGTTGCAGGCACGCCATCTGTTTTTTGCCCTCGAGTCCCGGGATGCCTTGCCGGCTGCGCTGGACGCGCTGGTGCAGTTGACGGATTCAGCGGCGGTGGTCGGTTTCGGTAAACCCCTGGTAGACGCGCTGGGCGCAGGCATCGAAGGGTTGCGCAGCTTCCCGGCCATCAGCGGCCCGGGCGCGCACAACCCGTCCACCCAACAGGCTCTGTGGGTATGGTTGCATGGCGAGGACCGGGGGGAATTGCTGTTGCGCAGCCGCGCGTTCGAAAAAGCCCTGGCGCCGGCGTTGCGTCTGGTACAGATGACCGAAGGCTTTCGCTACAAGACCGGTTTCGACTTGACCGACTACGAAGACGGCACCGAGAACCCTCACGATGACGCGGCCGTCGAAGCGGCCTTCACCCACAGCGGCGCCAGCTTCGCCGCCCTCCAGCAGTGGCAGCACGACCTCGACGGTTTCGCCGCGCTACCGGCCCAGGAGCGCGACCACATCATCGGCCGTCGCCATGGCGACAATGAAGAACTCGACGACGCCCCCGATTCCGCCCACACCAAGCGCACCGCCCAGGAAAGCTTCACCCCGCAGGCGTTCGTGGTGCGTCGTTCGATGCCATGGGCCGAGAACGGCCAGGCGGGGCTGATGTTTCTCGCGTTCGGGCATTCCTTCGACGCATTCGAAGCGCAACTGCGCCGCATGAGTGGGCTGGAAGACGGGATTGTCGATGGTTTGTATCGCATCAGCACACCCTTGACCGGTGGCTACTATTGGTGCCCGCCCTTGCAGGAAGGGTGTCTGGACCTCAGTGCGATCACACCGGCAACGCCGTTCTGAAGGTGTGCGAACCCTGGAACTGACCTGAGGACGCTGGCCACTTAACAGCGACCTCGGCACACTTCCAGGAGCACTCAATCATGATGGTCTCACGCATTTCCGTGAACGTTTCACCGGCGCGTCCGAATCCGAAGGATTACTCATCGATGTCGGACTCGGACCTGGCCAAGGCATTTGGCGATAACTTCCAGGCGTTCAAGCACCCGACGACCCCGAACGCAACCACGGATAAAATCCGTGAAGTGGCGGGACGTTCGCTGACCGGCGACGCGCAGAAAGATAATGAAACCCAACTGGCCCGCGAGCTGCTCAAACGTGACAACGTCATGAAGGCGCTGGATTCAGTGGATGACAACGGCAAGCGCGACGGCGTGATCGGCCCCTGGAATCCGAAGATGGCGGCTGATCAGTTAGCCTGTCGTTGCCGCCCGAACCCGCCCATTACCACGCTGCAAATCACTTATTGAGCCGGGCCGGGCCAGCCCTTGGCAACATGAAAAGATTGACAGGCAAGCCAACGAACGCTGAAAAAAATCCGCACTGGCCGTACTCTAGGCACCCTTGCCACCTGTGCGGATTGTTCATGTCTCCTGTTGCCGATGGGCTGCCCCTCGATAAACGCTTACCGGCCGTGATTGCCCTTTCCCTGGGCATCGGCATGGCGACGCTGGACACTGCCATCGTCAATACCGCCTTGCCGACACTGGCCCAGGGCATCGGTACTGACTCGGCCTCGGTAATCTGGGTGGTCAACGCCTATCAGTTGGCGATTATTGCAACCGTGCTGCCGTTTGCTTCGCTGAGCGATGTGCTGGGGCATCGCCGCGTATACCTCGGCGGGTTGCTGCTGTTCATTGTCTCGTCGTTATTGTGCGGGCTTGCCGATTCGCTGCTGACCCTCACCGCCGCGCGGGTGGCTCAGGGCCTGGGGGCGGCCGCGCTGATGAGCGTCAACACCGCGTTGCTCAGGCATATCTACCCCGCGAAAATGCTCGGGCGTGGCCTGGGCTATAACTCGCTGGTGGTGGGGCTGGCGTTCACCCTCGGGCCCACCGCCGCGTCGGCGATTCTCTCAGTGGCCAGTTGGCATTGGCTGTACCTGATCAATGTGCCACTCGGGCTGCTGGCCCTGGGCCTGGGCCTGCGCTCGTTACCGACGCTGCCGATCACCGGGCACGCGTTTGATCGGTTGGCGGCGCTGTTATGTGCCGGCTTGTTCGCCTTGCTGGTCCTGGGTCTGGGCGCCGCCGTGCATGGCGCACAGGGCGCGCTGACCCTGGGCCTGATCGCGCTGGCGCTGGTGTTCGGCGCTTTACTGCTGCGCCGCGAGACCGGGCATCCGGCGCCGATGCTGGCAATCGACCTGTTCAAGCGCCCGCTGTTTGCGTTGTCATCGCTGACCGCGATCTGTGCCTTCAGTGCCCAGGGCCTGGCGTTTGTCGCCTTGCCGTTCCTGTTGCAGTCGGCGCTGGGCCACAGCCAGGTGCAGACCGGCTTTCTGATGACGCCGTGGCCTGCCGTGGTGGCGGTCATGGCCCTGGTTGCGGGACGCCTGGCTGACCGCGTGTCACTGGGTTTGCTGTGCGGTATTGGCTTGTTGATGCTCAGTGTCGGCATGGCCGCGCTGGCAACCTTGAGCAATGATGCCTCGGCCTTCGACATCGGCTGGCGCATGGCCTTGTGTGGCGCCGGCTTCGGCTTTTTCCAGTCGCCCAATCTCAAGGCGCTGATGACCAGCGCACCCCTGGCCCGCAGCGGCGGGGCCAGTGGCATCGTGGCGATCTCGCGGTTGCTGGGCCAGACACTGGGCGCCTCGTTGGTCGCCTTGTGTTTTCATCTGTTCGTGGACAGTGGCCCAGCCTGCGCACTGTGGCTGGGGTGCGGGTTTGCGCTGATCGGTGCTGTGGCCAGTGGGCTGCGTTTGCTGCCGTATAAACGAACGGCTTAGCGCTTGTGGCTGGCACACACGCAGTGCTCAGCGGTTTTTAAGGCTCTCCAGCCAAGCCGGGTCGAGGCGGGTTTGTTCGGTATCGATCCCCAACGCCTGCATCCTGGCTTTGTGCGCCTGGACCTCATCCACCAGTTGCGCCTGGGCGCTGGAGTTGGCATCCAGTGCATGCATCTGTGTCAGCGCCAAGTGGTAGAAGCGCAACACGTTGATAGCGTCCGGGTCATCGGCCTGCACCCGTTCGCTGACCTTGTGCATCACATTGGTCACGCTCATCAGGCTGCGCTTGAGCTGCCAGCCGTATACCGCCGGTGCCAGCCAGGCCTGGCGCCAGAAGGGGCCGCGCACCAGAGCGACGGTGATCAACACCCCGGCAAACACTCCACCGACGTTGAAGCGCACGTTATCACCCCCCGGTTCACCGAACAGCATCACCGCCAGGCCCGACAACAACATGGCCACGGCCAGGAATACCACGGCGACGATCAGCGTGCTGCGGCGGGTTTGTTGTCGATAGAGGGCAGGGTCACAGGGTTTGAGTTCGAACATTCGGGTCAGGTCTCCAGCACGGGAGGGCATCTTCTCATGCTTGACGCAATCAAGTTGAACGATGGCCAACGGTGTTTCCTCTAAATTCTGAAGTCACCATGAGGTAAGCCATCATGTCCGAATACAAGCAACCGCCGCCTGGCACGCCCAATCCTGAGCGCACCCCCGGTGAAGAGGAGCGCGATAACGATGCGCTGCGCCCCAACGACCCGGCCGAGCGCCAGGACAACGAAGACGTGGAGCAGGTCGAGCACGACCTGGAAAACCTCCACGACAAAGCCCGCCCGCTGTAAGCAAGGAGGTCTGTATGAGCAATCCCCCGAACGGCCCGCGCTCTGACGAACACGCCACCGGCAAGGATGAGCTGGGATTCGATCCCGACTCGCCGGATGTGGCTGACCCGCAGGTCGATCCCATTGGCCCGGCCATCGCGCCGCTGGATCAGCCAAAACAAGCGGAAAAAAAGCCGCCCTACGATCCGTTGGGCGACTTGAAGAAGTAAACCAGGCCCCGCAATGTGCGGGGCTTTGTTTATTTTGGAGGGTTCCAGCTCACATCGGTGATGCCGTATTTTTCCGCCCAGGGCCGAGTGGTTTTTTTCACCTGCTCATGCCCCACGCGGCCGATGCGGCTGACGTGCGCAATGTCGGCGTCGACGGCCGCCCAGTGCCAGGCTTCGGTGCTGTTCATCACCTCGGCGCGCACTACAAAAGACTTGGGTTTACCGTGCAGCTGGTAGTTGATGGTGTAGATTTTTGCGGTACTCATGTTGCCTCCCTGTCTTGTTATAGATGGATAGGCCGCCGCGCGTAAAGGTTCATTCAAAATGACAATTCGCACGGGCGCGCGGCGTAGTGACGCATCCAGTCCGCATCAATGGCCAAGAGTCTTGAGCTAGAGCCTTCGCTGAACCGTTTTTTCTCCATGTTGGTGCACATTCGTTCGAACTTTTTGCAAATGCGAAGGTTCGAACTGATTCCTGAATACTTTGCCCACTCAAAAAATGGAGATGTAAACGATGTCCAAACTATTCGGAAACTTCCTCAAGAACACCTCGTGGCTGGCCCTGGTGGCGGCACCAGGCGTGGTGTTCGCGGCACCGTCGACCGACCCGATTTCCACCTTCGGGATCCTCGGCAGCTATAACGACTTCAAGCTCGAAGGCGGTAGCGAAAGCGACAAGGACCACATGCCCGAGGCGGGCCTGTTCTACAACTTCGGCAATAAGCTCACTGCCGAATCCGGCTTCATCTACCAGGCCGGTATCGAAGCCAAGTACGGCGAAAAGAGCGACAACAAACTCAAGGAAGGCCAGGCCGACCTCGACCTCGGCTGGCGCGCCGCGCTGGATGCGCGCAATTTCGTCGACGTGATTGTCGGCGGTGGCTACACCTGGACGCGTTACGAGCCGGACACCAATGGCTACGACCTGAAGCTCACCAACAAGTCGCCGTTCGCCAAGGCTGCCCTGGGTTACAACCACCAGTTCGATGACATGACCCTGCGCGTTGAAGCCGGCGCCCGTCATACCATTGATGGCCGCGCCAAACTCAAGGTGGACGGCGTCGGCAGCGACAGCGTGGACCTCAAGGACCGCACCAACCCTTACGCCGAAGTCAGCCTGCTGATGAACCAGAAGGGTAACCTGCCGGTGATGGCGGGCCTTTACTACACCCGCACCGAATACAAGCTCGATGATGATTCCTATGTAGCCGACAATACCAAGCTCAAGCGTGATGAGTATGGTTTGAAGGTCGGTATCGCGTTCTGACGCTGTTGCACTGTAAAAAACGCCCCGAACATTCGGGGCGTTTTTTTTGCAGCTGTTTCAGGTCAGCCCAGTTGATCGTTCCCCCGCTCCGCGTGGGAAAGCATCCCGTGACGCTCCGCGCCCCCCTTGCGCAAGTGCCGGATCTTGCGCTTAAAGCAGGACGCGGAGCGTCCCGGGTGGCATTCCCACGCAGAGCGTGGGAACGATCATGTGAGCCTGTTTGCAGGTCAGCCCAGTGCCGCCAGTTGCGCCACGGTTTCGGGAAAACGCGCCACCAGTCGTATCAACGTGACAGCCTGTGCATTGGGCTTGGCCCGGCCTTGTTCCCAGTTCTCCAGGGTGCGGGTGTTGGTACGCAGGTACATGGCGAATACCGACCGCGAGAGGTTGAGTTGCTGGCGCACTGCAACCACTTCTTCGGCGGTGAGGGGGTCGAGCTTGTTGAGCTGCGCCTTATGAGTACGCAGGGTGATCTTGCCCTGGCGTTCTTCGGCCAGCGCATCGAAGCCTTCGACCAGTTCGGAAAAAATTTCACGTTTCATTGTGTGTTCTCGCTTTGATTTCCCTGTCCAGCATGTATTTAAGGGCTTTCTTGTGTTGTGGTGTCAGGTCGCTCTGTTCGTGCTTGCCGTACAAGGTGAATAACCAGAATTGCGTGCCGCCTGACCACCAGTAGTAAATGACCCGCAGGCCACCGCGTTTACCTTTGTTTCGTCGCTCATCGACGAAGCGAACCTTGCGTAACCCTCCCGTTCCCTCGATCACATCTCCTGCTTCCGGGTTTTTCATCAACTCCTGTTGAAAACCGTGGAAAAGCTCGTCACTCAGATAGTCCTTGCGATGCCGCTCGAAGGCCGGCAGTTCGATAAATAGAGCATCCATGTTCTGTACGTAGCCTGCGTATAGTTTGGTGGCCCACTCGCCTTGGGTCAAGTGCCCTTGCTGTGGGAACTTTCTTAAAACGCAAACACCATAGAACCCTTTCCAGCAGGGGAGATGCCAGAGGAAGAGGTATAGCAAGAAGGAAAAGTCAGCGAGCAGGGAAGGAGGAAAAACACGCCTTGGAAATGCAAAACGGCGCCTAAAGGCGCCGTTCTTTTTACTGCATCAACCTAAGCAATCAAACCCCCAGCACCGCATGCTGCACCAAGGTGAGCAACGGTTGCGGGTACACGCCCAGGAAGAACGCGAGCAGGGCGATGGCCAGCAGCATCACGCCACCTGCCTTCTGTTCCCAATGCAGCTCGGCGTCCACACGGCGCAGGTTCGGCTCGATCAGGTACAGGGTGACCATCACGCGCAGGTAATAGAACACGCCGATGGCGGAGCCCAGCACCAAGGACGCAACCAGCCACCACTCGTGGGCCTCGACGCCGGTGGCGACGATGTAGAACTTGCCGATAAAGCCGGCCGTCAGCGGGATACCCGCCAGCGACAGCATCATCACGGTCAGCACGGCGGTCAGGTACGGACGGCGCCAGAACAGGCCGCGGTATTCGTACAGGGCGTCGGCATCACGGCCTTTGTACGGCGAGGACATCAGCGTGATCACACCGAATGCGCCGAGGCTGGTGATCACGTAAGTGACCAGGTACACGCCGATGGCTTCCACGGCCAGGCCTTTGCTCGCCACCAGGGCGATCAGCAGGTAGCCGAAGTGGGCGATGGACGAATAACCCAGCAGACGCTTGAGGTTGTTCTGGGTCAGCGCCAGCAGGTTGCCGAACAGGATCGACGCAATGGCGATCACGGTCAGCACGTTGCTCAGCACGCCAGTGTTGGCCGCAGGCGAGATTTGGAACAGACGCACCATCACTGCAAACACGGCAACCTTGGACGCCGTGGCCAGGAACGCGGCCACCGGCGCCGGGGCGCCTTCGTACACGTCCGGGGTCCACAGGTGGAAGGGCACCAGCGACAGCTTGAACGCCAGGCCGATCAGCATCATCGCCAGGCCCAGTTGGGCAATCGGCGCCGGTCTGTTGGTGGCGGCCAGGGCGTGGCCGATACCGGTGAAGCTCAGGCTGCCGGCTTCGGCGTAGAGCAGGGCCATGCCGAACAACAGGAACGCGGAACCGGCGGCCGACAGCACCATGTATTTAATGCCGGCTTCCAGGGAGCGCTTGCTGAAGAAGGCATACGCCACCAGGCCGTAGGTCGGGATCGACAGCAGTTCCAGGCCGATGAACAGGCCGGCCAGGTGCTGTGCGCTGACCAGCACGATGCCACCGGCCGCGGCCAGCAGGATCAGCAGGTACAGCTCTTCCTTGTTGCCCGGGTAGCCGGCGGCGCCTTCGCCGAGGTAGGCATGGGCGAGCGTGACACAGGCCAGGGTCGCCACCAGGATCAGGGCGATGTACAGCAGGGCGAAGTCATCGACCATCATCAATGGCGTGACCGCCAGTGGCGCGACCTTGAGGGCCGGGATGATCGACAGCAGGGCCAGGTTCAAACCGGCACAGGACAGCAGGAACGTTTGCGAATGATTGCGGCGCCAGGCGATCGCCAGCATCACCACCACAATGGTGAGGCTGGTGATCAGCAGCGGCGCAAGCGCGATAAAGTGTTGGATCGTGAATTCCATAGCGCTCTTACCGGGCCGAAGCGAGTTGAGAGAAGGCGGTGCCGAACCACTGCTGCACGCCATGCATCGTGGCGGCGGACGTGTCCAGGAACGGCTGCGGGTATACGCCGATGTAGATCAGCAGCACCGCAAGGCCGAGCACCATGATCAGTTCGCGCGCATCCATCCCTTGCAGGACGGTGTCGGACTTGGCCGGGCCGAAGTAGGCGCGGTGGATCATGATCAGCGAGTAGACCGAACCGAACACCAGGCCGGAGGTAGCAATGGCACTGATCCACGGCGTCTGCACGAAGGCCCCCATCAGGATCAGGAACTCGCCGATGAAGTTACCGGTACCCGGCAGGCCCAGGGACGCAGCGGCGAAGAACAGGCTGATGGCCGGCAGGTAAGCGATGCGCGACCACACGCCACCCATCTCACGCATGTCACGGGTGTGCAGGCGCTCGTACAGCTGACCACTCAGGATAAAGAGTGCAGCGGCCGACACACCGTGGGCCAACATCTGGATCACCGCACCTTGCAACGCCAGCTGGCTGCCGGAGTAGATGCCGATCAGTACGAAACCCATGTGGGAAACGGACGAGAACGCAATCAGACGCTTGATGTCGGTTTGCGCGAAGGCCAGGAACGCGCCGTAGAAGATCCCGATCAGACCCAGGGTCATGGCAATCGGCGCAAATTCGGCCGAGGCATTCGGGAACAGCGGCAGGGCGAAGCGCAGCAGGCCGTAGGCAGCGGTCTTCAACAGGATACCGGCCAGGTCCACGGAACCGGCGGTCGGCGCCTGGGCGTGGGCGTCAGGCAACCAGGAGTGGAACGGCACCACCGGCAGCTTCACCGCGAACGCGATGAAGAAGCCCAGCATCAGCACGTACTCGGTGGTCAGCGACATCTTGGTCTTCAACAGGTCGGCGTAGTTGAACGTGATCACGCCGGTGCTGTTGAAGTTGACCAGGACCAGGCCCAGGATCGCCACCAACATGATCAGGCCGGAGGCCTGGGTGAAGATGAAGAACTTGGTCGCCGCGTAGATCCGGGTTTTCTTGCCGTCCGAAGAACTGTGACCCCAGAGCGCGATGAGGAAGTACATCGGCACCAGCATCATTTCCCAGAAGAAGAAGAACATGAACAGGTCCAGCGCCAGGAACACGCCGACAACGCCGCCCAGGATCCACATCAGGTTCAGGTGGAAGAAGCCCACGTGACGCTGGATCTCTTTCCACGAGCAGAGTACCGAGAGGATACCCAGCAGGCCGGTCAGCAGGATCATCAACAGCGACAGGCCGTCCAGCGCCAGGTGCACGTTGATGCCGAAGCGCTGGATCCACACGTGCTTGAATTCAAGCGCGAAGGTGGGATCGACACCCGGTGCCGGAGCGAATGAATAGTCGCCATGGGCCCACAGCCAGAGGCCGAGCGCGAGTTCCAGGGACATGGTCAGCAACGCGATCCAGCGGGGGAGGGTGGCGCCGAAGCGTTCACCCATCCAGCAGAGCAGGCCGCCGATAAAGGGGATCAGGATTAGCCAGGGCAGAATCATGACAGGCTCGTTTCCTTTCGCAAGTTTGCAAAGTTCGCAAAGTTCATAGTCATACCGCCACCACCACGATGGCGCCGATCACCAGCACGGCACCGGCCGCCATGGACGCTGCGTACCAACGCAATTGGCCGGTCTCGCTGCGGCTCAGGGCGGTGTGACCGGCCTTGGCGGCGCGCGGGATCAGACCGATGGTCTGGTCGAGCGGGTCTTTGCGCAGCACGTGGCTGATCGCAAGGTAAGGTTTGACGAACAGTTTGTCGTAGATCCAGTCGAAGCCCCAGGCGGCGAACCACCAGGCCGAGAGGAAACGGCCAATGCCACTGTTGGCCACGGCGGTTACCAGGCGACGCTTGCCGAGGAACAGCAGGGCCGCCAGCAGGATACCGGCAATTGCGATGGCGCCCGAGGCGATTTCCAGGCTGTGCTTGTCGGCGCCGCCGGCATGGCCGACGCTTTGCGGCAGTACACCGGCCAATGGCGGGGTGATCAGCGCGCCGATGAACGTCGACAGGATGATCAGCACCGACAGCGGCAACCAGTGCGAGATGCCGTGGCCTGCATGGGCTTCGGTCTTGGCTTCACCGTGGAAGGTGATGAAGATCAGGCGGAAGGTGTACAGCGAGGTCATGAACGCACCCACCAGGCCTGCGTACAGCAGGTTATGGTTACCGCTGGCAAACGCTTCCCAGAGGATTTCGTCCTTGGAGTAGAAGCCTGCGGTCACCAGCGGCAGGGCGGCCAGGGCGGCACCACCGACGATGAAGCTGGCGTAGGCCAGTGGCAGTTTCTTCCACAGGCCACCCATCTTGAAGATGTTCTGCTCGTGGTGGCAGGCAACGATCACCGCACCGGAAGCAAGGAACAGCAGGGCCTTGAAGAAGGCGTGGGTCATCAGGTGGAAGATCGCCGCGTCCCAGGCGCCGACGCCCAGGGCCAGGAACATATAGCCGATCTGGCTCATGGTCGAGTAGGCGAGGATACGCTTGATGTCGGTTTGGACCAGCGCGGCAAAGCCGGCCAGTACCAGGGTCACGCCGCCGACGATGCCGACCAGGTGCAGGATGTCCGGCGCCAGGGTGAACAGGCCGTGTGTACGGGCAATCAGGTAGACACCGGCGGTGACCATGGTCGCGGCGTGGATCAGTGCCGACACCGGGGTAGGACCGGCCATCGCATCCGCCAGCCAGGTCTGCAGTGGCAGTTGCGCGGATTTACCCACGGCGCCGCCCAGCAGCATCAGGGTCGCCAGGGTGATCCAGAAATCGCCGACCTGGAATTTCTGCGGTGCCAGCACCAGCAGTTCCTGGATGTTCAGCGTGCCCACCTGTTGGAACAGGATGAACAGGCCGATGGCCATGAACACGTCGCCGATCCGCGTGACGATAAACGCCTTGAGTGCGGCGTTACCGTTATTGCGGTTGCTGTAGTAGAAACCGATCAACAGGTACGAGCACAGGCCCACGCCTTCCCAGCCGAAGTACAGGAACAACAGGTTATCGCCCAGCACCAGGAACAGCATGCTGGCGATAAACAGGTTGGTGTACGAGAAGAAGCGCGAGTAGCCCGCTTCACCGCGCATGTACCAGGACGCGAACAGGTGGATCAGGAAACCCACGCCCACCACCACGCCGAGCATGGTGATCGACAGGCCGTCGACATAGAGGGCGAAGTTGGGCTTGAAGCCCTCCACCGACATCCACTGCCACAGCACCAGGGTGTAGTGACCGCCTTCCGGCGGCGCTACGTTGAATTGCCAGATGACGTAGGCGGCAACGATGGCCGACAAGCCAATCGAGCCTACGCCGATCAGGGCCGAGAGGTTCTCCGACCAGCGTCCGCGAGAGAACGACAGCAGCAGGAAACCGATCAGGGGAAATACGAAAGTCAGAAAGATCATGTTCATCCGCGCATCTCACTGGCAGCGTCGATATCAAGCGTGTGGAAGCGACGATACAGTTGCAGCAGGATCGCCAGGCCAATGCTGGCCTCGGCGGCTGCCAGGCTGATCACCAGGATGAACATGACTTGCCCATCCGGCTGGCCCCAACGTGCGCCTGCCACGATGAACGCCAGTGCCGCAGCGTTCATCATGATTTCCAGGCTCATCAACACGAACAGAATGTTACGGCGAACCATCAGGCCGACCAGGCCAAGGCAGAACAGGATGCCGGCGACCGCCAGACCATGCTCCAAAGGGATAGCAGGCATCGTCATTGCTCCTTGGCTTCGTTGCGGCCCAAGTGGAAGGCCGTGATGGCTGCGGCAAGCAGCAGCATCGAAGCCAGTTCGACCACCAGCAGGTACGGGCCGAACAGGCTGACGCCCACGGCTTTCGCGTCCACGGTGGTGTGGCCAATGGCCTGGCCGCTCTGGTGAGCGAACAGCACATACAGCAGTTCACCCAGCAGCAGGGCTGCCAGGATCACCGGGCCGAGCCAGATGCCGGGCTTGAGCCAGACGCGTTCCTGGGCGACCGAAGCCGGCCCCAGGTTGAGCATCATCACCACAAACACGAACAGCACCATGATGGCGCCGGCATAGGCGATCACTTCCAGTACACCAGCGAACGGTGCGCCGAGGGCAAAGAAGGTCATGGCCACGGCGATCAGCGAAATGATCAGGTAGAGCAGGGCGTGCACGGGGTTGGTGTTGGTGATCACGCGAAGCGTGGACACCACTGCAATACCCGATGCGAAATAGAAAGCGAATTCCATCTTTCTTCCTTAAGGCAGCAAGCTCTTCACGTTGATCGGCTCGGCTTCGTTTTGTGCGGCGCCTTTTGGCTTACCGGCAACGGCCATACCTGCAACACGATAGAAGTTGTAATCAGGGTTTTTACCGGGACCAGAGATCAGCAGATCTTCTTTCTCGTACACCAGGTCCTGACGTTTGAACTCGGCCATCTCGAAATCCGGTGTGAGCTGGATCGCGGTGGTCGGGCAAGCTTCCTCGCACAGGCCGCAGAAAATGCAGCGCGAGAAGTTGATGCGGAAGAAGTCCGGGTACCAGCGACCGTCTTCGGTTTCAGCTTTCTGCAGGGAGATGCAACCTACCGGGCACGCCACGGCGCACAGGTTGCAGGCTACGCAACGCTCTTCGCCATCGGGGTCGCGGGTCAGAACGATGCGGCCGCGATAGCGCGGCGGCAGGTACACCGCCTCTTCCGGGTATTGCAGGGTGTCGCGTTTGCGAAAGCCGTGACCGAACACCATCACCAGGCTTCGCAACTGGGTACCGGTACCCTTAACGATGTCGCCAATATATTTGAACATGGGTCAAATCCTCACTGAACCGCGGCAGCCGGCGTGTTCAACAACACGACGGCAGCCGTCACCAGCAAATTGATCAGGGTCAGCGGCAGGCAGAATCTCCAGCTGAAATCCATCACCTGGTCATAGCGCGGGCGCGGAATCGAGGCGCGCAGCAGGATGAACAGCATGATGAAGAACGCGGTCTTCAGGAAGAACCAGAAGAAGGCCAACTGCGGCAGGATGCCGAACGGGCCGTGCCAGCCGCCGAAGAACAGCGTGACCAGCAGGGCCGAGATCAAGATGATGCCGATGTACTCACCGACGAAGAACATGCCCCATTTCATGCCGGCATATTCAATGTGGTAACCGTCGGCCAGTTCCTGTTCCGCTTCCGGCTGGTCGAAGGGGTGACGGTGAGTCACGGCCACGCCCGCGATGAAGAAGGTACAGAAGCCAAAGAACTGCGGAATGATGAACCACAGGTTCTGCGCCTGGTACTCGACGATGTCGCGCATGTTGAACGAGCCAACCTGCACCACGATGCCCATCAGTGCCAACCCCATGAACACTTCATAGGAGACGGTTTGCGCCGAGGCACGCAGGCTGCCGAGCAGGGCGAACTTGTTGTTACTTGCCCAGCCGGCGAACAGCACCGCATACACCGACAAACCGGCCATGGCGAAGAAGAACAGCAGGCCAATGTTCAGGTCCGCCACGCCCCAGGTCGGGGTGATCGGGATGATCGCGAAAGCGATCAGCAAGGCGCTCATGGCCACGACCGGCGCCAGGGTGAAGATCACCTTGTCGGCGAACGGCGGGGTCCAGTCTTCCTTGAAGAACATTTTCAGCATGTCGGCGGCGATCTGGAACATGCCGAACGGGCCGACGCGGTTCGGACCGTAACGGTCCTGCCACCAGCCCAGCAGGCGACGTTCGACGAAGCTGAGCAGGGCGCCCGCGACGACCACGGCCAACAGGATCACGATGGCCTTGACCACCGAGATGATCACGTCGATCACTTCAGGAGTGAACCAAGTCATTGCGCTGCCTCCTGCAGACCGTCAACGGTGTGGCCAAAGATCGCTGGAGGAATCCCGGCGAGGCCTTTTGGCAGTGCAACCAGGCCGGCGCCCAGCTCGTCGTTGATGCGCAGCGGCAGACGCAGGGTCTGGCCGGCCACGCTCAGGCTGAGCAGGGCACCGTCGTTGACGCCCAGGCGGTCGGCTTCGGACTTGGCCAGCGACACGTAGGCTGCGGGGATACGTTCTTGAACCGGCGCGGCCTTGGAAGAGGTCTCTTCGCTGCCGAACAGGTGGAAGAACGGCACGACCTGCCAGGTGCCCGGCGCCGGGTTGAACGGACGCGGTACCGCCGCGAACCAGTTCAGCGCATCGCCGCTGCTTTCGATCAGGCGGGTGCCCGGGTCGCCCGCGCGGATGTGACCACCGACTTCGTCCTGGAACTTGTTCCAGGCCTGCGGCGAGTTCCAGCCCGGCGACCAGGCAAACGGCACCTGCTGACGCGGTTCGGCCGAACCCGAGTAACCTTCCATGGAGAAGGCGAACGCGGTGTCGATGTCTTGCGGTGTACGCGGCTCATGCACGCTGATGTCGGCGCGCATGGCGGTGCGCCCGGAGTAGCGCAGCGGTTCACGCGCCAGTTTCAGGCCCTTGATGCGGAACGAAGCGGACGGTGCGGCATCGACAATCCGCGCAAGTTGCGGTGTGCTTGCAGCGGTCGCGGCGGTGACGTGGTCGAGTTGGGTCCAGTCGATCGGCTGGTTCAGCAGGGTCGCGCGCAGGGCATGCAGCCAGCGCCAGCCTTCATGGACCAGGATGCTGGCGTCCATGTACTTCGGATCGAACACCTGGAAGAAACGCTGGGCGCGGCCTTCCTGGCTGACCAGGGTGCCGTCGCCTTCGGCGAAGGTCGCCGCCGGCAATACCAGGTGGGCACGCTCGCTGGTGGCGGTCTTCTGGTGGTCGGCGACGATCAGCACCTGGGCGGCGTTGAGCGCAGCGTCAACCTTGGCCGCAGCGGTGCGGGTGTACAGGTCGTTTTCCAGCACGACGATGGCGTCGGCATTGCCGTCGATCACCGCTTGCAGCGCGGCATCCACGGACTCGCCGCCGAGCATGGCCAGGCCGAGGCTGTTGGCTTCCGGCACGACCAAACTTATGGAGCCGTTCTTGTCGCGCAGTTTCAGGGCCTTGGCGATGTTGGCGGCGGCTTCGATCAGCGCCTTGGAACCCAACGAGGTACCGGCAATGATCAAGGGGCGCTTGGCTGCCAGCAGGGCGTCGGCAATACGCTGCGCCAACTCGACAGCTTCAGCGTCCAGGCCTTCAACGGCCGGCGCGCTGGCGTCGAGGGCATGGGCCACGGCGAAACCGAGGCGGGCCAGGTCGTCCGGTGCTGCGTGGACGCATTCTTCGGCGATATCGTCGAGCTTGGTTTCAGCCAGGGACGCGATAAACAGAGGATTGAGTGCGTGCTGGCCGATGTTTTTCACCGCAGCGTCAAGCCACGGCTGTACGCGCATGGCGTCGGCCATTTCCTCGGCCTTGCCTTTGACCGATTGGCGCAGCGACAACGCGATACGTGCGGCGGTCTGGGTCAGGTCTTCACCGAGCACGAAAATGGCGTCGTGGTCTTCGATGTCGCGCATGTTCGGTACCGGCAGCGGGCTGTCGTTCAGCACTTGCAGGACCAGGCGGATGCGCTCCAGTTCACCGGCTTCGATACCGCTGTAGAAGTGCTCGGCACCGACCAGCTCGCGCAACGCGAAGTTGCTTTCGAGGCTGGCGCGGGGCGAACCGATACCGACAATATTACGCCCGCGCAACAGGTCGGCGGCTTTATCCAGCGCCGCGTCCAGGCTTAGCTTGGCGCCATCGGCCAGCAGCGGCTGGCGTGGGCGATCTTCGCGGTTGACGTAGCCATAGCCGAAACGGCCACGGTCGCATAGAAAGTACTGGTTGACCGAACCGTTGAAGCGGTTTTCGATACGACGCAGTTCGCCGTAGCGCTCGCCCGGGGAGATGTTGCAACCGCTGGAGCAGCCATGGCAGATGCTCGGGGCGAACTGCATGTCCCACTTGCGGTTGTAGCGCTCGGAGTGAGTCTTGTCGGTGAACACACCGGTCGGGCAGACCTCGGTGAGGTTGCCGGAGAACTCGCTTTCAAGCACGCCGTCTTCAACGCGACCGAAGTACACGTTGTCGTGGGCGCCGAATACGCCGAGGTCAGTGCCGCCGGCGTAGTCTTTATAGAAGCGCACGCAGCGATAGCAGGCGATGCAGCGGTTCATTTCGTGGGAAATGAACGGGCCGAGGTCCTGGTTCTGGTGGGTGCGCTTGGTGAAGCGATAACGGCGCTCGTTGTGGCCGGTCATCACCGTCATGTCTTGCAGGTGGCAATGACCGCCTTCCTCACAGACCGGGCAGTCGTGGGGGTGGTTGGTCATCAGCCATTCGACCACGCTGGCGCGGAACGCCTTGGATTCTTCATCGTCGATGGAGATCCAGGTGTTGTCGGTGGCTGGGGTCATGCAGGACATGACGATACGACCACGGGTGTCGTTCTCGTCGGTGTATTGCTTGACCGCACACTGGCGACAGGCACCGACGCTACCAAGCGCGGGGTGCCAGCAGAAATACGGGATGTCGAGGCCGAGTGACAGACATGCCTGTAACAGGTTGTCCGCCCCATCGACTTCGAGCGCTTTGCCGTCTACGTGGATAGTGGCCATGGTTCAAAGTTCTTCGTTGGCCCGTTGTCAGCGGGCGTGGCTAATGGAATCTTGTTATTCATGTGCATCAACACAGCCATCAAGGCGTCCGCACATGAGAAAAGCGAAGGGCACGGACCCTTCGCTTCTTTAAGCTCTACGCACCGACCATGGTCGGTGATACCACCTGAGTGAGTTCACCCGCGCGGGTTGGCGCGATGCCGGCCTCGAATTCAGGGCGGAAGTATTTGATTGCGCTGCCCAATGGCTCCACTGCGCCCGGTGCGTGAGCACAGAAGGTCTTGCCTGGGCCGAGGAAACCGACCAGCCCGAGCAGGGTTTCGATATCACCCTCGCGGCCTTCGCCGTTTTCCAGGGCCATCAGCAGCTTGACGCTCCACGGCAGACCGTCGCGGCAAGGGGTGCAGAAGCCGCAGGATTCACGGGCAAAGAACTGCTCCATGTTGCGCAGCAGCGAGACCATGTTCACCGTGTTGTCCACCGCCATCGCCAGGCCGGTGCCCATCCGGGTGCCCACCTTGCCGATGCCGCCGGCATACATCTGTGCGTCGAGGTGCTCGGGCAGCAGGAAACCGGTGCCGGCGCCGCCTGGCTGCCAGGCTTTCAAGGTGTAGCCGTCGCGCATGCCGCCGGCGTAGTCCTCGAACAGCTCGCGCGCGGTCACGCCGAATGGCAGTTCCCACAGGCCCGGGTTCTTGACCTTGCCGGAGAAGCCCATGAGCTTGGTGCCCATGTCTTCACTGCCTTCACGGGCCAACGATTTGTACCAGTCCACGCCGTCGGCGATGATCGCCGGCACGTTGCACAGGGTCTCGACGTTGTTCACGCAGGTCGGCTTGCCCCACACGCCCACGGCGGCAGGGAAGGGCGGCTTGGAACGCGGGTTGGCGCGGCGGCCTTCGAGGGAGTTGATCAGTGCGGTTTCTTCACCGCAGATATAACGCCCGGCGCCGGTGTGCACGAACAGCTCAAAGTCGAAACCCGAGCCCAGGATGTTCTTGCCCAGCAGGCCCGCCGCCTTGGCTTCGGCCACGGCACGGTTGAGGTGCTTGGCGGCGGTGGTGTACTCGCCGCGCAGGAAGATATAACCCCGATAGGTTTTCAGCGCGCGGGCGCTGATCAGCATGCCTTCGATCAGCAGATGGGGCAGTTGCTCCATCAACATGCGGTCTTTCCAGGTGTTGGGCTCCATTTCATCCGCGTTGCACAACAGGTAGCGGATGTTGATGGATTCGTCCTTGGGCATCAGGCCCCACTTAACACCCGTGGGGAAGCCTGCACCGCCGCGGCCTTTAAGGCCGGCGTCTTTCACTGTCTGGACGATATCGTCCTGGGCCATGTCGGCGAAGGCCTTGCGCGCGGCGGCGTAGCCGTTCTTGGCCTGGTATTCGTCAAGCCATACCGGCTCACCGTCATCACGCAGGCGCCAGGTCAGCGGGTGGGTCTCGGCCGAACGCTTGATCAGGTTGGCCGGGCCGAAGGAAGTCAGGGTCATGGGTAGCCCTCGAGCAATTGGGTCACGCCAGCAGGCTGTACGTCACCGAATGTGTCGTCGTCGATCATCAACGCCGGCGCCTTGTCGCAGTTGCCCAGGCAGCACACCGGCAGCAGCGTGAAGCGGCCGTCGGCGGTGGTCTGGCCGAGGCCGATGCCCAGTTTGGCCTGGATCTCGCTGACCACGGACTCGTGGCCACCGATGTAGCAAACCATGCTGTCGCACACGCGAATGATGTGGCGGCCCACCGGCTGGCGGAAGATCTGGCTGTAGAACGTGGCCACGCCTTCAACGTCGCTGGCGGGAATGCCGAGGATCTCGCCGATGGCGTAGAGTGCGCCGTCCGGCACCCAGCCACGTTCCTTCTGGACGATCTTCAAGGCTTCGATCGACGCCGCGCGCGGGTCTTCGTAGTGATGCAGCTCGTGCTCGATGGCCGAGCGCTCGGTTTCACTCAGGGTGAAACGGTCTGTCTGGATAAGCGTGCTGTTCATGCTTAGCGGTCCACGTCGGCCATAACGAAATCGATACTACCCAGGTACGCAATCAAGTCCGCGACCATCTCGCCTTTGATCACCGAAGGGATCTGCTGCAAGTGCGGGAAGCTTGGGGTACGAATCCGGGTGCGGTAGCTCATGGTGCCGCCATCGCTCGTCAGGTAATAACTGTTGATACCCTTGGTCGCTTCAATCATCTGGAAGGACTCGTTGGCCGGCATCACCGGGCCCCACGAGACTTGCAGGAAGTGCGTGATCAGGGTTTCGATGTGCTGCAGCGTGCGCTCTTTGGGCGGCGGCGTGGTCAGCGGGTGATCCGCCTTGTACGGGCCTGCCGGCATGTTGCGCATGCATTGCTCGATGATCTTCAGGCTCTGGCGCATTTCTTCGACGCGCACGATGCAACGGTCGTAGGCGTCGCCATTGGCCGCCAGCGGTACTTCGAACTCGAAGTTCTGGTAGCCGGAGTACGGGCGCGCCTTGCGCAGGTCGAAGTCGCAACCGGTGGAACGCAGGCCGGCACCGGTGACGCCCCATTCCAGGGCCTCTTTGGTGTTGTATTGCGCGACGCCGATGGTACGGCCCTTGAGGATGCTGTTATCCAGGGCGGCCTTCTGGTACTCGTCCAGACGCTTGGGCATCCAGTCGATGAATTCCTTGACCAGGCGCTCCCAGCCGTTCGGCAGGTCGTGGGCCACACCGCCGATGCGGTACCAGGCCGGGTGCAGGCGGAAACCGGTGACGGCTTCGATGACCTTGTAGGCGCGCTGGCGGTCGGTGAAGGTAAAGAACACCGGGGTCATGGCGCCGACGTCCTGGATGTAGGTACCCAGGAACAGCAGGTGGCTGGTGATGCGGAAGAACTCGGCCATCATGATGCGGATGGTGTCGACGCGGTCCGGCACTTTGATACCGGCCAGCTTCTCGACCGAGAGCACGTACGGCAGGTTGTTCATCACGCCGCCGAGGTAGTCGATACGGTCGGTGTAGGGGATGAAGCTGTGCCAGGATTGACGCTCGGCCATCTTTTCGGCGCCACGGTGGTGGTAGCCGATGTCCGGGACGCAGTCGACGATTTCCTCGCCGTCCAGTTGCAGGATGATCCGGAAGGCGCCGTGGGCCGAAGGGTGGTTCGGGCCCAGGTTGAGGAACATGTAGTCCTCGTTGGTGCCGGAACGCTTCATGCCCCAGTCTTCCGGACGGAAGCGCGCGGCCTCTTCTTCAAGCTGCTGCTTGGCGAGGGTCAGGCTGAACGGGTCGAACTCGGTGGCGCGGGCAGGGTAGTCCTTGCGCAGAGGGTGACCTTCCCAGGTCGGCGGCATCATGATGCGCGTCAGGTGCGGGTGGCCCGGGAAATCGATACCGAACATGTCCCACACTTCACGCTCGTACCAGCTGGCGTTCGGCCAGATACCGGTCACGGTCGGGACGCTCAGGTCGCTCTCGCTCAGCGCGACCTTGATCATCACGTCACTGTTACGTTCCAGCGACATCAAGTGGTAGAACACGGTGAAATCGGCGCCGCTCGGCAAGCCCTGGCGCTTGGTGCGCAGACGCTCGTCCACGCCATGCAGGTCATAGAGCATGACGTACGGCTTGGGCAGGTTGCGCAGGAAGCTCAGGACTTCGACGAGCCTGGCACGCGCCACCCACAGCACCGGCATACCGGTGCGTGTGGCCTGGGCGGTGAAGGCGTCAGGGCCAAAACGGTTATTGAGTTCGACAACCACATCCTGGTCGTCTGCCTTGTAAGGCGGGATATACAGAGCACTGCCTGTAGTCATGGTTTTTTATCGCTTTCGGTCAACGTAAAGAATGAAGCCAGGTTTTCGTTCTATAAAAAGAAGCGGGCTGGATCAGACTTCGTCGGGGCTGCGCAGGTTGGTGACTGCGATTCGCTGTTCGCGGCGCTGTTCCTTTTGGGACGGCATCTCGGCGCGGTACACGCCTTGATCGCCGACGACCCAGGACAGCGGGCGACGCTCCTTGCCAATCGATTCCTGCAACAGCATCAAGCCTTGCAGGAATGCTTCGGGACGGGGCGGGCAGCCAGGCACGTAGACGTCCACGGGCAGGAACTTGTCCACCCCTTGAACGACGGAGTAGATGTCGTACATGCCACCGGAGTTGGCGCAAGAACCCATGGAGATCACCCATTTCGGTTCGAGCATTTGCTCATAGAGACGCTGGATGATCGGCGCCATCTTGATAAAGCAGGTACCGGCGATAACCATGAAATCCGCCTGGCGCGGCGATGCCCGGATAACCTCGGCGCCAAAGCGCGCGATGTCGTGGGGCGCCGTGAAGGCGGTGGTCATTTCCACGTAGCAGCACGAAAGGCCGAAGTTGTACGGCCACAGGGAGTTCTTACGCCCCCAGTTGACCGCGCCACTCAGCACGTCTTCCAGCTTGCCCATGTAGATGTTTTTGTGGACTTGGTCTTCTAACGGGTCGGAAACGGTTTCCCGTTCGCCGATGGGGTACTGCTCGTTAGGAGCATCCGGGTCGATCCTGGTGAGATTGTATTGCATCGCCAAAGCCTCATTGTTTCAGCTTCGCTTGCCGCTTGCGACGAGCTTCCGGAGCCCAGTCAAGGGCGCCCACTCGGAACAGGTAGACAAGACCTGCCAACAGAATTGCTATGAAAACGAGAGCTTCGACGAATCCGGTCCAGCCGCTTTCGCGGACGGACACAGACCAGGCAAAGAGAAAGAGGGCTTCGATATCGAAGATCACGAAGAGCATCGCGACCAGATAGAATTTGGCTGAGAGCCGCAAGCGGGCGCCACCTGTAGGTAGCATGCCGGACTCGAACGGTTCGTTTTTGCTGCGACCCCAGGCTTTTGACCCGAGGAGGCTGGAGACGCCGAGCATGAAGGCGCAAAGCCCCACAACACCGAGGAGGAAAATGGCAAAGCCCCAGTTGTGGGCCATGAGTCCTGTCGCGTCGGTCATGCTGGAAATCCTTAACAGAGAGCAAAGGTCTCTGAGCTCGAAAAAGTCACGATGCAGTGACGATATGTCGCACTGCAATCAATCGCGGTGATTTTATGGCTAAACACCGGGCAAGTAAAATTCCTGTGGCGAAATTATTCGGCGGAATAAGCACATAGTGCACCTTTATAGGGCTGTAGCCCTTGCAGGGCGGGCATTAGCGGGCTTTTTATCAAATGTGTTTTGTTTAAGTGGTAACGAAGTTTTCTCATTCCAAATGATAATGAATATTGTTTGCGTGGGGTTTAAGCGAATGTTTCTCGTGTAGCGGGGTAAGTTGCCGTTACTTGGTTGAGTGTCGCTTAGTTATGGGTGCGCATCTTTTAACTGATTTGATCCGGGCGGACACCGCTCTGGATCAATGTTTTGCGCAAAATCCATTGTGGGAGGGGGCTTGCCCCCGATTGCCGGGTGTCAGTCAGCACATCGGTTGCTGGCCCACCGCTATCGGGGGCAAGCCCCCTCCCACATTTTGATCTGCGTTGTTCCAGCGGCATTTTTTACGCGCAAAAAAACGCCCCGAACCAGTCGGGGCGTGATGGCTGTGCGGCACTGCGGTTAGGTCTTCCCTGGGGCCACAGTGGCCGTGTACTCAGTCACTCAGTGGAACTGCTCTTCCTCGGTCGAACCGGTCAGCGCGGTCACGGACGAGGTGCCGCCCTGGATCACGGTGGTCATGTCGTCGAAGTAGCCGGTGCCCACTTCCTGCTGGTGCGCCACGAAGGTGTAGCCTTTGGCGGCGTCAGCGAATTCCTGCTCCTGCAGCTTCACGTAGGCGGTCATGTCGTTGCGGGCGTAGTCGTGCGCCAGGTTGAACATGCTGTGCCACATGTTGTGAATGCCGGCCAGGGTGATGAACTGGTGCTTGTAGCCCATGGCGGACAGTTCACGCTGGAACTTGGCGATGGTCGCGTCGTCCAGGTTCTTCTTCCAGTTGAAGGAAGGCGAGCAGTTGTAGGACAGCAGTTGGTCCGGGTATTCCTTCTTGATCGCTTCGGCGAAGCGACGCGCTTCGTCCAGGTCCGGCTTGGCGGTTTCGCACCAGATCAGGTCGGCGTACGGCGCGTAGGCCAGGCCACGGGCGATTGCCTGGTCGAGACCGGCGCGCACTTTATAGAAACCTTCCTGGGTGCGTTCGCCGGTGACGAATGGCTGGTCGTACGGGTCGCAGTCCGAAGTCAGCAGGTCAGCGGCGTTGGCATCGGTGCGCGCCAGGATGATGGTTGGCGTACCGGCAACGTCAGCGGCCAAACGGGCGGCGGTCAATTTCTGTACGGCTTCCTGGGTCGGAACCAGCACTTTGCCGCCCATGTGGCCGCATTTTTTCACCGAGGCCAGCTGGTCTTCGAAGTGCACGCCGGCGGCGCCCGCCTCGATCATGCTCTTCATCAGCTCGTAGGCGTTGAGTACGCCGCCGAAACCGGCTTCGGCGTCGGCCACGATAGGCGCGAAGTAGTCGATGTAGCCTTCGTCGCCCGGACCTTTACCGGCTTTCCACTGGATCTGGTCGGCACGACGGAACGAGTTGTTGATGCGCTTGACCACGGTCGGCACGGAGTCCACCGGGTACAGCGATTGGTCGGGGTACATGGATTCAGCGGAGTTGTTGTCCGCGGCCACTTGCCAGCCGGACAGGTAGATCGCCTGGATACCGGCTTTTACCTGCTGCACTGCCTGGCCGCCAGTGAGGGCGCCCATGCAGTTGACGAAATCTTTGTCGGGACGGAAGGACGGCTTGGCCCCCTGGGTGACCAGGTTCCACAGCTTCTCGGCGCCGAGTTTTGCAAAGGTGTGCTCAGGTTGGACCGAGCCACGCAGGCGGACGACGTCAGCAGCGGAATAAGCGCGGGTCACGCCTTTCCAGCGTGGGTTTTCAGCCCAGTCTTTTTCAAGGGCTGCAATTTGCTGTTCGCGTGTCAGTGCCATGTAGTTAAACCTCGTCGTCGCGTCTTGTAGGGTTCGAAGGCCCTTCCCAGGGCCCTTGATTAGCGGGAGCGAGGCCATCATGCACAGCCTTTTTGGGGGCGTCAAATGTTTTGTAGTGCTTTTTTTCAGGCACTACATATTTAGTCTAATACGACTCGCCAGTCAGTTTTTGGTGCTTCAGTTCAGCGTGTCGACCTTGACCCGCACCGTCACGTCATCGCGGCCCTGAGTAGCGTAGCTGCGGGTTGTAGAGGATTTATCGGCCTGGGTCTCACGGTTGACGCCGGCCAGGGAAATCCATTCGCCCAGGCGGCCGCTGACAGTTGTGTCGGTACTTTGTACGTTCACTACATCGGGACGTTCCTGGCTCATGCGGTCACGGTTGGTACTGATGGCCAGGTGAACGGTCTCGCCGGTGACGCTGGCGGTCACGTAGAAACCCTGGGTGACGTTGCGATACTGGGTCTGGTTCTGCAGGCGCCCGTAGCTGTCCTGCTGGGTGGTGGTCAGCGGTACGCTTTGGCCGACCTGGATCAGCGCCGGCACGCCTTCGCTGGCCTGGACCTGCTGGATGCCGCCGTCGCGGCTGGTGGTGCCGTAGCTGATGATACGGGTCTGGCTGTCGCCGCTGGTCTGCTGGTTGTTTTCATTGGTGTCGACCGTGATCAGCAGGCGCTTGGCCGGGGTGTCGAGTTGAGCGAGCAGGGTGCGCAGGCCTTCGATCTTTGCCGGCGCCGCGTTGACGATGAGCTGATTGCCATAGGCACTCACGGTGCCGTCCTTGCCGATAAAGTTCTGCGCCACGGGCAGCAGGTCGGCGCTGGTGCGGTTGCTCAGGTTGACCACTTCGGTGTCGGCCATGGCCGATGCGCTGGCAGCCAGGAGGAGGGCGGTGAGCAGGGTGCGTAGGGACATGTCCGTTATCTCTGCAATTCATTTGGCTTGGATAGTGCCAGTTTGTCGGCCCGGCGGGTCGCAAGTTGAATCGTAGACGGCAAAATGCCCTGGCAAGGCAGGGCATTTTGTGGTGTTGCTGAAATAGCTATCGGGGGCAAGCCCCCTCCCACATTTTGACCGAGTACATCTTCAAGTGTGGGAGGGGGCTTGCCCCCGATAGCCGCGACGCGGTCCCGGATCAGTCCCCGCGCACCATATCCACATGCGGAATCCCGACTTCAAGAAACTCATCACTGACAATCTTGAAACCCAGCCGCTCGTAGAACGGCGCCGCATACACCTGCGCACTGAGGAATTGCCGGCTCTGGCCGCGCTTCTCGGCCACGCCGATCACCGCTTCCATCAACTTGTCGCCGACCTTCAGCCCGCGCCAGTCCTTGAGTACCGACACGCGGCCGATCTCGCCGCTGGGCAGCAGCCGAGCGGTGCCAATCGGGAAATCACCTTCGAACGCCAGAAAGTGCATCGCACCGGCGTCGTCCGCGTCCCATTCCAGCTCGGGTGGAACCGATTGTTCGGCGATGAATACCGCTTCACGAATGCGCCGAATCTCGTCGATATCCTTTCGCCAGTCCGCGACACTTACGTGAATCCTATTCATCCGCAAACCCCAGGCTGCCTTGCTTGACCAGTTCGCACAGCAGGTCGCGGCCGTCTTCGTCGGCCAGCCAGGCGCCGAGGTTCTCGCTGTGCAGGGCGTCTGCCGAGCACACCAGTTTCAACAGTTCGCGCAGTTTGCCCGGCAGGTAACGGCTCTGGCCGCTGGCGAACAGCAACACGTCGTCGTCCACTTCCGACCAGGCCAGGCGCGCACTCGGGTTGCGCACCAGGATCGCGCCGTCTTGCAGGCTGCTGATGAAGTCGTCCTCGCCCAGCTCTTCGCCTGCCACCAGCTCCGGGTAGCGCGGTTCGGTCATGAACTGGCCGAACCAGGTCAGCAGCATGCGCTCGTCGCTCATGTGCTCGGCCAGCAGGCTCTTGAGGCGATCCAGCGCATCGCTCTGAATCTGATGCGGGTCGCTGACCGGCTGGGCGTCGGCATCGGTGTAGCGCTCTTCGTCGGTCAGGTATTGGCTGAGGAAGTCGGTGAAGTGGGTCAGCACCTCGGCGGCGCTCGGCGCACGGAAGCCTACCGAGTAGGTCATGCAGTCGTCTTCGGCAATGCCGAAATGCGCCAGGCGCGGCGGCAGGTACAGCATGTCGCCCGGTTCGAGGACCCATTCGGCGCTTTCTTCGAATTCGGCGAGGATGCGCAGGTCGGCGTGCTGCAGCAGCGGGCTTTCAGAGTTGCACATCTGGCCGATTTTCCAGTTGCGCTTGCCCTGGGCTTGCAGCAGGAACACATCGTAGTTATCGAAGTGCGGGCCGACACTGCCACCCGGCGCGGCGAAGCTGATCATCACATCATCGATGCGCCAGCTTGGCAGGAAGCGAAAGTGCTCGAGCAGCTCGGCGACTTCCGGCACGAACTGATCCACCGCCTGTACCAGCAGGGTCCATTCACGCTCGGGCAGGGTGCTGAAGGCGTCTTCGGCGAACGGGCCGCGACGCAGCTCCCACGGACGTTCGCCGTGTTCGATCACCAGGCGCGACTCGACTTCTTCTTCCAGGGCCAGGCCGGCCAGTTCGTCGGCGTCGATCGGGCTTTCGAAGTCGGGGATGGCCTGGCGGATCAGCAGCGGTTTCTTCTGCCAGTAGTCGCGCAGGAATTCCCGTGCCGTGATGCCGCCCAGTAGTTGAAGAGGGATATCAGGATTCATGTGTAACCTATTGAAAAAAAGCACTTTTAAGACAGGAATAAAAACGCCCGGCGCGGCCGGGCGTCTCAAAGGGTCGGGCGATGATCAGATGCGCTTGGCTTGCTCTACAGCGTTACCGATGTAGTTGGCCGGGGTGAGCAGTTTCAGCTCGGCCTTGGCGGCAGCTGGCATGTCCAGGCCGTCGATGAAAGTTTGCAGCGCATCGGAGGTGATGCCCTTGCCGCGCGTCAACTCTTTGAGCTTCTCGTATGGGTTTTCGATGTTGTAGCGGCGCATCACGGTCTGGATCGGCTCCGCCAGGACTTCCCAGCAGGCATCCAGGTCAGCGGCGATTTTCTGCTCGTTGAGCTCCAGCTTGCTGATGCCCTTGAGGCTGGCTTCATACGCGATCACGCTGTGGGCAAAGCCCACGCCGAGGTTGCGCAGTACGGTGGAGTCGGTCAGGTCGCGCTGCCAGCGCGAGATCGGCAACTTGCTGGCCAGGTGCTGGAACAGGGCGTTGGCGATGCCGAGGTTGCCTTCGGAGTTTTCGAAGTCGATCGGGTTGACCTTGTGCGGCATGGTCGACGAACCGATTTCACCGGCAATGGTGCGCTGCTTGAAGTAGCCCAGGGAGATGTAGCCCCAGATATCGCGATCGAAGTCGATCAGGATAGTGTTGAAGCGTGCGATCGCGTCGAACAGCTCGGCGATGTAGTCGTGGGGTTCGATCTGCGTGGTGTAGGGGTTGAAGCCCAGGCCCAGCTCGTCTTCGATGAAGGCGCGGGCGTTGGCTTCCCAGTCGATCTCGGGGTAGGCCGACAGGTGTGCGTTGTAGTTGCCCACGGCGCCGTTGATCTTGCCCAGCAGCGGCACGGCGGCGACTTGTGCGATCTGGCGCTCCAGGCGGTACACCACGTTGGCCAGTTCCTTGCCCAGGGTGGTCGGCGATGCCGGCTGGCCGTGGGTGCGCGAGAGCATCGGCACGGCGGCGAAGCGAATCGCCAGTTCGCGGATCGCTTCGGCGGTCTGGCGCATCAGCGGCAGCATTACGTCATCACGGCCTTCGCGCAGCATCAGGGCGTGGGACAGGTTGTTGATGTCCTCGCTGGTGCAGGCAAAGTGGATGAACTCGCTGACCTGGGCCAGTTCCGGCAGCTTGGCCGCTTGCTCTTTGAGCAGGTACTCGATGGCCTTGACGTCGTGGTTGGTGGTGCGCTCGATCTCTTTCACACGCTCGGCGTGCTCCAGGGAGAAGTTTTCCGCCAGGGTATTCAAGGCAGCGTTGGCCTCGGCGGAAAACGCCGGCACTTCGCTGATGGCGGGGTGAGCGGCCAGGCGCTGGAGCCAGCGCACTTCAACCAGGACACGAGCACGGATCAAACCGTATTCGCTGAAAATAGGGCGCAGGGCCTGGGTTTTGCCGGCGTAGCGGCCGTCAACAGGGGAAACCGCAGTGAGCGAAGAAAGCTGCATGGGGTGTTCTCGGACAGTCGGGCAACGAAATGGGGCGCGTATCATACATGAAAAAATTCGCCGGTCCGTCGCCAACTGACCGGCGTATTACGCGTAACAGCGTGAAAAAGGTTTGCTGGTGCGACTTATTCGTTGCGCATCAACGGGTAAAGCTCTTTGAGCAATTTGCGTCGGCTGATCACCAACTGCCAACGATGACCGCCCAACTGGCGCCACAACCGCGCCGAACGAATCCCCGCCAGGAGCAGGGCGCGGATTTTCGAGGCGTTGTTTGGTTGCTGCAGGTTGCGCATGTCGCCGTGCACCTGGATGCGCTGGCGCAAGGTGCTCAAGGTGTCCTGATACAGCGCGCCACAGGCTGCGATCACGTTTTCGTGGGCCGGGCCAAAATGTTCAACCTGGGATTGGATCTGCGGCAGGCGTTTGCCGATGGTTTCGAGCAGGTCGTCGCGCTTGGCCAACTGGCGCTCGAGGCCGAGCATCGACAGGGCGTAGCGCAAGGGTTCGCGCTGCAGGGTGCTGGGGTCGCGTTCCAGGGCGCCGATCAAGGCCCGGTAACCTTCACGCAAGGCCAGGTCGTCGCCGCCGTAGACTTCCAGGGTGTCCTTGGGGTCGCGGATCAACAGGCTGCCGAGCATGCAGGTCAGGCCTGCCTCGGTGACCTGGCCGGTCTTGGCGATCTTGTCCACCAGTACCGCAGCGAGAAATACACCGCCAAGGGCCGTCAATTGCTCTTGGGTCGGGCTCATGCCGGGTTGCTCCAGGCTTGCGCGACTTCGATGACGCCGCCGCCCAGGCAGATTTCGCCGTCATAGAACACCACGGATTGGCCTGGAGTGACCGCGCGTTGCGGGTCATCGAAGGTGGCGCGGTAACCCGTGGCGGTTTTTTCCAGGGTGCACGGCTGGTCGCTCTGGCGATAGCGTACTTTGGCGGTCAGCCGGCGCGGGGCGCTCAGGTCAATCGGGTTGACCCAATAGATGTCCGAAGCAAGCAGGGCGCCTGAGAACAGCAGCGGGTGTTCGTTGCCCTGGCCGACGATCAGCACGTTGTTTTCCAGGTCCTTGACCAGCACGTACCACGGCTCTTCACCGGCGTCTTTCAAACCGCCAATGCCCAGGCCCTGGCGCTGGCCGATGGTGTGGTACATCAGGCCATGGTGACGGCCGATCACTTCACCCTCGGTGGTTTTGATTTCGCCCGGTTGTGCCGGCAGGTATTGCTTGAGGAAGTCGCTGAAGCGGCGCTCGCCGATAAAGCAGATGCCGGTGGAGTCTTTCTTCTTGGCGGTGGCCAGGCCGTGTTTCTCGGCGATCCTGCGCACTTCGGGCTTTTCCAGCTCACCGACCGGGAACAGGGTCTTGGCGATCTGTTCACCGCCGACGGCGTGCAGGAAGTAGCTCTGGTCCTTGTTCGGGTCCAGGCCCTTGAGCAGTTCGGTACGGCCATCGATGTCGCGGCGGCGTACGTAGTGGCCAGTGGCGATCAGGTCGGCGCCCAGCATCATGGCGTAGTCGAGGAATGCCTTGAACTTGATCTCGCGGTTGCACAGGATGTCCGGGTTCGGCGTACGGCCGGCCTTGTATTCGGCCAGGAAGTGCTCGAACACGTTGTCCCAGTACTCGGCGGCGAAGTTGGCGGTGTGCAGCTTGATACCGATCTTGTCGCACACGGCCTGGGCGTCCGCCAGGTCGTCCATGGCGGTGCAATATTCCGTTCCATCGTCTTCTTCCCAGTTCTTCATGAACAGGCCTTCCACCTCATAACCCTGCTCCATGAGCAGAACGGCGGAAACGGAAGAATCCACGCCGCCGGACATGCCGACGATGACGCGCTTCTTTTGTGTGTCAGAAGGGGCTGGATCACGCATAGGGTTTCAACGGGTGTCTTGAAAAAGGACGCGATTCTAGCAGGCCTGGGCCCGCAAGGCTAAAGAGAAGGACGGATCAATTCCAGGCTGTGACGCTGGCCGGCCAGATAATCATCGATACAGCGGATGATCAGCTCGCTGCGCCAGTCGTCGCGCAGGCCCATCAGCTCGTCCCGGGTCAGCCAGCGGGCGCGTAGGATGCCTTCGTCGAGTTGATAGTCCGGGTGGTGTTTCAGCGCCTTGGCGATGAAACAGACCCGTTGATAGGTCACGCCGTTGCTCGGGGCGGTGTAGAGGTAGATGCCGACGATGCCGGTGGCTTCGACGTCCCAGCCGGTTTCTTCGAGGGTTTCACGCACGGCGGCTTCGGTCAGGGTTTCGTTCGGGTCCAGGTGGCCGGCGGGCTGATTGAGTACGGCACGGCCGCCCTTGAGTTCTTCGACCATCAGGAAGCGGCCGTTGTCTTCGACGAGGGTGGCGACGGTGATGTGGGGGAGCCAGGTCATGGGGTGCCTCTAGATTCAGGGAGGGGCGGTGCGTTCTTGGGTCAGGATTGTGCAGGCAATGTGGGAGCTTGCTCCTGATGATGGCCTCTGGGTCGACCAGGATGTTGTGTCGATCCCGGTCCAAATGTGGGAGGGGCGGTGCGACGAATCGACTTGCCCCCGATGGCGGCCTCTGGGCTGGTCGGGATGTTGGATTGGACCGGGTACATATCCGTTTCTGCGCTAAAGGCTGCTAATGGTTCCGCTTTTACAGCGGCTCACTTTTGAAAAGCGCAAAAGTAAGCAAAACGCTCTTGCCCCACCACTCGGCACCTCGCTTAG
>NZ_CVTU01000112.1:108226-171493 GCF_900004965.1 Pseudomonas sp. 44 R 15
TTCAAGCCTGCGTTCGGCCAGCGTGGTTTAACGGGGCGCCTGAGATCAAAAGCAGATCAAGATCAAGAGCGGCTCGCTTCGCATCGTGGTTACGTTTGGGCGCGGCTGCGTTGTTAAGTGTACACCGCCGTCTGTAGGAGCGAGCTTGCTCGCGAAAAACGTCAACGATAACGCGTGCTTTCTGAATGAGCGCGGTGCTTGTGAGTTTTTCGCGAGCAAGCTCGCTCCTACAAAAAGCCCTGACTGATTGGCGTTAGGGCAGGCCCATTTGAACCGGTTTCTTCAGGTGAACAGTGGAAACAGAAACCCCGGCACTCGGCCGGGGTTTCTTTGCATCGTTACAACCTTACTTCAACTTGGCGATCGCCGCATTGAGGGTGTTGCTTGGACGCATGGCCTTGCTGGTCAGCTCGGGGTTCGGCGCGTAGTAGCCGCCGATGTCCACTGGCTTGCCCTGTACGGCGTTGAGCTCGGCAACGATGGTTGCTTCGTTCGCGGCCAGGGTCTGGGCCAGTTCGCCGAACTGCGCTTGCAGGGCAGTGTCTTCGGTCTGGGCGGCCAGGGCCTGGGCCCAGTACAGCGCCAGGTAGAAGTGGCTGCCGCGGTTGTCGATGTTGCCGACTTTGCGCGATGGCGACTTGTTGTTGTCGAGGAATTGGCCAGTGGCCTGGTCCAGGGTTTTGGACAGTACCAGGGCTTTCGGGTTGTTGTAGGTCACGCCCAGATGCTCGAGGGACGCGGCCAGGGCCAGGAACTCGCCCAGGGAATCCCAGCGCAGGAAGTTTTCTTCCACCAACTGCTGCACGTGTTTCGGCGCCGAGCCGCCGGCGCCGGTTTCGAACAGGCCACCGCCGTTCATCAGCGGCACGATCGAAAGCATCTTGGCGCTGGTGCCCAGTTCCATGATCGGGAACAGGTCGGTCAGGTAGTCGCGCAGTACGTTACCGGTCACCGAGATGGTGTCCAGGCCCTTGCGGGTGCGCTCCAGGGTGAACTTCATCGCGTCGACCGGCGACATGATGCGGATGTCCAAACCTTCAGTGTTGTGGTCTTTCAGGTAAGCCTGAACTTTCTCGACCACGACGCCATCGTGTGCGCGCTGTGGGTCCAGCCAGAAGATGGCCGGGGTGTTGCTGGCGCGGGCGCGGTTGACGGCCAGTTTGACCCAGTCCTGGATCGGCGCGTCTTTGGTCTGGCACATGCGGAAGATGTCGCCGGCTTCGACCGACTGTTCCATCAGCAGCTTGCCCTGGCTGTCGGTGACGCGGACGACGCCGTCAGCCTTGATCTGGAAGGTCTTGTCGTGGGAACCGTACTCTTCGGCTTTCTTGGCCATCAGGCCAACGTTCGGCACGCTGCCCATGGTGGTTGGGTCGAAGGCGCCATTGGCCTTGCAGTCTTCGATGACGGCCTGGTAGATGGTGGCGTAGCAGCGATCCGGGATCACGGCCTTGGTGTCGTGCAACTGGCCGTCGGTGCCCCACATTTTGCCGGAGTCACGGATCATGGCCGGCATCGAGGCGTCGACGATGACGTCGCTCGGCACGTGCAGGTTGGTGATGCCTTTGTCGGAGTTGACCATCGCCAGCGATGGGCGAGCGGCGTAGACCGCCTGGATGTCCGCTTCGATCTGCGCCTGCTGGTCAGCCGGCAGCGCCTTGATACGGGCGTACAGGTCGCCGATGCCGTTGTTCAGGTTGAAGCCGATCTGCTCCAGCACAGTGGCGTGCTTGGCCAGGGCGTCCTTATAGAACTCGGCGACGATCTGGCCGAACATGATCGGGTCGGAGACCTTCATCATGGTGGCTTTCAAGTGAACCGACAGCAGCACGCCTTGCTTCTTGGCGTCTTCGATCTCGGCGGCGATGAATGCGCGCAGGGCTTTTTTGCTCAGCACGGCGGTGTCGATGATCTCGCCGGCCTGTACCGAGGTCTTTTCCTTCAGGACAGTGGCGGTGCCGTCTTGAGCGATCAGCTCGATTTTGACAGCGTCAGCGGCTTCGATCTGTACGGCTTTTTCGCTGCCGTAGAAGTCGCCATTGCTCATGTGGGCGATGTGCGACTTGGAGTCGGCAGCCCAGGCGCCCATTTTGTGCGGGTGCTTGCGTGCGTAGTTCTTGACCGACAGCGGTGCGCGGCGGTCGGAGTTGCCTTCGCGCAGTACCGGGTTCACGGCGCTGCCCTTGACCTTGTCGTAACGTGCACGGGTTTCTTTTTCCGCGTCGGTGGTTACGGTTTCCGGGTAGTCCGGCAGGGCGTAGCCCTGGGCCTGCAGTTCCTTGATCGCGGCTTGCAGCTGCGGGGTCGAGGCGCTGATGTTAGGCAGCTTGATGATGTTGGCTTCAGGCGTAACGGCCAGGTCGCCCAGTTCGGCGAGGTGGTCCGGGATGGCCTTGGCGCCCAGTTGCTCGGGGAAGCTTGCGAGGATGCGCGCGGCGAGGGAAATGTCGCGGGTTTCCACGGCAATATCAGCGGAAGCGGTGAAGGCCTCTACGATAGGCAGCAGTGAATAGGTGGCGAGGGCTGGGGCTTCGTCGGTGAAGGTGTAGATGATCTTCGAGCGGGTGGGCATATTCGGATTAACTCTCTTCTTTGCTGAAAGCGTGCGCAGAAACTCGAGATGCGCCGGGTGGAGCGCGTTCGTTCAAAGTCATCCATGAGCGAAATGTCGAGTGTTCTTCGCGGTGATGTTGGGTTGCATCAGTCGAGCGTCAAGCGTTTGGACTATTGTAATAGTCCTGCTTTCTGGCTGAAGGCTACTGTCTAGAGCGGTCAACCGTCGTGACTCTTTGGTCAGCGGCGGCATTATACATAGGTCGCTATGCTTACGCTGAGCCTTCATACAAAAGGTGGGTCGTCCATTGGTCTAAAGGTCGCAGGCGGGCCGGGTGCGGGCAACGTCGCACGTTGTGCTCAAGATTGGCGGTTTTCCCTTTGCTTTCAGGCTTGTAGGCGACAAGTTATGCTGTTTTCGACGCAAATGAGCATGGCGTGAGGTTTCAGTCGCCATTTATCTGGAGTAGGCTCGAACGCAGCCAGATGTTCAATCCATAGATGGAGTTCAGCATGGGATACAAGAAGATTCAGGTTCCGGCAGTCGGCGACAAAATCACCGTCAATGCAGACCATTCTCTCAATGTTCCTGACCAACCGATCATCCCGTATATCGAAGGAGACGGTATCGGCGTCGACATCAGCCCGGTGATGATCAAGGTGGTCGACGCTGCTGTTGAAAAGGCCTACGGCGGCAAGCGCAAGATCTCGTGGATGGAGGTATATGCCGGCGAGAAGGCCACTCAAGTCTACGACCAGGACACCTGGCTGCCCCAGGAAACCCTGGACGCGGTCAAGGATTACGTGGTGTCCATCAAGGGCCCGCTGACCACCCCGGTCGGCGGCGGCATTCGTTCGCTGAACGTGGCTTTGCGCCAGCAACTCGACCTGTATGTGTGCCTGCGCCCGGTGCGCTGGTTTGAAGGCGTGCCCAGCCCGGTCAAGAAGCCCGGGGATGTCGACATGACCATCTTCCGTGAGAACTCCGAGGATATTTACGCCGGCATCGAGTGGAAGGCCGGTTCGCCCGAGGCGATCAAGGTGATCAAGTTCCTCAAGGAGGAGATGGGGGTTACCAAGATCCGTTTCGACCAGGATTGCGGGATTGGCGTCAAGCCGGTGTCGAAAGAGGGCACCAAGCGCCTGGCACGCAAGGCCCTGCAATATGTGGTGGATAACGACCGCGACTCGCTGACCATCGTGCATAAAGGCAACATCATGAAGTTCACCGAAGGTGCCTTCAAGGAATGGGCCTACGAAGTGGCGGCCGAGGAGTTCGGCGCGACCCTGCTCGATGGCGGGCCGTGGATGCAGTTCAAGAACCAAAGGACCGGCAAGAATGTAGTGGTCAAGGATGCGATCGCCGATGCGATGCTCCAGCAGATCCTGCTGCGTCCGGCTGAATATGATGTGATCGCCACGCTCAACCTCAACGGCGACTACTTGTCCGACGCGCTGGCGGCGGAAGTGGGCGGCATCGGTATCGCGCCGGGCGCCAACCTGTCGGACACCGTGGCCATGTTCGAGGCCACCCACGGCACGGCACCGAAGTACGCGGGCAAGGATCAGGTCAACCCGGGCTCATTGATTCTGTCGGCGGAAATGATGCTGCGACATATGGGCTGGGTCGAAGCGGCGGATCTGATTATAAAAGGCACCAATGGCGCTATTTCGGCCAAGACCGTGACGTATGACTTCGAGCGGCTGATGGAGGGGGCGACATTGGTGTCGTCGTCGGGCTTTGGTGATGCGTTGATCAAGCATATGTAAACGGGAAGAGCAACCGGCCACTCTGATGACTCAGGATGGCCGGTTTGCCTGTTAAGGTGTTGCTCGATGCTGGTCAGGCTGATTCTTGAGCAGGTACCCTTTCTGCAGCGTCTTCAGTGGTGACGGGCGCGCTGATATTCACAGCATGCAGGCCCTTGGGGCCTTGAATAATCTCAAAGCAGACAGGCTGACCCGCTTTGAGTGTCTTGTAGCCGTCCATCTGGATCGCTGAGTAATGCGCAAAAAGGTCTCCATCTTTTCCATCTTCAAGAATGAAGCCATAACCCTTGGCGTTGTTGAACCACTTGACCTTACCACTAGCCATTCCCTTATCCCTCTGCACCAGACTCCATCACTGGAGTATCATCCCGTCTATCCGTCCTAACCCGAATAAATAAGGTTGACTGCGCGGACCTTTTTTACCCACTGTGGGCTCTATTGGTTGTAACACCGATTTGCCGATAGTCAAGGCGACCAAAGGGTTGGAGTTGAAAATCTGACAGGTCGCCCCCACCACTGTATTTGAACCACTGACGAACCTTTCTTTCCATGCATGCAAATAGCCAGATTCGACTAACATTCAATCAGGATCGCCCGGATCAGGAACATGACGACGACGGTTCTGCAGGCATTGCTGTTCAGGAGGCCAAGCCTGCTTTACAGGCGCCGCCGATGTACAAGGTGGTTTTGTTCAATGATGACTACACACCGATGGATTTCGTGGTCGAAGTGCTCGAGGTGTTTTTTAACCTGAACCGCGAGTTGGCGACCAAGGTAATGCTGGCCGTTCACACAGAAGGACGGGCAGTATGTGGAGTGTTTACCCGCGACATCGCCGAGACAAAGGCCATGCAGGTCAACCAGTACGCCAGGGAAAGCCAGCATCCGCTACTCTGTGAAATCGAGAAGGACGGTTAACGCCGACCACTTGGGTATGAGGTGAAGCTATGTTAAACCGCGAGCTCGAAGTCACCCTCAATCTTGCCTTCAAGGAGGCTCGTTCGAAGCGTCATGAATTCATGACCGTCGAACACCTGCTGCTGGCACTTTTGGATAACGAAGCTGCCGCCACCGTTCTACGTGCGTGCGGCGCCAACCTCGACAAACTCAAGCATGACCTGCAGGAGTTTATCGACTCCACGACGCCACTGATCCCCGTGCATGACGAGGACCGTGAGACCCAGCCAACCCTGGGCTTCCAGCGGGTATTGCAGCGTGCTGTCTTCCACGTACAGAGCTCCGGTAAGCGTGAAGTCACGGGCGCCAATGTGCTGGTGGCGATTTTCAGCGAGCAGGAAAGCCAGGCCGTGTTTCTGCTCAAGCAGCAGAGCGTGGCCCGTATCGATGTCGTCAACTACATCGCCCACGGCATCTCCAAGGTGCCCGGGCATGGCGATCATTCCGAGGGTGAGCAGGATATGCAGGACGACGAGGGCGGTGAGTCTTCTTCTTCAAGCAACCCGCTGGATGCCTATGCCAGCAACCTCAATGAACTGGCGCGCCAGGGGCGGATCGATCCGCTGGTGGGGCGTGAGCTGGAGGTTGAGCGCGTAGCGCAGATCCTCGCGCGTCGTCGCAAGAACAACCCATTGCTGGTCGGTGAGGCGGGCGTGGGTAAAACCGCGATTGCCGAGGGCCTGGCCAAGCGTATCGTCGACAATCAGGTGCCGGACCTGCTGGCCAACAGTGTCGTCTACTCCCTGGACCTGGGCGCATTGCTCGCCGGGACCAAGTACCGTGGCGATTTCGAGAAGCGTTTCAAAGCGCTGCTCGGCGAACTGAAAAAACGCCCGCAGGCGATCCTGTTCATCGACGAGATTCACACCATTATTGGCGCGGGTGCCGCGTCGGGCGGGGTGATGGATGCGTCCAACCTGCTCAAGCCGCTGCTGTCGTCGGGTGATATCCGCTGCATCGGCTCGACCACGTTCCAGGAGTTTCGCGGCATCTTCGAGAAAGACCGTGCCCTGGCGCGGCGCTTCCAGAAAGTCGATGTGTCCGAGCCTTCGGTTGAAGACACCATCGGTATCCTGCGCGGTCTCAAGGGGCGTTTCGAAGCGCACCATGGCATCGAGTACACCGATGAAGCCCTGCGTGCGGCGGCTGAGCTGGCGTCACGCTACATCAATGACCGGCATATGCCGGACAAGGCCATCGATGTGATCGACGAAGCGGGTGCCTATCAGCGCCTGCAGCCGGTCGAGAAGCGTGTAAAGCGTATCGACGTGCCGCAGGTCGAGGACATCGTGGCGAAGATCGCGCGGATTCCGCCTAAACACGTCAACAGTTCAGACAAGGAGCTGCTGCGTAATCTGGAACGTGATCTCAAGCTGACCGTATTCGGCCAGGATGCGGCCATCGACGCGTTGTCCACCGCGATCAAGCTATCGCGTGCGGGCCTCAAGTCGCCGGACAAACCAGTGGGTTCGTTCCTGTTTGCAGGCCCCACCGGCGTCGGCAAGACCGAGGCGGCGCGGCAGTTGGCCAAGGCCATGGGGATCGAGCTGGTGCGCTTTGACATGTCCGAATACATGGAGCGTCACACCGTGTCGCGCCTGATCGGTGCGCCTCCGGGCTATGTCGGTTTCGACCAGGGCGGTCTGCTGACCGAGGCGATCACCAAGCAGCCGCATTGTGTATTGCTGCTCGATGAAATCGAGAAGGCCCACCCGGAAGTCTTCAACCTGCTGCTGCAGGTGATGGACCACGGCACCCTGACCGACAACAACGGGCGCAAGGCGGACTTCCGCAACGTGATCGTGATCATGACCACCAACGCCGGTGCCGAAACCGCCGCGCGGGCTTCGATCGGCTTCAGCCATCAGGATCACTCTTCCGATGCAATGGAAGTGATCAAGAAGAGCTTCACGCCGGAGTTCCGCAACCGTCTGGACACCATTATCCAGTTTGGTCGCCTCAGTCATGAGGTTATCAAAAGCGTGGTGGACAAGTTCCTCACCGAACTTCAGGCGCAGTTGGAAGACAAGCGCGTGCAGTTGGAAGTCACCGAAGCGGCGCGCAGTTGGATTGCCGAAGGTGGCTACGACGCGGCAATGGGCGCACGCCCGATGGCGCGTCTGATCCAGGACAAGATCAAGCGGCCGTTGGCCGAAGAGATCCTGTTCGGCGAGCTTTCCGACCATGGCGGCGTGGTGCATATCGATCTGAAGGACGGCGAACTGACCTTCGACTTCGAAACCACGGCGGAAATGGCCTGATCGTTCTACCGCAATACAAAAGGCGCCGAGAGGCGCCTTTTTGCTGCCTGAAATACAATCTTCAGAATAATACAGATCAAATGTGGGAGGGGGCTTGCCCCCGATAGCGGTGGTTCAGCAGCAGATCAGTTGCCTGACACACTGCCATCGGGGGCAAGCCCCCTCCCACATTGGTTTTGGGTGTCAGGTAAATAACACACACACAAAAACGCCCGGCATAACCGGGCGTTTTGTATTAACTTGCTTAGCGAGCGCGGTAAGTGATGCGCCCTTTGCTCAAGTCATAGGGCGTCAGCTCGACGCGCACTTTGTCACCGGTAAGAATACGAATGTAGTTCTTGCGCATCTTGCCGGAGATATGCGCGGTTACGACGTGCCCATTTTCCAACTCCACACGAAACATGGTGTTGGGCAGGGTGTCGACGACAGTGCCTTCCATTTCGAAGCTGTCTTCTTTCGACATGCAGTAAAGCCCTCGGTATCCAGTGAATGGCCCGGTGCAACTGCGCCAGGCAAAAGCGGCGTGCATTGTGCCCGAAAAAGGGTGTTCAAGCCAAGGGGTTCTAGTTAAGCGTTACCCATCTTTGATTAATCAGCAGCTCAATGGGCCGATATTGGGTCTTGTAGTTCATCTTTTTGCAGTTTTTGATCCAGTATCCGAGGTACACCGCCTCCAGTTCCAGGCGCAGCGCTTCACCTATTTGCCAGAGAATCGCAAAGCGCCCCAGGCTGCGGCGTTCTTCGGCGGGCTCATAGAAGGTGTACACCGCCGACAGCCCATTGGGCAGCAGGTCGGTCACCGCCACGGCCAGCAACCGTCCGTCGAGGCGAAATTCGTAGAAGCGCGAAAAAGGCAGGTCACGCACCAGGAACGTGGAAAATTGATCGCGGCTGGGCGGGAACATATCGCCGTCGGCATGGCGTTGTTCGATGTAGCGTTGATAGAGGTCGAAATATTCTTCGCTGTACTGCGGCTTGACCGCGTTTACCGTCAGGTCGGCGTTGCGCTTGAGAATGCGCTTCTGGTTGCGATCCGGTAAAAACTGCGCGACCGGGATGCGCGCCGGCACGCAGGCGTTGCAGTTCTGGCAATGCGGTCGGTACAGGTGATCGCCGCTGCGCCGAAAGCCCATCTCCGACAGGTCGGCGTACACATGCACATCCATCGGCTGGCTGGGATCGAGGAACAGTGTGGTGGCCTGCTCGTCGGGCAGATAGCTGCAAGAGTGGGCTTGAGTGGCATAAAACTTCAAGCGCGCCAACTCGGTCATGATCAACCCTCGGAATAAGCTTTGAAATAAGTGTAAGCCAGGTACGCGGATGGCGCCTAAGAAACCCACGGCCCTGAGCTGGGCTGGTCCAAATGATCGCGCAGATACCCGGCGAATTCGCTGCGCGGTATGCCGCGTGCGCCCAGGCTGTGCAGATGATCATTGGGCATCTGGCAGTCAATCAGCACAAAACCCCAGGCCTGCAGTTGCCGGGTCAGCGTAGCGAAGCCGAATTTCGAGGCGTTGTCGGCGCGGCTGAACATGGATTCGCCAAAAAACAATTGGCCCATCGCCAGGCCGTACAGGCCGCCGACCAGCTCGCCCTGGTCCCAGACCTCCACGGAGTGCGCGTAACCACGCTGATGCAGCTCCAGGTAGGCGCTCTGGATGCTTTCGGTGATCCAGGTGCCGTCCGCATACGCACGAGGCGCCGCGCAGGCCTGGATGACCGCTGCGAAATCCTGATCGAACGTCACGCTATAGCGCTGTTGGCGCAATAATTTGCCCAGGCTGCGCGAGACGTGCAGCTCATCGGGGAAGATCACCGTGCGTGGGTCGGGTGACCACCAAAGAATTGGCTGGCCTTCGGAGAACCAGGGAAAGCAGCCGTGGCGATAGGCCTGGATCAATCGTTCGGCCGACAGGTCGCCGCCGGCGGCAAGCAGGCCGTTGGGTTCGCGCATGGCCTTGGCCAGTGGCGGGAATGTCAGGGTGTCGCGTTGTAACCAGGTCAGCATGGCATCCAGGCTTACGGAAGGGGAGGGGAGTGGCAGGTCGGGCGCCTGCCCCAGGACCTGATTATTGTCGACGCAGCGCCTCGGGGCCAGCGCAAATGGCCGCTCGAGCTGGTTTAGCGTGTAAGGGTGTTTCTGCAACTCTGCGTATAAGGTGCGGTCGTAATCGGGTCTGGCCAATGCAGGCCATTTGCCAAGCTTGCCTTGATTGGTAAATACAGCGCATAAGCCTTTGTCAGCAAAGACAATGCATGCTCAAATTGAACAGGCTGCAACACGTGAACGGCTCAGGCCGCCGGGTGATGGGCAAGTACGTGGCATCGCGCACGCAAACCCGTACAATGCGGCGTTCATGGCGTTATCGCCATTTCATCCATGGGTTATGCAGTGTTAAAAAGTAGATTCAGCAACATTTGTCATTTTTCAGCTGCTCGGATAGAGCAGTCGTGTGCAGTCATTCAACAGATGGACGCGCTAAAAGGCGCAGGAAAAGACCCGTTTTGAAGAAATCCGCCGCAACACCCAAAGCAGCAGTCGTGCCGGCCTGGCGTCAGCACCTGCATTACCGACTCAAGGAAGGTGCGCTGATCGCGATCGGCGCGCTGTGCCTGTTCCTGATGATGGCCTTGCTCACCTACGGCAAGGACGATCCCGGCTGGAGCCATAACAGCAAAATCGATGACGTGCAGAATTTCGGTGGCCCGGTGGGTTCCTACAGCGCCGATATCCTGTTCATGATTCTCGGTTATTTCGCGTACATCTTTCCGCTGTTGCTGGCGATCAAGACCTGGCAGATTTTCCGCCAGCGTCACGAGCCGTGGCAGTGGAGCGGCTGGCTGTTCTCCTGGCGCCTGATCGGGCTGGTGTTCCTGGTGTTGTCCGGCGCGGCCCTGGCCCATATCCATTTCCATGCACCGACCGGTCTGCCGGCGGGCGCGGGCGGGGCGCTGGGCGAAAGCCTGGGCGACCTGGCGCGGCGCACCCTGAATATCCAGGGCAGCACGCTGATGTTCATCGCGCTGTTCCTGTTCGGTCTCACGGTGTTCACCGACCTGTCGTGGTTCAAAGTGATGGACGTGACCGGCAAGATCACCCTTGACCTGTTCGAGTTGTTCCAGGGCGCCGCCAACCGCTGGTGGGCGGCGCGTGTGGAGCGCAAGCAGATGGTTGCGCAACTGCGTGAAGTGGACACCCGCGTCAATGAAGTGGTGGCCCCAAGCACGCCGGACCGCCGCGAGCAGGCCAAGGTCAAGGAGCGCCTGATCGAGCGCGAACAGGCCCTGAGCAAGCACATGTCGGATCGCGAGAAGCAGGTGCCGCCGGTGATCGCCCCCGCGCCGCCCAAGGCGCCCGAGCCCAGCCACCGCGTGCAGAAAGAGAAACAGGCGCCGCTGTTCATCGACAGCGCCGTCGAAGGCACCTTGCCGCCGATCTCGATTCTGGATCCGGCGGAAAAGAAACAACTCAATTACTCGCCCGAATCCCTGGCGGCCGTCGGCCACCTGCTGGAAATCAAGCTCAAGGAGTTCGGCGTCGAAGTGTCGGTGGACTCGATTCACCCGGGCCCTGTGATTACCCGTTACGAGATTCAGCCGGCCGCAGGCGTCAAGGTCAGCCGCATTTCCAACCTGGCCAAGGACCTGGCCCGCTCCCTGGCCGTGACCAGCGTGCGCGTGGTGGAAGTGATTCCCGGCAAGACCACCGTGGGCATCGAGATTCCCAACGAAGACCGCCAGATCGTGCGTTTCTCCGAAGTGCTGTCGACCCCGGAATACGACAACTTCAAATCGCCGGTCACTCTGGCCCTCGGCCATGATATCGGCGGCAAGCCGGTAATCACCGACCTGGCGAAAATGCCGCACCTGCTGGTGGCCGGTACCACCGGTTCCGGTAAGTCGGTGGGTGTGAACGCAATGATCCTGTCGATCCTGTTCAAATCGGGCCCGGACGACGCCAAGCTGATCATGATCGACCCGAAAATGCTTGAGCTGTCGATCTACGAAGGCATTCCGCACCTGCTCTGCCCGGTAGTGACCGACATGAAGGACGCCGCCAACGCCCTGCGCTGGAGCGTCGCCGAGATGGAGCGTCGCTACAAGCTGATGGCGAAGATGGGCGTGCGTAACCTGTCCGGCTTCAACGCCAAGGTCAAGGAAGCCCAGGACGCCGGTACGCCGCTGACCGACCCGCTGTACAAGCGCGAGAACATTCACGACGAAGCGCCGCTTTTGACCAAGCTGCCGACCATCGTGGTGGTGGTCGACGAATTCGCCGACATGATGATGATCGTCGGCAAGAAGGTCGAAGAACTGATCGCGCGTATCGCCCAGAAGGCCCGTGCGGCCGGGATCCACCTGATCCTCGCCACCCAGCGGCCGTCGGTGGATGTGATCACCGGCCTGATCAAGGCCAACATTCCTACGCGTATGGCGTTCCAGGTGTCGAGCAAGATCGACTCGCGGACCATCATCGACCAGGGCGGCGCCGAGCAACTGCTGGGCCACGGTGACATGCTCTACATGCCGCCCGGCACCAGCCTGCCGATCCGTGTCCACGGTGCGTTCGTTTCCGACGATGAAGTGCATCGCGTGGTGGAAGCCTGGAAACTGCGTGGCGCACCGGAATACAACGACGACATTCTCGCGGGCGTGGAAGAGGCCGGCAGCGGCTTCGACGGCGGCAGCGGGGGTGGCGACGATGACGCCGAAACCGACGCGCTCTACGACGAAGCCGTGGCGTTCGTGCTGGAAAGCCGCCGTGCCTCGATCTCCGCCGTGCAACGCAAGCTGAAGATCGGCTACAACCGCGCCGCCCGCATGATCGAAGCCATGGAACACGCCGGCGTCGTCACCGCAATGAACACCAACGGCTCGCGCGAAATCATCGCCCCCGGGCAGATGCGCGACTGATCCCGCGCCGCGTGGCAGCACGCGGCGCGCCCTGACTATTCAATGAGGACTCCCATGCGCATTATCCGCATGCTGTTGTTGCCGGCACTGGCCCTGACCGCCGTTTCGGCCCACGCTGACCCGGCTTCCGTGGCCAGTCTGAAGAACCTGCTGGACAAATCCCAGACCCTGACCGCGCGCTTTTCCCAACTGACCCTGGACGCCGGTGGCACCCAGTTGCAGGAGACCGCAGGCGAAATGGCCGTGCAGCGTCCCGGCCTGTTCTACTGGCACACCGAAGGCAAGGCCGAGCAGACCATCGTGTCCGACGGCCAGAAAGTCACGCTGTGGGACCCGGACCTTGAACAGGCGACCATCAAGAAGCTCGACCCGCGCCTGAACCAGACGCCGGCGCTGCTGCTGTCGGGGGACGTGTCGAAGATCAACGACAGTTTCGACATCACCTCCAAGCAAACCAGCAACGTCATCGAGTTCACGCTCAAGCCCAAATCCAAGGACACGTTGTTCGACACCCTGTCGCTGTCGTTCGGCAACGGCGTGATCAACAACATGCGCCTGGTCGACAGCGTTGGCCAGCGCACCGATATCCTGTTCTCCGGGGTCAAGGCCAACCAGCCTGTGCCAGCGTCCAAGTTCAAGTTCGACATCCCCAAGGGTGCCGACGTGATCCAGGAATAAACTCCCCAGAGGTTTCAAACGCTGCCCATGGATCTGTTTCGAAGTGACCCGATTGCCCAACCCCTGGCCGCGCGCCTGCGCTCGACCAACCTGGATGAGTACGTCGGTCAGGAACATCTGCTCGCTCGCGGCAAGCCCTTGCGTGAAGCCCTGGAGCAGGGTGCGCTGCACTCGATGATTTTCTGGGGGCCGCCGGGGGTGGGTAAAACCACCCTGGCACGGCTGCTGGCCAAGGTCTCGGATGCGCACTTCGAAACGGTCTCCGCCGTGCTGGCCGGGGTCAAGGAGATTCGCCAGGCGGTGGAAGTCGCCAAGCAGCAGGCCGGGCAGTACGGCAAGCGCACCATCCTGTTTGTCGACGAAGTGCATCGCTTCAACAAGTCGCAGCAGGATGCATTCCTGCCGTACGTCGAAGACGGCACGTTGATCTTTATCGGCGCCACCACTGAAAACCCTTCTTTCGAACTCAATAACGCGTTGCTCTCGCGGGCTCGCGTCTATGTGCTCAAGAGCCTGGACGAAGCGGCGATGCAGAAGTTGTTGCAGCGTGCCTTGAACGAAGACAAGGGCCTGGGCAAGCGCCAGCTGAGCGTCAGTGAAGAGGGCTTCAAGATCCTGCTCACGGCCGCCGATGGCGATGGCCGGCGTTTTCTCAACCTGTTGGAGAACGCTTCGGACCTTGCCGAAGACGGCGGCGAGATTGGCGTGGACCTGCTGCAAAGCCTGCTGGGCGACACGCGTCGGCGCTTCGATAAGGGCGGTGAAGCGTTCTACGACCAGATATCGGCGCTGCATAAATCCGTACGCGGTTCCAACCCGGACGGCGCGCTGTACTGGTTCGCGCGCATGATCGACGGCGGTTGCGATCCGTTGTACCTGGCGCGCCGCGTGGTGCGCATGGCCAGCGAAGACATCGGCAATGCCGACCCGCGCGCCTTGAGCCTGTGCCTGGCGGCCTGGGACGTGCAGGAGCGCCTCGGCAGCCCGGAAGGCGAACTGGCGGTGGCCCAGGCCATCACTTACCTGGCCTGCGCGCCGAAAAGCAACGCGGTGTACATGGGCTTCAAGTCGGCGCTGCGAGCGGCGGCCGAACATGGCTCCCTCGAAGTGCCGATGCATTTGCGCAACGCGCCGACCAAGCTGATGAAACAGCTGGGTTACGGCGATGAATACCGCTATGCCCATGACGAGCCGGACGCCTACGCGGCCGGCGAAGATTACTTTCCCGATGAGCTCGAGCCGCTGGCGCTCTATCAACCGGTGCCCCGTGGCCTGGAGCTGAAGATCGGCGAAAAGCTCAACCATCTGGCCCAACTCGACCGTCTCAGCCCCCGTCAGCGGAGAAAGTAGTGCTCAAGACGATTCTTGCCGTGTCCGCAGCCGGCATCGCTGGTACATTATTGCGTTTCGCCACCGGCACCTGGGTCAGCGCCCATTGGCCGAAGCATTTCTATGCGGCGACCCTGGCGGTCAACCTGGTGGGCTGCCTGATCATCGGGCTGTTGTACGGCTGGTTCCTGTTGCGCCCGGAAGTGCCGATTGAAATTCGCGCCGGCTTGATTGTCGGCTTTGTAGGCGGTCTGACGACCTTTTCATCCTTTTCACTGGATACGCTGCGCCTGCTGGAAAGCGGGCAGGCCCTGGTCGCCTTCGGGTACCTGGGCATCAGCGTGTTCGGCGGGCTGCTCGCCACCTGGGCCGGCCTGTCCCTGACCAAACTTTGATAAACGAGAGACCGACATGCTCGATTCCAAACTGTTACGTAGCAACCTTCAGGACGTAGCGGACCGCCTGGCATCCCGTGGCTTTGCCTTGGATGTTGCGCGCATCGAAGCGCTGGAAGAACAGCGCAAGACCGTCCAGACCCGCACCGAAGCACTGCAGGCTGAGCGGAATGCGCGTTCCAAATCCATCGGTCAGGCCAAGCAGCGCGGCGAAGACATCGCGCCGTTGATGGCGGACGTCGAGCGCATGGGCACCGAGCTGTCCGACGGCAAAGTCGAGCTGGACAAAATCCAGTCCGAACTGGATTCGATCCTGTTGGGCATCCCCAATATTCCCCATGAGTCGGTGCCGATTGGCGAGGACGAAGACGGCAACGTCGAAGTGCGCCGCTGGGGCACGCCGAAAGCCTTCGATTTCGAGATCAAGGACCACGTGGCCCTCGGCGAATTGACCGGCGGCCTGGATTTCGAGACCGCCGCGAAAATGTCCGGCGCACGCTTTGCTTTGCTGCGCGGCCCGATCGCCCGCATGCACCGTGCCCTGGCGCAGTTCATGATCAACCTGCACACCGCCGAGCACGGTTACGAAGAAGCCTACACGCCTTACCTGGTGCAGGCGCCGGCGCTGATGGGCACCAGCCAGTTGCCGAAATTCGAGGAAGACCTGTTCAAGATCAGCCGCGACGGCGAAGCCGACCTGTACCTGATCCCGACCGCCGAAGTGTCGCTGACCAACATCGTTGCCGGGGAAATCCTTGATGCCAAGCAATTGCCGTTGAAGTTCGTGGCCCACAGCCCGTGCTTTCGCAGTGAAGCCGGTGCATCCGGTCGCGATACGCGCGGCATGATTCGCCAGCACCAGTTCGACAAGGTCGAGATGGTCCAGGTAGTCGAGCCTTCGACGTCGATGGAGGCGCTGGAGGGCCTGACTGCCAACGCCGAGCGCGTCCTGCAGTTGCTGGAGCTGCCGTACCGCGTACTGGCGCTGTGCACCGGCGACATGGGATTCAGCGCCGTGAAGACTTACGACCTCGAAGTGTGGGTGCCGAGCCAGGACAAATACCGCGAGATTTCGTCGTGCTCCAACTGCGGTGATTTCCAGGCCCGGCGCATGCAGGCGCGGTTCCGTAATCCGGAAACCGGCAAGCCGGAGCTGGTGCACACCCTCAACGGTTCGGGCCTGGCCGTAGGCCGTACGCTGGTGGCCGTGTTGGAAAACTACCAGCAGGCCGACGGTTCGATCCGCGTGCCTGAGGTGCTCAAGCCGTACATGGGCGGCGTCGAGGTCATCGGCTAAATGGAATTTCTGCCGCTGTTTCATAACCTGCGCGGCAGTCGTGTGTTGGTCGTCGGTGGGGGGGAGATTGCCTTGCGCAAATCCCGCCTGCTGGCTGACGCCGGCGCAGTGCTGCGGGTGGTTGCTCCCCAGATCGAAGACCAGTTGCGTGAACTGGTACTGGGCAGTGGCGGGGACCTGATGTTGCGCGGTTATCAGGAGGCCGACCTCGACGGTTGCGTGCTGATCATCGCCGCCACCGACGACGAGCCGCTGAACGCGCAGGTGTCGAGTGATGCCAAGCGTCGCTGTGTACCGGTCAATGTGGTGGATGCGCCAGCCTTGTGCAGCGTGATCTTCCCGGCGATCGTCGACCGTTCGCCGTTGGTGATTGCGGTGTCCAGTGGCGGCGATGCGCCGGTGCTGGCGCGCTTGATCCGCGCCAAGCTGGAGACCTGGATTCCGTCCACCTATGGCCAATTGGCCGGGTTGGCGGCGCGTTTTCGTGCCCAGGTCAAAGGCTTGTACCCGGATGTGCAGCAGCGTCGCGCGTTTTGGGAAGAAGTCTTCCAGGGTCCGATTGCCGACCGCCAATTGGCCGGGCAGGGCGCTGAGGCCGAGCGCCTGCTGATCGAAAAGGTCAATGGCGCACCGCCTTACGCACCGGGTGAGGTGTACCTGGTGGGCGCGGGCCCGGGCGATCCGGACCTGCTGACCTTCCGCGCCTTGCGCCTGATGCAGCAAGCCGACGTGGTGTTGTATGACCGTCTGGTGGCCCCGGCGATTCTGGAGCTGTGCCGCCGTGATGCCGAGCGCGTGTATGTCGGCAAGCGTCGCGCCGAGCATGCCGTGCCCCAGGACCAGATCAACCAGCAACTGGTGGACCTGGCCAAGCAAGGCAAGCGCGTGCTGCGTCTCAAGGGCGGCGACCCGTTCATTTTCGGGCGTGGCGGCGAAGAGATCGAGGAACTGGCGGCCCACGGCATTCCGTTCCAGGTGGTGCCGGGCATCACTGCGGCCAGTGGTTGCGCGGCGTATGCGGGGATTCCGCTGACGCACCGTGACTATGCGCAGTCGGTGCGCTTTATCACCGGGCACCTGAAGAACGGTACGTCGGACTTGCCCTGGCAGGACCTGGTGGGGCCGTCGCAGACCCTGGTGTTCTACATGGGCTTGATCGGTTTGCCGATTATCTGCCAACAGTTGATCCTGCATGGCCGCGCTGCCGATACGCCGGCAGCGTTGATCCAGCAGGGCACCACCTCCAACCAGCGCGTGTTCACCGGCACACTCGCCGACTTGCCGCGCATGGTGGCGGAGCATGAAGTGCATGCACCGACGCTGGTGATCGTGGGTGAGGTGGTGGTGTTGCGCGAGAAGCTCAAGTGGTTTGAAGGCGCTCAATCTCAGGTCTGAAGCTCAAAAGCATCGGGGGCAAGCCCCCTCCCACATGGGTATGCATTCCAAGTGTGGGAGGGGGCTTGCCCCCGATGAGGCCATCAGCTCCAGCCCATGATCCGGATCAGCGCCACACACCTTTGCCACTCAACCGCGCCCGATCATGGCCAACATCAAACCGCTGCAACGGCCCCTTCGGCACAATCCCCGTCGGATTGATGGTCCGATGGCTGGCATAGTAATGCCCCTTGATATGCTCGAAATCCACCGTCTCGGCCACTCCCGGCCACTGATACATCTCCCTTAGCCAGTTCGACAGGTTCGGATAATCGGCAATCCGCCGCAGGTTGCACTTGAAGTGGCTGTAATACACTGCATCAAAACGAATCAGCGTAGTGAACAGCCGTACATCCGCCTCGGTCAGGTATTCGCCGGCCAGGTAGCGATGCTCGCCCAAGTGATGTTCCAGGTGATCAAGCTCGGCAAATACATCATCAAACGCGCTTGCATAAGCCTGCTGCGAGGTGGCGAACCCGGCGCGGTACACGCCGTTGTTCACGGCGGGGTAGATGCGTTCGTTCAGGGTGTCGATGGTCGAGCGCAATGCCTGCGGGTAGAAATCCAGGGTATTGCCGGTCAGTTCATTGAAGGCGCTGTTGAACATGCGGATGATCTCCGCCGATTCGTTGCTGACGATGCGCTTGAGCTTTTTGTCCCACAACACCGGCACCGTGACGCGCCCGGTGTAGTCAGCGGTGTCGGCGGTGTAGCGCTGGTGCATGAAGTCGAAACCGTCCAGCGCGTCGCCGCTTGAGCCGTGGGCCTTGTCGAAGGTCCAGCCGTTTTCCAGCATCAGCCAACTGACTACCGAGACGTCAATCAGGCTTTCCAGGCCCTTGAGCTTGCGCAGGATCAGGGTGCGGTGGGCCCAGGGACAGGCCAGGGAAACGTAGAGGTGATAGCGTCCGGCCTCGGCCTTGAAACCGCCTTCGCCGCTCGGGCCGGGCTGGCCGTCGGCGGTCACCCAGTGACGACGTTGCGCCTGTTCGCGCTGGAAAGCGCCATCTGCGCTACTTTCGTACCACTGGTCTTTCCAGTGTCCTTCGATCAGCAAACCCATGACTGGCTCCTTGGCTAATAAGCGTTGGAGCCCAGTCTAAAGGGATGAGTTCGAACTAAAAGCGCAAAGACCGGAGGTGAATGATCGATTAAATCGATTTGTCTCGCGCTTCCCAGTATTGCTGTGCCAGTTCGAACGCCTGCTCGCGGGCGTGTCCCAGGCCGCGCAAGGCCAGGGCCATGGTCGCGATCAGCGCCAGTTGCGGGTAGCTGTCTTCGACCTCGCCACGCCACAGGGCGTTCAGATGTGCGGGCTCCAGGGTTGCCGGTTTGACGTGGCGCTGGGCGGAGAGGGCGGGCCATTCTTCGTCCCAGCTCTGGCCGCCGGTGGTGCCATACAGGTGGCTGAGGGTGTCGGGGTTGATCTCGATCTCGCCGCCGTCGCCCTTGACCACAATCACGTTGTCGCCCAGCAGGCCACTGGCATCGCGGTGCACGCCCTGGTAACCCGGGTGGAAAATGCTTTGCAGGCCGCAACGGGCATTCAGCGGGTTGAGCAGGCGGGCCAGGGAGTGGATCGGCGAGCGCAGGCCCAGGGTGTTGCGCAGATCGATCATGCGCTGCAACTGGGGCGCCCAGTCGCCCAGCGGGATGAACGCCAGGTTGCCGTGTGCATACGCTGCCTCGACCTGCTGCCAATTGCGGCACAGCGGTATGTGCAAGCGCTCCAGCAGTTGCTCGGTGTACAAGCGCCCCGCCGTATGCGCGCCGCCGCCGTGCATGAGGATGCGCACACCCTGTTGCGCCAGGCATTTGGCCGCCAGCAGGAACCAGGGCAAGTGGCGCTTTTTGCCGGCGTAGGTCGGCCAGTCGATATCCACATTCAATGCGGGCGGGTTCAACCGCTCGCGTACCGCTTCGGTGAAGCCGGCGAGCTCTTCCGGGCTTTCTTCCTTGTGCCGCAGCAGCATGAGGAAGGCGCCCAGCTGGGTGTCTTCGACTTTTTCGTCGAGCAGCATGCCCATGGCTTGCCGCGCTTCCTCACGGGTGAGGTTGCGTGCGCCGCGCTTGCCTTTGCCCAGGATGCGCACGAACGGCGCAAACGGATGTTCTTCAGGCGTCGAGAGGGTCAGGGGGGCAAAATCGGTCATAAGCAATTCGTCGGCCTGGGCAGGCCCGCCAGCTTGGCGGCGAGTTTGGCGGGAGTGCCGTTGAACAGTTTATTGAGGTGCAGGCTGTTGCCCTTTTGCGGGCCGAGCTTCAAGGCGGTGTACTTGATCAGCGGGCGCGTGGCGGGGGACAGCTGGAATTCGCTATAGAACTGGCGCAGCAACAGGAGGATTTCCCAGTGGTCCGGGGTCAGTTCCACGGCTTCGGCGGTGGCCAGGGCGTGCGCCACCTCATCGGACCAGTCATCCAGGTCGACGAGGTAGCCGTCCTTGTCCAGTGCCAGGCTGCGCGTGCCGACGGTCAGTGTGTTCATAACCAACTGTTGACCTTGCCATAGTCGATCGACAGCTGCACGAACCCCGGATAGTCGACGCTGTCGGCCCAGTCCGGGAGCGGCAGGTTGCGTGCCTGCAGGTCTTCAGCCAGCACAAACACTTTTACCCCCCTGGTTTGCAGCGCTGCGTTGTGCAGGCCGTAGGCGCCGTCGCCGCACAGCAGGATGGCATCCGCGTTGCCGCACACACGCAGGCAACTGTCCAGACGGCTGTCGGTAAAGGGGGAGTGGCTCACCACATGTAGAGTCGACATCAGAGGGTAATCACCTGATCGTAACGGTCAATCAGCCTGGAAATGGCCTGGCTGTCCAGGGCCTGCGCATTGTCCGGTGGCGGCAGCCCGCGTGCGGACAGGCTGTGGCCGCAGGCGAACACGTCATCGATGCCGAACAGGCCCAGCGCCTGCAGGTTGGCGCTCAAATCCTTTTGTTGCACGGCCCTGGCGTCCTGGTGCCGCGCCAGCTGGAACACGCCGTCGTCCAGAAACAGCAGGCCGATAGGCAGATCGAACGCGCCTCCGGCCAGCACGATATCCAGCGCTTCGCGCGCGCTGGGGCCGGACCATGGCGCTTGGCGGCTGATGATCAGCAATGATTGGGCCATCACGCACCTCCAAAACAGATCAGGCGGTCGGCGTCCTGAATCGCATCATGCAACTGCCCCAGGCCCGACAAGGCCCAGGGCGCGTCCAGGTTCACCGCGCTGCGTTGATAGCGCGTGGCTTCCTCGGCATTGAGCACGCCACGGCGCAAGGCGGCGGCGATGCACACGACGCCGTCGAGTTGGTGGGTGCCGACAAATTCGCGCCACTGGCGCGCGATGTCCTGCTCGTCCTGGGGCGCGACGATATTATTGGAGGCGCTGTACACGCCATCCTGATAAAAAAACAGCCGCACAATTTCATGCCCGCCGGCCAAAGCCGCCTGGGCGAACAACAGGGCGCGGCGCGAGGCGGGCGCGTGGGCGGCGCAAAACACTGCAATCGCGAACTTCATGGAACACTCTGCGAACAAACGTGGGCCAATGATAAAGCCGCCGCGACGAAAAAGCCCGCCGTGATCAAAACGGTCACTGCGCTTGATCGTTCTGACGATTGCCGCCGGCACCGAAGGCTGACTACGCTGTGGCCAGTCCAATCGCAAACGGAGTTTGTATGTCAGGTCCCTTGGCGTCCCTCAAAGTGCTGGATTTTTCCACCCTGCTGCCCGGCCCGTTCGCCTCGCTGATGCTGGCGGACATGGGCGCCGACGTGCTGCGCATCGAATCGCCGACGCGGCCGGACCTGTTGCGCGTGTGGCCGCCCCATGATCACGGCACGTCGGCGAGCCATGCCTATCTCAATCGCAACAAGCGCAGCCTGGCGCTGGACCTCAAGCGGGACGAGGCGCTGCAGATCGTCTTCGAGCTGGTCAAGGGCACCGATATCCTCATCGAACAGTTCCGCCCCGGGGTCATGGACCGTCTGGGCCTGGGGTACGACGCACTGAAGGCGATCAACCCCAGGCTGATCTATGTGTCGATCACCGGCTACGGCCAGACCGGCCCCTACAGGGACCGCGCCGGTCACGACATCAACTATCTCGCTGTCGCAGGCGTGGCCAGCCACACCGGGCGGCGGGACAGTGGGCCGTTGCCGCTGGGCGTGCAACTGGCGGATGTGGGCGGCGGGTCCCTGCATGCGGTGGTGGGCGTGCTCGCGGCGGTGGTTGCGCGGCAGCACAGCGGCGTCGGTCAATACCTGGATGTGAGCATGACCGACTGCTCGTTCAGCCTGAACGCCATGGCCGGCGCGGGTTACCTGGCCTGCGGGGTGGAGCCGGAGCGGGAAACCCATGTGCTCAATGGCGGCAGTTTTTACGATTACTACCGCACCCGTGACGGTCGCTGGATGTCGGTGGGCAGCCTGGAACCGGCGTTCATGCAGCAGCTGTGTGAAACCCTGGGGCGACCGGAGCTCGCGGTGCACGGTGTGAAGCCTGAGCAGCAGCCGGCACTCAAGCGGGCGTTGCAGGTGGAGTTTGAAAAACGCAGCTTTGACGAGCTGTGTGCGTTATTTGCGGGCGTGGATGCGTGTGTGGAACCGGTGTTGAGCATGAGTGAAGCGCTGGCGCATCCGCAGTTGCAGGCGCGCGATTTGATCAGCCAGGTGCCGAGGGGCGATGGTTCGACCCAGGCGCAGATGGCCTGCCCGCTGAAGTTCTCCGAGGGGTTGCCGGCACCACGGCATATCGGGGCGGCGGTCGGTGCGCACAGTGATGAAGTGTTGGTGGAGTTGGGGTTGAGCGCTCAGCGGATTGCGGATTTGCGGCAGGCCAAGGTGATTGGGTGACTGTTCTGGCCTCATCGGGGGCAAGCCCCCTCCCACATTTGGAATGTATTCACAAAACAAAGGTGGGAGGGGGGCTTGTCCCCGATGAGGCCCTCACTCCACCCGAGTCTCCCCAGTGAACACGAGAGTATGCCGGCACCGCCGACACAGGTACCGCCGCCCCTGGCCGACCATCCCATGGCGCTGGGCTGAAAACGCAAAGTCACTGTCGGCACACGGGCACCGGTAGATATAGCGAGTCACTTGGCGACGCTTGATCGCATAGGTGTGACAACGGTCCGGCGGCAGTTCGTAGACCCCACGCATGATCAACTGCCATTCCTCTCCATGGGGCTGGATGCGCTCGCCAAACAGTTGGTGGGCAATCAGGTGCGCCACTTCGTGGGCCACGGTCTGCTTGAGGAAGTGTTGGCTGTTTTCTTGGTAGAGCTGAGGATTGAAGCGCAGCAGGTTTTCGTGCAAATGCGCGACACCGGCTTTCTGGCCCCGCAGCTTGAGGCTGACGGTGGGGCGTTTGAAGCTTCGTTTGAAAAAGGATTCGGCTTGCAGGAAACAATCTTCGACGCGGGTATTGAGTTGCTCGGGCATGCTGTACATATCTCCAGAGACGCCCAGTATGCCGCAAAGCAGGGGGTTTCCGAATCTCTCAGGCGCCGAATGGTCATGGCTAACGCAAAAAGCCACCTTCTCGGTGGCTTTGCCTGCATGCCTGGGGCTCAACTGGTGTAGATGGGCCCGACGCCCAGGCCCCAGACGATCACGGTAAACGCCATGATCGCCACCAGCACCACCAGGCCCACGGCCAATACCGAGCTGGAGAACAGAAAACCTTCATCCGGATCGATACTCATGAACGTCGGCAAGCCCACATACAGCAGATACACCGTGTAGCAGATTGCTGCGGTCCCCACCACCATACCCAGCCACATGTGCGGATAGAGCGCCGCCAGCCCGCCGATAAACAGGGGCGTCGCGGTATAGGTGGCAAAGGCCACGCAACGCGCCATGCTGGGGTTGGCGTCATAGGTGCGGGCCATCCAGTGAATGAACGCGCCCATCACCGCCACACCGCCCAGCATGGCGGCGTACGACATCAGGGTCATCCACAGCGCGCTTTCCTGGGTAAGCATGACCGGCGCGCGGTTGCCGATGACCCAGCCGACCCGGGTGGTGCCGATAAACGCGGAGATGGCGGGGATCGCTGCGAGCACCAGCGTGTGAGTGAGGTACATGTGGCTGATGCTTTCTTCTTTATCGCCACGAATTTCCCGCCATTCCTGATCGGGATGGGTAAACAGCCCCACGACGTGATGGATCATGCCGGTCACTCCTGTCGTTATTCCTATCGCCCCCATCGGAGCGCCCACCGGCCAACTGGCCTGCAAGGTCTGGATAGTTGTGCGACCTCACGTCGCAGTATAGGAAGTGATACCCGGGAAAACTGTAGGGCCTTTAGAGTAAATCGCGCTGTAAACGCGGGGCTTAATCGCCGCTGGGTCTGTGGATGGCAATGTGATCCAGTGTGGGAGGGGGCTTGCCCCCGATGGCAGTGTGTCAGTCGAGGTAGTTGCTACTGATACACCGCCATCGGGGGCAAGCCCCCTCCCACATTGGAACTTGGTCGTTCATACCGGTAAAATCCCCGGCTTTTCGTCACACACCTTTAGCGGATCCAAGCGCCATGGGCACTCTTACGGTCAACCAGAACAAACTGCAAAAACGCCTGCGTCGCCTGGCCGGTGAAGCGGTCGCTGATTTCAACATGATCGAGGAGGGCGACAAGGTCATGGTCTGCCTCTCCGGCGGCAAAGACAGCTACACCCTGCTCGACGTGCTGCTGCACCTGCAAAAGGTCGCACCGATCAAGTTCGAGATCGTTGCCGTCAACATGGACCAGAAGCAGCCCGGCTTTCCCGAGCATGTGCTGCCGGCCTACCTGAACGAGCTGGGCGTCGAGTACCACATTGTCGAGAAAGACACGTATTCGGTGGTCAAGGAACTGATTCCGGAAGGCAAGACCACCTGCTCGCTGTGCTCGCGCCTGCGGCGTGGCACGCTCTATACCTTTGCCGATGAGATCGGCGCGACCAAGATGGCCCTGGGGCATCATCGCGACGACATCGTCGAAACCTTCTTCCTGAATATGTTCTTCAACGGTTCGCTCAAGGCCATGCCGCCCAAACTGCGCGCCGATGACGGACGCAACGTGGTGATCCGCCCGCTGGCGTATTGCAACGAGAAGGACATCCAGGCTTATTCCGACTTCAAGCAATTCCCGATCATTCCGTGCAACCTGTGCGGCTCCCAGGAAAACCTGCAGCGCCAGGTGGTCAAGGACATGCTGCAGGAGTGGGAGCGCAAGACCCCGGGGCGCACCGAGAGTATTTTTCGCAGCCTGCAGAATGTGATCCCGTCGCAACTGGCCGATCGCAACCTGTTCGACTTCGCCAGCTTGAAAATCGATGAGACGGCCGCCTCGCGTTTCGTCAATGTAGTGAACCTCTGAGCCGCATCGAGGCTCTAGTACACGGCGCTTGCGGGCGCCGTTTTCCATTCAACTGCCAGGAGAGGGCATGCGCGATTACAAGTGGCTGCACGAATATTGTCTGAACCGCTTCGGTTCGGCGGCCAAGCTGGAAGCCCATCTGCCTGCGCCCAAGACCCCGGCACAACTGCGCAGGATCAGCGATGATCGCTACCTGTCGACCCTGGCGCTGCGAGTCTTTCGTGCGGGCTTGAAACACAGTGTGGTCGACGCGAAATGGCCCGCGTTCGAACAGGTGTTTTTCGGCTTTGATCCGGAAAAAGTCGTACTGATGGGCGCCGAACATCTGGAACGGCTGATGCAGGACACGCGCATCATCCGCCACCTGGGCAAGCTCAAGAGCGTGCCGCGCAATGCGCAGATGATTCTGGATATCGAGCAGGAAAAGGGCAGCTTCGGTGCGTTTGTCGCCGACTGGCCGGTGACCGATATCGTTGGGCTGTGGAAATACCTGAGCAAGCACGGCCACCAGTTGGGCGGGCTGTCGGCCCCGCGTTTCCTGCGCATGGTAGGCAAGGATACGTTTGTACCGAGCGATGACGTGGTGGCGGCGCTGAATGCGCAGAAGATCGTCGACAAGGCGCCGACCAGCCTGCGGGATTTGGCGACGGTGCAGGGCGCGTTCAACCAATGGCATGCCGAGAGTGGGCGGCCAATGTGCCAGTTGTCGATGATGCTGGCCTACACCGTCAACCACTGATCGTTCCCACGCTCTGCGTGGGAATGCATCCTGTGACGCTCTGCGTCACCCTTACACAAGGTCTGGGACGCGGAGCGTCCGGGGCAGCATTCCCACGCGGAGCGTGGGAACGATCGTCAGAGTGTGTCAATCGGCGAGTCGCCGATTCAACTGATGCCGCCAGCGCACATACAAGAGCGCCGTACAAAACACCGCCAGGCTCGCCAGCATTTCCAGCACTCCGAAGCCCTGGCGGTTCGGGTCATACGCGGCCAGTGCGCCCTTGATGAAATACAGGTTCACCACAAAGCACATCCACGAATGCCCACGCGCGCTGCCTGTGATCATCCCTGGCGCCAGCACCAGCAGCGGCACCAGTTCGATCAGCAGGATCACCCACGGGCGCGCCCCGTGCAGGTCGGCGACGAACAGGTAATACGCGCACAACAAGCCCACCAGGCCGAAAAACGCCAGCAGACTCAGTGCGCGCGCCAGCTTGACCCGTGGTTCCAGCCACGCCTGGGACGGCAGGACCTTAGGCTTTCTGGCCAACGCCGTTCTCCAGCAGTGTGGCGGTCTTGGCCAGACGCAGGCCCAGGGCGCGGCACAGACTGATTTCATGCGGGTCGAGCAGACGCTTGCCGTCAGGCCCGGCGTGGTGGCTGGCGCCATAGGGCGTGCCGCCGCCCTGGGTGTCGAGCAGCGCCTGTTCGCTGTAGGGCAGGCCGGTGATCAGCATGCCGTGGTGCAGCAGCGGCAGCAGCATCGACATCAGAGTGGTCTCCTGGCCGCCGTGCAGGCTGGCGGTGGAGGTGAACACGCCGGCGGGCTTGCCGACCAGGGCGCCGGTGAGCCACAGGTTGCTGGTGCCGTCGAGGAAGTACTTGAGCGGCGCGGCCATGTTGCCGAAACGGGTCGGGCTGCCCAGGGCCAGGGCCGAGCAGTGTTTCAGGTCATCCAGGCTGGCATACAGCGCGCCTTCGTCCGGGATACTCGGCGCCACGGCCTCGCACTCGGTTGAGATCGCCGGCACGGTGCGCAGCCGGGCTTCCATGCCGCCTTGCTCGACGCCCCTGGCAATCTGCCGGGCCATTTCGCTGACCGAGCCATTGCGGCTGTAATACAACACCAGCACGTAGGGCGCAGTCACGGCAGGATCTCCAGCACGTTTTCCGGCGGGCGGCCAATGATGGCTTTATCGGCGGTTTCCAGGATCGGGCGTTCCATCAACTTGGGGTGTGCAGCGATGGCGGCGATCAGTTGCGCTTCGCTGAGGCTGGCGTCGGCCAGGTTGAGGCTTTTGTATTCATCTTCGCCGGTGCGCAACAATTGGCGGGCATTGAGGCCAAGTTTGGCCAGCAGGGCCTGCAATTGTGCCGCGTTCAGCGGCGTTTCCAGATAGCGCACCACGGTTGGCGTGAGGCCGCGAGCTTCGAGCAGTTCAAGCGCACCGCGGGATTTCGAGCAGCGCGGGTTGTGATAAAGCGTCAGATCGGTCATGTGCGGGTCGCATCTTGCGTAAGGTGGCGGGTATTCTACCCGTGCTGGCGCCTGTCCTTAAACCGTCAGAGGCGATAGGCCGCAGCCCACGTTCATTTTTGCGAAGGATTACCCCATGACAAGGCGACTGATCGGAGCATTGGCGATCATCACAACCCTGCTGCTCAGCGGCTGCGGTAACGATTACGGCGTTGACCAGTACGGCCAGAAAGTGCCGGCCGAACGCCTGGACAAGCAGTGGCTGGTGGTCAATTACTGGGCCGAATGGTGTGGCCCGTGCCGCACGGAAATCCCCGAGCTCAATGCCCTGGCCGAACAGTTGAAAGCGCAGAACGTGGGCGTGTTCGGGGTCAACTTCGACAATGTGCAGGGTGAGGAGCTCAAGGCTGCCAGTGACAAGCTGGGCATCAAGTTCACCGTACTGGCGCAGAACCCGGAGGGCATCTTCGATATTCCGCGTAGCGAGGCGCTGCCGGTGACCTACATCATCGATGACCAGGGCAAGGTGCGCGAGCAACTGATGGGTGAGCAGACGGCGGAGGGCGTGTTGGCCAAACTCAAGGCCTTGCGCGGTTAAAGTGTGGGAGGGGGCAAGCCCCCTCCCACATTTGGAACCCCATCAAACTAAAGATTGGGGATATCAGCCTTCTTCAAGCCACAAGCGAATCGGCTTGCCTTCGGCGGGCCAGAATCGCGTCTGCTCGATCGGCGAGATATCCCAGCGCTGTACGCCTTGCAGGGCCTGGAAGAAGCGGTGCTCCTGCTCCATCAGCGCCTCGGCGCACAGTTTGCGGGTGCTGCCGATCGGGCCGAAACTGAGTTTGGCGCCTTCAAGGGTGTACGGCGCAAACCAGTGGTTGCAGCCGCCATTGCCATAGGCGCGACCATCGGCACCGAGGGTCACGGTCAGGTGCGCGTAGTCCATCAACGGCCGCTCGCCGATCCACTCCACTACATAGCTGTGATCCTGCTTGAGCTTGACCGCATCGCCGGCGCAGCCGCTCAGGGCCGTACCCATGGCGGCGAGCAGCAGCAGGCGCTTCATTGCGCGGCCTGCTGGCATTTCGGGCAGCGGTGACTGTCGCCTTCGCTGGCCCAGCCGAGTGCTTTGATGCGGGCATTGGCGGCCGGTTGCAGCGGTTCCTGGGTGAGCTTGGTTTCCACCGCGAATTCGAACTCCAGCACGCTGTCGCAGCTGTCGCAATTGACCTTCCAGGTGTGAATCTCCAACTCGCCGAATTTCGGCCCCTGGGCCATGGCGACCCATTGGCCCGCCGGGCGGATGGAATAGCGCGCGTCACCTTCCACGGTCAGGCGCATCGACAGGGTTTTGCTGCCGCGCAGGGTGACGATGAGCACGTCGCCATGCTTGATCGAACCACCGTTGCCGGTGACTTGATAACGGCCCGGCACCAGGGCGCGGCATTCGATCAGAGTGTGTTGCGGGCTCAGCAAGCTGAAGCGGAAATCGTGTTCGGCCATGGATCCTCCAAATAGGCGCGGCATCCTATCACGGGTGCCGGACTATCATGAGCCCGGTATGTGACCGCTGATCATCCCTCGACGAGGTTCTGCGCGTGGCCGTCGGCCCACGCTGCAATATTGGCCAGTGTAGTGCCAGCAATCGCCGCCAGTGCCTCGCGGGTCAGGAAGGCCTGGTGGGCGGTGATGATCACATTGGGGAAGGTCAGCAGGCGGGCGAGCACGTCGTCTTGCAGGGGCAGGTCCGAGCGGTCCTCGAAAAACAGCTGGGCCTCTTCTTCATAGACATCCAGCCCCAGGTAACCGAGTTGGCCGCTCTTGAGCGCTTCCACCAGCGCCGGCGTGTCGACCAGGCCACCGCGGCCGGTATTGATCAGCATGGCGCCCGGTTGCATGTGGGCCAGGGTGTCGGCGTTGATCAGGTGCCTGCTGTCGGCCGTCAGCGGGCAATGCAGGCTGATGACCTGCGCCTCGGCGAGCAGTTCGGGCAGGCTCACGTAGCGCGCGCCCATGGCTTGGACCTCAGGGTTGGGGAAGGGGTCGTGGGCCAGCAACCGGCAGCCGAAACCGTTCATGATCCTGGCGAAGGTGGCGCCGATCTGCCCGGTACCGACCACACCGACGGTTTTGCCGACCAGGTCGAACCCGGTGAGCCCGTGCAGGCTGAAATCGCCATCGCGGGTGCGGTTGTAGGCGCGGTGCAGGCGCCGGTTCAGGGCCAGCACCAGCGCCACGGCATGCTCGGCCACGGCGTGGGGCGAGTAGGCCGGTACGCGCACCACGCTCAGGCCCAGGCGCTTGGCGGCGCGCAGGTCGACATGGTTATAGCCGGCCGAGCGCAACGCAATCAGGCGCGTGCCACCTTTGGCCAGTTGCTCGAGTACCGGGGCGCTGAGGTCATCGTTGATAAAGGCGCAGACCACCTCATGGTGTTCGGCCAGGGCCACGGTATCGAGGTTGAGGCGGGCGGGTTGCAATTGCAGCTCGATGCCCTGGGGGAGTGGCTCAGCGCTAAAACTGTCGCGGTCGTAGGCTTGGCTGCTGAAAAGAATGACGCGCATTGAAAGGGGCTCCCTGCGATTTACACGTGAAAAATGCCTGTAGGAGCGAGCTTGCTCGCGAAAAACGTCAACGATAACGCGTGCTTCCTGAATGAGCGCGGTGCCTGGGAGTTTTTCGCGAGCAAGCTCGCTCCTACAGGTATTAGGGCAAGCCCCACCTGAAAATAGCGTCAGGCGCTGACCCGCGCTTCACTGGCCAACCGTGCAATTGCCATGTCCAGTTCATCCAGTGCAGCCATGGCCTTGGCGTCGTCCTGCTTGAGCAGGGTTTCGGCGCGCTGGCAGGCCGCGCGCAATTGCGGCACGCCGCAGTAGCGCGTGGCGCCATGCAGGCGATGGACGCGTTCGATCAGGGCATGATTGTCATTGGCTTCACGGGCGACCGTGATCGCCAGGCGATCGGCTTCCAGGGAGGCCAGCAGCATGGCGAGCATGTCCGCCGCCAGGTCGGCCTTGTTGGCGGCCAGGCGCAAGCCTTCCTCATGGTCCAGCACCAGCAGTTGCACGCCTGGGCCGGGGCCTTCGGGAACGCGTTCCGGCCCTTGGTTGCGCAGGGCCAGGCCGGTCCATTTCAGCACCACCTGGGCCAGTTGCCGCTCGCTGATAGGTTTGGTCAGGTAATCGTCCATGCCGCTTTGCAGCAGGGCGCGTTTTTCGTTGGCCATGGCATGGGCGGTGAGGGCGACCACCGGCAGCGGCGTGCCATGGCGTTCGCTTTCCCATTGCCGAATCGCCTCGGTACTCTGGCGCCCGTCCATGCCCGGCATCTGCACATCCATCAACACCAGGTCGAAGGTTTCCTGCTTGACCGCGTCAATGGCCGCATAGCCGCTTTCCACGGCCATGACCTTGGCGCCCATATCTTCAAGCAGGGTTTGCACGAGCAACAGGTTCGCCGGGTTATCGTCCACGCACAGCACGCGCGGCGCACGGCTGGACAATGGCTCGCCCGGTTCGTTGCGCAAAGGGCGCGGGCTGATCAGGTCGGCCAGGGACCGGCGCAGCTTGCGCGTACACGCGGGCTTGGCCTGCAACTGGCTGTTGGGGTTGGGCACCGATTGGTTGAACAGCATCTGCTCGGTCGTCGGGCACAGCACCAGCACCTTGCAGCCGAGGTGTTCGAGGTCCCACAAGTGCTGGTTGAGGCGCTCGGGCGGGATGTCGTTGGCGGTGACGCCGAGCACCGCCAGGTCAATCGCCTGTTCGGTCTGGTGCGCGCTGGTAATGCCGTTGGTCAGGCTTTCCAGGGTGTTGAACGGGGTCACCTCCAGGCCGCAGTCTTCCAACTGGTGTTGCAGGGCCTGGCGCGCCAGTTCGTGGTTCTCCAGCACGGCCACGCGGCGTCCGAGCAGCGGCGCGCTGGGCAAGTCTTCAACGTCGTCGCGGGTCTTGGGCAGGTTCAGGCTGATCCAGAACTCCGAGCCTTCGCCCGGTGTGCTGTCGACGCCGATTTCGCCGCCCATCTGTTCGATCAGGCGCTTGGAAATCACCAGGCCCAGGCCGGTACCACCCGGCTGGCGCGACAGCGAATTGTCCGCCTGGCTGAAGGCCTGGAACAGCGCACGCACGTCCTGGTTGGACAGGCCGATGCCCGTGTCCTGCACGCTGATGCGCAGCTGCACGCTGTCTTCCTGTTCGTCCTCGATCATCGCGCGGGCAACAATGGTGCCTTCGCGGGTGAACTTGATCGCGTTGCTGATCAGGTTGGTCAGGATCTGCTTGAGGCGCAGCGGGTCGCCCACCAGTGACAGCGGCGTGTCACGATAGACCAGGCTGACCAGTTCGAGCTGTTTGGCGTGGGCGGCGGGAGCGAGGATGGTCAGGGTGTCTTGCAGCAGGTCGCGCAGGTTGAAGGGCACGCTGTCGAGCACCAGTTTGCCGGCTTCGATCTTCGAGAAGTCGAGGATTTCGTTGATGATGCCCAGCAGGTTGTCGGCGGATTTTTCGATGGTGCCCAGGTAATCCAGCTGACGCGGCGACAATTCGCTTTTTTGCAGCAAGTGGGTGAAGCCCAGGATGCCGTTGAGCGGGGTGCGGATCTCATGGCTCATATTGGCCAGGAATTCCGATTTGATCCGGCTGGCTTCCAGGGCTTCCTTGCGGGCCAGGTCCAGCTCGATGTTCTGGATCTCGATGGTTTCCAGGTTCTGGCGCACATCCTCGGTGGCCTGGTCGATGCTGTGTTGCAATTCCTCCTGGGCGTTTTGCAGGGTTTCGGCCATGCGGTTGATGCCCGACGCCAACTGATCCAGCTCCTGGCTGCCCAACGGCGGCAGACGGGTTTCCAGGTTGCCGTCCTTGAGCTGGGCCACGGCTTGCTTGATCTGGCCGATCGGCGAATTGATGGTGCGGCTGATGCGCAGGGCCAGCGCCGCGGTGCAGATCAAGCCGATTGCGATCAGCAGCAGGCTGGCGAACAGGCTGCGATAGCCGCGCAGCAACATGCCGTTGTGGGACAGTTCCACTTCGACCCAGCCCAACAGGCGGTCGGACTCATCCGGGATCAGCTCGCCCGCGAGGTTGCGATGGCGGCCAAACACGGGCATGAGGTAGCGGGTGGCATCATTGCCGCTGCGCTGCAGCAGGTGCGAACTGTTGCCAGTGGGCGGTTGATTGAGCATGGTCGGGCCGGCATGGGCCAGGGACGAGCGGTCCGGCGCCAGGATCGACACCGTACGCACATCCGGTTGTTCCAGGGATTGGGTCGCGATGCGTTCCAGCAGGTCCGTGTTCCTGCTGCTCAGGGCGGGTGCGACCAGCGGCGCCAACTGCTCGGCGATCATTTCGCCGCGTTGCAGCAATTGCGTCTGCAGTTCGGACAGCTGCATCCAGGTGAAGTAGCCTCCCAACAGCAGGGCCATCAGGCTGGTCGGCAATAAAGTCAGCAACAGTACGCGGCCTTTTATTCCCATTCTTCTAAGCACGCCACTCTCCTGCTACCACATTGATATCAATCATCCACGCAGGCATCCGGCCCACGCCACGTGCGCAGTGTAGCCATTTGCGCCCTCGGGAATCTCGTAAATTAGTGACATGTCGCAATCTTCGGGCGATTCGGCGCCGGCCGGCGTCTGGCGGGAGAAACAGGAGGGAGGTACCGATGAGGCTGACTTGGAACGTATCTTCGCGCGCTTTATTCGGTTGGACGGTTTACGGCCCGGGCTTGCGCATTGCGCGCAGGGCCAGCGTGTACCTCTGCACCTGCCTGCCCGTTAGCCCTCAGCGGCGGCGTAATTTGCGTTTTTTCCACTGGTGCGCGACCCACCAGCGCCAATATCCCATGGTCAGGCAGTAGGCCAGGGCACCCAATACCAACCCGCAGACCACCGAGCCCAGCAGGAATGGTTGCCACATCGTGCTCAACTCGCCGCTGATCCATTCCCAGGTCAGGTTATCGGGCAGGCTGCGCGGCGGCACGTTCATCAACCAGGCGCCGGTCATGTAGGTGCAGAAAAACACCACCGGCATCGTCACCGGGTTGGTCAGCCACACCAGGCTGACGGCAATCGGCATGTTGCCGCGCACCACGATCGCCAGGATCGCGGCCAGCAACATCTGCAACGGGATAGGGATAAACGCGGCAAACAAGCCCACGGCCATGGCGCGAGCCACCGAGTGCCGGTTCAGGTGCCAGAGGTTCGGGTCATGCAGCAGGGTGCCAAGAAACTGTAATGACTTGTGTTCCCTGATACTGCTGGGGTCGGGCATGTACCGTTTGAATAAGCGCCGGGGCATAGGGGGTCCAGGTCAGTTCGAGGGGCAAGTATGCGCGTATTCTATAAACAGAAAATTCAGACTTTGTGACAAAACATCAAAGGCGCCCCTGGGAACTCCGGCTAAGACTGAGTGAGTCATTGAAAGGAATGATTCATGAGGACAGGGATGTTCGCGCTCGCGCTGGGGTTACTGACCCTGCGCTTTCTTCCGGCGTTGCCGCCCACAGGATGGCTGTTGGCCATGCCGGTGCTGGCCTTGATGCTGCTGCCGTTTCGCACCTATCCGCTGGCGTTTTTCCTGCTGGGCGTGAGCTGGGCCTGCATCAGCGCGCAGTGGGCACTGGATGACCGATTGCGCCCGGCGCTGGACGGCGAGACGCGTTGGGTGGAGGGGCGTGTGGTCGGGTTGCCGCAACAGACGGACACCGGCGTGCGCTTTGAACTGGCCGACAGCCGGTCGCGCAAAGCCCGGCTGCCCAAGCGCATCCGGGTGTCCTGGCACGGCGGGCCGCCGGTGCGCAGTGGGGAGCGATGGCGCTTGGCTGTCACCCTCAGGCGGCCGTCCGGTCTGCTCAATTTTCATGGCGTCGACCACGAGGCCTGGCTGCTGGCGCAACGCATTGGGGCCACGGGCTCGGTGAAAGACGGCCAGCGCCTGGCGCCGGCCCGCAACGCCTTGCGCGACAGCCTGCGTCAACGCCTGATGGCCACCGATGCGCAAACCCATGAGGCCGCCCTGGCGGCCTTGGTGCTGGGTGACGGCTCCGGGCTGCGGGCGGAGCAATGGCAGGTGTTGCAAGACACCGGCACCGTGCATTTGTTAGTCATTTCCGGTCAACACATCGGCTTGCTGGCCGGGCTGATCTACGCACTGGTGGCCGGGATGGCCCGTTACGGATGCTGGCCGCGCCACCTGCCATGGCTGCCGTGGGCGTGCGGCCTGGCCTTTGCCGCAGCGCTGGGTTACGGCCTGCTGGCGGGGTTTGGCGTGCCGGTGCAGCGGGCCTGCGTGATGGTCGGGCTGGTGTTGCTGTGGCGGCTGCGCTTTCGACATCTGGGCGCGTGGTGGCCGTTATTGCTGGCGTTCAATGGCGTACTGCTGCTTGAACCCCTGGCCAGTCTGACGCCGGGCTTCTGGTTGTCATTTGCGGCGGTTGCGGTCCTGATCCTGACGTTCGGTGGACGGCTGGGCCCCTGGGGTCTCTGGCAGGCGTGGACGCGTCCCCAGTGGCTGATTGCTATCGGCCTGTTTCCAATCCTGCTGGTGCTGGGTTTACCCATCAGCCTCACTGCGCCATTGGCCAATGTGTTCGCTGTACCCTGGATCAGTCTGGTGGTGTTGCCTTTGGCGCTGCTAGGCACGGTGCTGTTGTGGGTGCCGGTGATCGGTGACGGCCTGCTTTGGTTGGCCGGCGGGGCGTTGGAAGGGTGGTTCAACGTGCTGACCCTTCTCGCCGGGCAGTTGCCGGCCTGGACGCCGGCCCAGGTGCCGCTGGTGTGTTGGCTGGTCAGCCTGGTGGGCGCGCTGCTGCTGCTACTGCCCAAGGGGGTGCCGTTTCGGTTGTTGGGCTGGCCCATGCTGTTGCTGGCGGTGTTTCCTCCCAGGGAGTCGGTACCCCACGGGCAGGTGGGGGTGGTGCAGTTGGATGTCGGCCAGGGGCAGGCGCTGATCCTGCGCACCCGCAATCATGCGCTGCTTTACGATGCCGGTCCGCGTTCCGGGGCGGTCGATCTGGGTGCACGCGTGGTTTTGCCGTCATTGAAAAAGCTCGGGGTACAGCGGCTCGACATGCTGCTGCTGAGCCATGCCGATGCCGATCACGCCGGTGGCGCGGCAGCGATAGCCCGTGGTCTGCCCATCGCACGCGTGGTAGGCGGCGAAACCGAGGGGTTGCCGGCATTTCTCGGGACGGGGCCCTGTATCAGTGGCGAGCGGTGGGAGTGGGATGGTGTGTCTTTTGCGTTGTGGCAGTGGTCCGGCGCCATAAGTGGCAATCCAAAGTCCTGTGTGTTGCAGGTGCAGGCCAGGGGTGAACGGCTGTTGCTCACCGGCGATATCGACAGCGCAGCGGAGCGCGCCTTGCTTGATACGCCGCTGGCGGTGCCAACCGATTGGCTGCAAGCGCCCCATCATGGTAGCCGCAGCTCGTCATCCCGATCCTTTGTGCACCGGCTCGCCCCCACGTCGGTGCTGATTTCCCGAGGGCGGGGCAACGCCTTCGGTCATCCTCATGCGCAAGTGCTCGCACGCTATCAGGCCCAGGGCAGCCGACTATACGACAGCGCCGAACACGGGGCCGTGCGCTTTCAGTTGGGCGCCTTCCAGCCCGCCATTGTTGCGCGCAGTCAACGCCGGTTCTGGCGCGAACCGTTGCCGTAATCCGGCGTTACCAAACACCGCAGGCTGCGACAGCCTGGTCTGCGGCCAACGAACCCTGCCGCCGAACCTATATGATAAAGTGGCGCACTTTTTCGAGGGGGCATTCACTGTGTGGGAATTGGTCAAATCCGGCGGCTGGATGATGTTGCCGATCATCATGAGTTCCATCGCCGCACTCGGCATCGTCGCCGAACGCCTGTGGACCCTGCGCGCCAGTCGCGTCACCCCCGAGCATCTGCTGGGGCAAGTCTGGGGCTGGATCAAGAACAAGCAGCTCGACAAAGAGAAGCTCAAGGAGCTGCGCGCCAATTCGCCGCTGGGTGAAATCCTTGCCGCCGGCCTTGCCAACTCCAAGCATGGTCGCGAGATCATGAAAGAGTGCATCGAGGAAGCCGCCGCACGGGTGATCCATGAACTGGAGCGCTACATCAACGCCCTCGGCACCATCGCCGCCATGGCGCCGCTGCTCGGTTTGCTGGGCACGGTGCTGGGTATGATCGATATTTTCAGCTCGTTCATGGGCTCGGGCATGACCACCAACGCCGCCGTGCTGGCCGGTGGTATTTCCAAAGCACTGATCACCACGGCCGCGGGCCTGATGGTGGGTATCCCTTCGGTGTTCTTCCACCGCTTCCTGCAACGGCGCATCGATGAACTGGTGGTCGGCATGGAACAGGAAGCCATCAAGCTGGTGGAAGTGGTGCAGGGCGACCGTGATGTGGACCTGGTCGAGGGCAAAGTGTGAAATTTCGCCGCAAGCAACGGGAAAATGTCGATATCAACCTCGCGTCGCTGATCGACGTGGTGTTTATCCTGCTGCTGTTCTTTGTCGTCACCACCACGTTCACCCGGGAAACCCAGCTGCGCGTCGACTTGCCCGAAGCCGTCAGCGGCTCGCCGGCCGAAGACCAGCAGGTCAAGCAACTGGACATTGCCATCAGCGCCGATGGGGTGTTTTCGGTGAACAACCAGTTGCTGGAGAAAAACGACCTGGCCAGCCTGATGCAAGCCTTGCAGAAGGAATCCGGCGGCGATACCAGCCTGCCACTGTCGATCAGTGCCGACGGCAAGACCCAGCATCAGGCGGTGATCACCGCGATGGACGCCGCCGGCAAGCTCGGTTTCAGTCATCTGCGCATGACCACCGTCGAGGCGGCGAGCCCACCCTGATGGCCATGTCCGAACGTTTGCTCAAGGCCTGGTATGAGGGCCATCCGGCGCTTGTGCTGTTACGGCCGCTGGAGTCGTTGTATCGCCGGGTCGTGCAGCGCAAGCGCGCGCGCTTCCTGGCGGGCGAGGGCGCTATCTATCGGTCCCCGGTGCCCGTTGTGGTGGTGGGGAATATCACCGTCGGTGGCACGGGCAAGACGCCACTGATCCTGTGGATGATCGAGCACTGCCGCCGCAGTGGCCTGCGCGTGGGCGTGGTCAGTCGGGGGTATGGCGCCAAGCCGCCACAGTTGCCCTGGCGAGTCGAGGCCAATCAGAGTGCCGACGTGGCCGGCGACGAACCTTTACTGATCGTGCAGCGCTGCGGTGTCCCGTTGATGATCGATCCGGACCGCAGCCGCGCGGTGAACGCGCTGTTGGCCAGCGAAACCCTGGACCTGATCCTTTCCGACGACGGTCTTCAACACTATCGTCTGGCCCGCGATCTCGAACTGGTACTGATCGATGCCGCCCGTGGCCTGGGCAATCGCCGTTGCCTGCCGGCCGGGCCGTTGCGCGAGCCGGTCGAGCGCCTGCACAGCGTGGATGCGCTGCTCTATAACGGTGCCGCCGAGGACCGCGAAGACGGCTTTGCCTTTGGCCTTGCGCCTGCGGCGCTGATCAACCTGCACAGTGGCGAGCGGCAGCCGGTCACCTACTTTCCGCCAGGCCAGCAGGTACACGCGGTTGCCGGTATCGGCAATCCGCAACGTTTCTTCAATACCCTTGAAACGCTACACTGGCAGCCGATCCCCCATGCGTTTGCCGACCACGCGCCCTACAGTGCCCAGGTGTTGGATTTCACACCGCATTGGCCGCTGGTCATGACTGAAAAGGACGCGGTGAAGTGCCGCGCCTTCGCCCGGCCCGACTGGTGGTACCTTGCGGTGGATGCGCTGCCGTCGCCGGCGTTTGTCGCCTGGTTCGACACACAACTGATGCGCCTGCTGCCCAACCGTGTTTTGCCTTAAACCGTTTATTTCCAGGACATACCCATGGACACCAAATTGCTCGACATCCTTGCTTGCCCGATCTGCAAAGGCCCGCTCAAGCTCAGCGCCGATAAAACCGAGCTGATCAGCAAAGGTGCCGGCCTGGCTTATCCGATCCGTGACGGCATTCCGGTGATGCTCGAGAGCGAAGCGCGCACCCTGACCACCGATGAGCGCCTGGATAAATGACTACCGCCTTTACCGTGGTGATTCCCTCGCGCTATGCGTCGACCCGCCTGCCGGGCAAGCCGCTGCAAATGATCGGCGCCAAGCCGATGATCCAACTGGTGTGGGAACAGGCCTGCAAAAGCAGCGCTGAGCGGGTGGTGGTGGCGACTGACGATCCGCGCATCATCGAAGCCTGCAACCGTTTCGGCGCCGAGGCGGTGCTGACCCGCGAAGACCATAATTCCGGCACCGATCGCCTGGCCGAAGTGGCGACGCAACTGGGCCTGGCGCCCGACGCCATCGTGGTGAACGTGCAAGGTGACGAGCCGTTGATCCCGCCCAGCGTCATCGACCAGGTCGCCGCCAATCTGGCGGCCCATGGCGAGGCGCGCATGGCGACCCTGGCCGAACCGATCGAAGACAGTGAAACCTTGTTCAACCCGAACGTGGTGAAAGTGGTCAGCGATATCAACGGCCTGGCCCTGACGTTCAGCCGTTCGACCCTGCCCTGGGCGCGGGACGCCTTTGCCAGCAACCCCGGCGTACTGCCGCCAGGCGTGCCGTACCGCCGCCACATCGGCATCTACGCCTATCGCGCCGGTTTCCTGCATGACTTCGTCAGCTGGGGCCCGTGCTGGTTGGAAAACACCGAATCCCTGGAGCAACTGCGGGCCTTGTGGCACGGCGTGCGTATCCACGTGGGCGATGCGCTGGAAGCACCGCCCGCAGGCGTCGATACCCAGGAAGATCTTGAGCGCGTCCGTCGCCTGCTGGGGGCTTGATGGAGGTCCTGTTTGTCTGCCTGGGCAATATCTGCCGTTCGCCCACCGCCGAAGGCGTCTTGCGCCACAAGTTGCGCGAAGCCGGCCTGGCCGATCAGGTTGAGGTGGCGTCGGCGGGGACCGGGGAGTGGCATATCGGCAACCCACCGGACCTGCGCAGCCAACGCGCAGCGCTGGCGCGGGGCTATGACTTGTCAGCCCAGCGTGCCCAACAGGTCAGCCGCGCTGATTTTGCGCGCTATGACCTGATCCTGGCCATGGACCACAGCAACCTGCGCAACCTCAAAGCCATGCAGCCTGCGCAGGGCAAGGCGCAGCTGGATTTGTTCCTGCGCCGCTTCGACGGCGAAGTGGACGAGGTGCCAGACCCTTACTACGAAGGCGAACAAGGCTTTGACCGGGTGCTGGACCTGATCGAGCGCGCCTGTGATTCATTGGTGATCGAATTGAAGGGCCGGCTATGACCTTGCACGTACAAGCGCAGGTATCGCTCAAGCCATTCAACAGTTTTGGCATCGACGTACGCGCCCAGCTGTTTGCCGAGGCCCGCAGTGATGCCGATGTGCATGAGGCCCTGGCCTACGCCGACGCGCACAGTGTGCCGCTGTTGGTGATCGGCGGCGGCAGCAACCTGCTGCTGACCCGGGACGTGCCCGCCCTGGTGTTGCGCATGGCGACCCAGGGCATTCGCGTGCTGCACGATGATGGCGTGTACGTGGTGGTTGAAGCGGAGGCGGGCGAAGCCTGGCACCCCTTTGTGTCGTGGACCCTGGAACAGGGTTTTTGCGGCCTGGAAAACCTCAGCTTGATCCCCGGCACGGTCGGTGCCGCGCCGATGCAAAACATCGGCGCTTACGGCGTCGAGATCAAGGACGTGTTTGCCGGCCTCACGGCGCTGGATCGCCAGGCGGGCGAGCTGCGGGATTTCAGCCTGGACGAATGCAAGTTTGCTTACCGCGACAGCCTGTTCAAGCATGAAGTCGGGCGTTGGTTGATCCTGCGGGTACGCTTTGCCCTGAGCCGCGCCAGTCACCTGAAACTCGATTACGGCCCGGTGCAACAGCGCCTGGCCGCGCAGGGCATCACCGAGGCCACGCCGAAGGATGTGAGCCAGGCGATCTGCAGTATTCGTCGCGAAAAATTGCCGGACCCGGCAGAGCTGGGCAATGCCGGTAGTTTTTTCAAAAATCCCTTGGTGCCCCAGGCCCTGGCTGCCGAGCTGAAAAGCCAGTATCCGGACTTGGTGGCTTACCCTCAGGCAGACGGGCAAGTCAAGCTCGCCGCCGGTTGGCTGATCGACAAGGCGGGTTGGAAGGGCTTTCGTGATGGCGATGCCGGCGTGCATAAAATGCAAGCGCTGGTGCTGGTGAACTATGGCTCAGCCACCGGGCGGGATATTGCCAACCTGGCGCTGCGTATCCAGCAGGACATTGCCGAGCGCTTCGGGGTCGAGCTTGAGATGGAACCTAACAGGTACTGAGCGTCCACCGCCCCACAAATGAAAATGCCCCGTATCTCACGATACGGGGCATTTTTTATAGCGCTGACAATCAGTCGTCACGGCTCATGATGCCGAAGATCTGCAACAGGCTGATAAACAGGTTGTAGATCGACACATACAGGCTGATGGTCGCCATGATGTAGTTACGCTCACCACCATGGATGATGGCGCTGGTCTGGAACAGGATGCACACCGAGGAGAACAGTACGAAGCCTGCGCTGATCGCCAGTTGCAACCCGCTGATCTGGAAGAACATGCCGGCCACCACCGCCGCCAGCAACACGAAGAAGCCTGCAGTGATGAAACCACCCAGGAAGCTCATGTCCTTGCGGCTGATCAGCACGTACGCCGACAGGCCACCAAACACCAGTGCAGTCATGGCAAATGCCGAACTGACCACTTCCGCACCGCCGGCCATGCCGAGGTAACGGTTAAGGATCGGGCCGAGGATAAAGCCCATGAAACCGGTCAAGGCAAACGCCGACACCAGGCCCCAGGCCGAGTCGCGCAGCTTGTTGGTCAGGAAGAACAGACCATAGAAGCCGATCAACACGACAAAGATATTCGGATAACCGACGCGCATCTGCTGGGCCACGTAAGCCATCACGCCGCTGAATGCGAGGGTAAGGGCGAGCAGGCCGTACGTATTGCGCAACACGCGGCTGACTTCAAGCTGCTCAGCCTGCGCGTTGCCATTCACTGCGTAATTCTGTTCGCGCATGGCGACACTCCTTCAGTTTTGAAACGTTCAGTCGCAAAGATCATAACAGACGCTCTGTAACAAGCTATGCAGAGAGTTTGACAGTGTGTTTCATTCGGGTATTATGGCGCCCGCTGAGACGGGATGAGCGACTATAATCCCGTGATGCACAAGGGAAATTGGCAGAGTGGTTGAATGCACCGGTCTTGAAAACCGGCGAACGTTAATAGCGTTCCCAGGGTTCGAATCCCTGGTTTCCCGCCAAGATTTACACGAAAGCCCCGCTATTGCGGGGCTTTTGCGTTTTCGGGGTTTGGATAGGCAGAAACGGTTTCTGAGAGGGGGTCCAAACTTTGGGGTAGGCGTTCCGAAGCTTTGCCTGTTTGGAGGGTTTAGCGGTGGCGCCAGTCGCCTGTAAACCTGTATGGCCCAACAGTAGACTTGCGTCGCTGATATCGGCGATTTCCGATGCGGCCTTGGGCCAAATGTCACGAAACTGAAACCCTCCTATTTTTGCTGCGAGCGTAGGGTTCCCTGATCCAGTGCGTTCTGCGGTGACTGCAACCTTGCCTTGTCGCAGCGCGAGCGCAAAGCGCAGGCTTTAAGGACGGAGTGTGGCACCCTACTGCCACCACCCGGGGCGGCGAGTTGGACTGACACGCGGCCACGCGCACCGGGCTATCTATCTTGTGGCGGGCCATGGCGCGGTTCAGCGCAGGCCAAAAAATACCCGCAACTGGGCGGGCATTGGGGAGGATTTGCAGCAGTTACTGCTCAGTGACACGCGTGGGTTGATCAGACGGCCAAGTGCTCATACAGGATAGTTGCACCAACGATCATCAATACAACGCCGCCTACGATCTCTGCTCGTTTACCGAACACTGTTCCTAGGACTCGTCCGAGCATCACGCCGATGGTGACCATAGTCATGGTTGCTAAGCCGATGGCCGCTGCTGCCACCCAGATATTCACATCGACAAACGCCAGGCCGACTCCGACCGCGAGGGCATCAATGCTAGTAGCGAACGCGGTGACGGCAAGGACCAGAAAGGAGTGCTGGCCGCTTTTCTCCTCGGTCTCGTCTTCGTGTTTGAGACCATTGTGAATCATGTGCAGGCCCAGTAGCACCAGCAAGGTGAAGGCGATCCAGTGATCCCAGTTTGCCACCCAGCGTGTTGCGGCTTGGCCGATCAGCCAGCCGATAATCGGAGTGATGGCTTCGATGACGCCGAAGATCAGGCCGGTACGCAGTGCTTCGGTCAAGCGTGGTTTGTGCAGACTGGAACCTTTGCCGATAGCAGCGGCAAATGCATCCGTGGACATGGCCAGGGCCAAGAAAATGAGGGAAACAGGATTCACGGGTGATCTTCCAGTCGGGCTATGAGTCAACGACACAACCACACGCCCGACTTTAGGCATGGATGTGTCGCTGGTCTCACCAACCAAAAGGTGTTCGTACCACGGCAGGTTGCCGAGAATGTTGATACGAACGCTTGCGAAAGACTCGCAAGCAGGCTACTCCCCAACGAGGTCCGGGATCTTATGCGGGCAAACATGAAAAAAACGTCAAAACCCGCCAGCAAGCCGCTCAACTTGAATGAAGCGGCGCGCCTTGGTTGATCCGCAGTTCAGCGCATAGCCCGCCCTGGGGCAGGTTGTACAACTGCAAGCTGCTGTCGATCTTGCTGACGATCATCTGCACGATCGCCAGTCCCAACCCGGCGCCGTTGCCGTGCCCCTGGGTGTAGAAGCGCTCGAACAGGCGCGCATATTCACCCTCATCGATACCGGGGCCGGCATCCTCGACGCTGATATACACCGCCCCGCAGCCCTGCGGTTGTACTTGGACCCTGACCTCGCTGCCAGGCGGGGCGAAGTTCAGGGCGTTGGTCACCAGGTTCTGAAGGGCGATGGCCAGGGCAATGGGGTCGGTCTTGACCAGGCAGTGGTGGTCGCTGTCGAGGGTCAGCTCGATATCCTTTGCCAGCGCCAGGGGTGCCAGTTCGGCCAGTTCCTCCCGCACCAGCTCGGTCAGTTCCACTTCGCATCGCTCGGGGTTGGCCAGGCGCGGCTCGATACGCGCCATGGTCAGCAACTGACTGGCGATGCGCGTGGCGCGGTCGACGGCGCTGACCAGAAACTCCAGGGCTTCCTCCCGTTGCTGTGGGGTGCCGGCCATCTGGGCGTTTTGCGCATGGATCCGCAGGATCGCCAGAGGCGTGCGCAGCTCGTGGGCGGCATCGGCGATAAAACGTCGTTCTCGCGCCAGCAGCTTGTCGATCTGTTGCAACAGGCGATTGAGCGCGGTCTGCATGGGTTCGAGGTCGTGGGGTAGGGGGCGCAGGTTGAGCGGTTTGAGGGTTTCGGTAGTGCGTCCACGGATGGTACGGGCCATTGCGCGCAACGGCTGCAACCCCCAGCCGATGGTCAGCCAGATCAAGGTGGCCAGCAGCGGCACGCCAATCACACTGGGCCACAGCGTATGGCCGACGATGCGCTGGATCAGGTCCTGGCGAATGTCATCACGCTCGCCCACCCAGATCAGCAGTCCTTGCTGTGGGTCCTTGAGCAGGAAGGCGCACCAGTCGTGGCCGTTGTCCATCAGGTCGTGGGCGCCGAGGGTCGCCGGTGGTGCCTTCAGTTCCGGGGCTTCGGCCGAGCGCACCAGCAATTGGCCGTCAGTGCGCCACACCTGGAATGTCAGGCGGGTTTCGTAAGGGTGCGCTGCTCCAGTGTCGCCCACGCGGCTCATGGCTGCGTCGAAGGCCTGGTAGAGCCGGTTCCAATCGTTGTCCCCCGGCGCACGTTGTGCCAGCACACCTTGCAGCAGGCGCGCACTTTGCGCGAGCTGGGCGTCATACACTTCTTCGATCTCGTGGTGGCTGTCGCGCAGCACCAGCCAACTGATCAGCACATCGCCCAGCAGAACGAGGATCAGCACCGGCACCAGAATGCGTGTACGTATCGAGGTCATGGCTTGAGCTCCATCACATACCCGACGCCGCGCACCGTGCGGATCAGCTCGGTCGAAAGTTTTTTGCGCAGGTTATGGATCAACACTTCCAGGGTGTTGCTCTCGACCTTTTCCTGCCAACCATACAACGCCCGGGACAGGCGTTCGCGGGTCACCACGTTGCCGGGGCGCGACAACAGTTGATGGAGCAACTGGTACTCCATCGGCGTCACCACCACCGGGTTGCCGTGCCAGGTGATCTGCTGGCCGACCGGATCCAGGCACACGCCCGCATGCTCCAGCAGTGGCTGCGCGCGGCCTTGGCTGCGCCGCAGCAAGGCGCGGATGCGGGCCTTGAGTTCGTCGACATCGAAGGGTTTGATCAGGTAGTCGTCAGCGCCGGCATCCAGCCCGGCAATCCGTTCGGCGGTGCCGTCGCGGGCGGTCAGGATCAATACCGGCAGGTCCTGTTGCCGATCGCGCAATTGACGCAACAGGGCCAGGCCGTCGAGGCGCGGCAGGCCAAGGTCGAGCAGCAGCAGATCGAAGCTTTCGCTGCGTAACGCATGCAGCGCACTGGCGCCGTCGTGCAACCAGTCCAGGGTGTAGCCCTCGCTGCTCAGGGCGACGCGGATGCCTTGGCCGAGGGCCCGATCATCTTCGACCAACAATAGGCGCATGGTGTATTCCCGATGTGATATCGGCGGCATCATGCCGCTGCCGAGACGGGCGTGGCAGGCCGGGCGACGAGAAACATGTAACCACTCATTACCAGCTAAGACTTCATTAAGCTTGGTTTTGCACAGTGAGACCTTCCTCAACGAGCGAGAGTGTCACCATGCGCAAAATTCTGTTGTTGTCGCTGATTGTTGCCAGCCCCCTGGCCCTTGCCGGACCGCAATGCACCACGGAGCAGCGCGCGCAATGGCAAGACCCGCAGGCGTTCCAGGACCAGTTGAAAGCCCAGGGCTACGAGATCAGCAAGTTCAAGATCACCGATGGCAACTGCTATGAGATCTACGGGTTCGACAAGGACAAGCGCAAGGTTGAGATCTACCACGACCCGGTCAGCGGCAAAGCGGTCAAGACCGAGATCAAGGGCTGATGCCAGGCAACTCCATAGCACTGTGGGACCCGCTGGTGAGGCTGTTTCACGTGTCCATCGCCGGGGTCTTTGTCGCCAACTACTTCTTCACTGAGGGCGGCGACGATTGGCATGTCTGGCTCGGCTATTACGCCATGGGCTGGTTGCTGGTACGGCTGCTGTGGGGATTTGTCGGGCCACGCAGTGCGCGCTGGGCGGACTTCTGGCCGACCCCGGCAAGGCTCGCCGCCCATGTGCGTTCCCTGCACACCAGGCGCCCGGAGCATCGCCTCGGTCACTCGCCGTTGGGTGCATTGGTGATGATTTTGATGCTCCTGGCGATGTTGACGGCGGGCTTGAGCGGTTGGGTCATGGACGAGGTCGATGCCTTATGGGGCGCCGATTGGCCGCTGCAAGTGCATGAAACTGCGGTCAATGGCCTGCTGGTGCTGGTGTGCTTGCATATCGCAGCGGCCGTGTTTGAAAGCTTCCAGGTACGCGACAACCTGCCGTTATCGATGCTGACCGGTCGCCGGCGTCGGTTGCCGGATGATTCTGCGCACTGACACCGCTGTCTTATCTCTACTCCCCACCCTGCATTTGCCATGAGCTCACTATGCGCGTGCTGTCTTTTCGCTTGAAATTCATTCTCGCCAGCCTGGCGCTATGCCTGGTCTTCTGGGCGGCCTGGCGCAGTCATCCGGCCCATGTCCTGGCGCCTTTCGCCCGGCCGGCCGCGCCCTTGGCCGCTAGCGCCGAGCCGGTCTACAACAGCCGGTTCGTGTCCTCGCAACTGGATGACTTTGTGCATTCGTCGTCGGTTACCGCACTGCCGGGCGGCGACTTGATGGCCGTGTGGTTTGCCGGCTCGCGTGAAGGCGCCGCCGACGTGCAGATCCGTACTGCGCGGTTCGACGCCAAGACCACGGAGTGGGGCGCCGAGCATGTGTTGGCGACCCGTGAGTCGACCCGAGATGGCACCGGGCGCTACATCCGCAAGCTAGGCAACCCGGTGATTGCCCTCGCGCCCGATCAGCGCCTGTGGATGTTCTATGTATCGGTGTCGGTGGGGGGCTGGGCGACCAGCGCGATCAATGTGATGGTGTCCGAAGACCTGGGGCGCAGTTGGTCGGCGCCACGGCAACTGATCACCTCACCGTTTTTCAACGTCAGCACCCTGGTGCGTGCGGCGCCGGTTTTTCATGCCGACGGCTCGATTGGCTTGCCGGTCTATCACGAACTCATGGGTAAGTTTTCCGAATACCTGTACCTGAGCGCCGATGGTGCGGTGATTGATAAATTCCGCATCAGCCGGGGCAAGCATTCGCTGCAGCCGACCATCGTGCCCCTGGACGAACGTCGCGCGGTGGCGATGCTGCGTTATGCCGGCGATACCCATCATCGCGTGCTTGCCAGCCGCACCGATGATGCCGGGCAGACCTGGAGTGAGCCTTACCCTCTTGAACCGGCCAATCCCAACTCATCCCTGGCCGCGGTCGGCACTGCCGATAACGGCTTGCTGGTGGCGCTCAATGACCTGCGTGACGGGCGCTTCAAACTCAGCCTGTATGGCACCGACGCGAACCTCAATGACTGGCGCAATGTAATCGAGTTGGATCAATCACCGGATCCGCTTGGCCAACCCTTCGCCCCCGAGGCCTACAAGGCGATCATCGGCGCCGGCTTCCGGGCCTCCAGCGGCGCACGGCGCTTGCCGTTGGAGCAGCGTTTCCTCAGTAACCTGGATTACCGGGTGTGCAAGCCTAGGGGCTGTGATTTCGAGTACGAGTACCCATATTTCAGCCGTGGACAGGACGGCGTGTATCACCTGGTCTACTCATGGAATAACACCTTTATCAAACATGTCAGCTTCAACGAAGCCTGGCTGGCGGAGCGCCTGTGATGTTGTTGCTATGGCAGGCTCATTTGACCTTCATCCTCCTCGGTTTTGTCCTGCTCGGGTCGCTGCGTTACCTGCAGTCCTGGCGCCCGTGGCTGTTGCCAGGGTTGGCGTTGTTCAGTTTTATCCCCCTCAATGACCTGCCGCTGGCGGCCTACGTGCGCAGTTTTACCGATGATTTGGCAATCAGCACCTTGGTACTGCTGGGCTGGGTAAGTCTGGTGCGCCTGGGGCTGCTCGAGCCACAAGCACCTCGGGCGCGCGCTCAGGTGCTGCTGCTGTTCGGACTGCTAGCGGCGCTGTTGTACCCGGCCACCATGGGCCTGACTTACTTTGATCCCTATCGCTGGGGCTTCAATCCAAGGCCGATGATTGTGCTGGTTGCGCTGCTCGCCTTGGGGCTGTTGTGGCTGCGCAATAAGTTGGCCGTGTGGATGCTCGCGCTCGGCACACTGGCCTTTGCGTTACGCCTGAAAGCGTCGGAAAACTACTGGGACTACCTGATCGATCCACTGCTGGGGGGCTATTGCCTGGTGGCGGGCAGCGTGCTCTGCGTGAAGAGCGTCAAACTACATAGAGGTCAATAATGGGTTGGTTGCAATCGCGGCGCCTGCGCTATGGCGTAGGGGCGATAGGTCTGGCGTTTTTGCTGTTTGCAGGGCTGCGGCTGGTGTTTGTGCTGGGGTTTTCCGGCATCGATCCGGCGCAGTTCGCTGATAACCGGCAGTTGCTCGACACCCTGGGCATCGGCTTGCGTTTCGACCTGCGCCTGGCGGTGTTGCTGGTGTTGCCGTTGGCGGTGCTAGCGTGGATGCCGCGCTGGAACCTGGTGCGCGTTGCGGGCTTGCGCGTTGTGGCACGGGGCTATTGGCTGCTGACGCTGGGCTTCGTCGGCTGGGTGTACATCATCGACTTCGGCCATTACGCCTATCTTGGGGTGCGGCTTAACGCCAGCGTGTTGCGCTACCTGGAAGACGCACAAATTTCGCAGCAGATGGTTTGGCAGACCTATCCGGTGCTGTGGATCGCCCTTGCCTGGTTGTTGGTGCTGGGTGTGTGGTTCTGCGCTTTTGTGAGGTTGGAACGCCTGACACTGGGGCGTCCACCCCGGGCCATTCGACGCGCTTCACTGGCGTTCGGCAGCGGTCTGGGGTTGATCGCTGTGCTGTTGGCGCTGCTTGGGCGAGTGGAAAGTCTCAACCTGCAAAACCCGGTACCACTGCGCTGGAGCGATGCGTTTTTCTCTGGCAACGGCAAGATCGCGGCACTGGGCCTGAACCCGGTGCTGTTTTTCTACGACACACTCAAGGCCGGCCAGGCGCAGTTCGATGAGCCACAGGTGCGTGAGCATTACCCAGTGGTTGCCCACTACCTGGGGGTGGACCGCCCCGATCCGCAGAGCCTGACGTTCGAGCGTGGGCAAACAGTGCAGCCGTATCGCCTGGACGCAACGCCGAACGTGATGTTTGTGATGCTCGAATCCCTGGGCACCAGTGCGGTCGGCGCATATGGCAACCCTCTAGACCCGACGCCCAACCTCGACCGGCTGGCGACCCAGAGCTGGTTCTTTAAACACTTCTACGTGCCGGTCACTGGCACCGCAAAGACCGTGTGGGCGAGTATCACCGGCGTCCCGGATGTCACGCGCCAGGAAACGGCGACCCGCCATCCCCTGATCACAAGCCAGCACACGCTTATCAATGCCTTCACCGATTACCAGAAGCTGTACATGATTGGCGGCAATGCCGGATGGGCCAATATCAATGCCTTGATCCAGCAGAGCATCGACGGCGTGCGCTTGTATGAAGAGCGCCACTGGCAGTCACCTCGAGTCGATGTATGGGGCATTTCCGATCTGGATCTGTTCAAGGAAAGCGACCGGATCCTGCGGGAACTGCCGCGGGACCAGCCCTTTTTTGCCTATGTCCAGACGGCGGGCAATCATCGCCCGTTCACCATTCCTCGGGACAATGACGGTTTCAAGCGCAGCAACCTGTCCCTGGAGCAAGTGCAAGCCGCCGGCTCACGCAGTGTCGAACAGTACAACGCGGTGCGCCTACTGGACTTCAATATCGGCAAGTTGATGGAAATGGCCAAGGCGGGTGGTTACTACGACAACACGATTTTCGTGTTCTTTGGTGACCACAACACCCGTATCAGCCAGATACCCCATATGCCGCCGGCTTTCGAGCAACTGGGCCTGGAAAGCAACCACGTGCCAATGCTGATTCACGCCCCGGGCTTGCTCAAGCCCAGGGTGATCGAGGAGGCGGTGGGGCTGGCGGACCTGTTGCCGACGGTCGCGGGGATGGTGGGCGTTGCGTTCAACAATGGGGCGATGGGGCGCGATATACAGCAACCGGCCCCGGAGGGCGAGCGTGTGGTACCGCTGGTCTTGCGCGAGGGCACTTTCCCGCTGATCGGCGGGGTCACCCAGGATTATCTGTTACAGATGCAGCATGACGGCAGTGCGCCGACCTTGCACGACCTGCGCTCCCTGACCCCCCTGGACAACGTGGCCGGGCAAAACCCCGATGAGTTCCAGCGTCTGGTCGAATTGACCAGAGGCCTGCATGAAAGCGCGCGGTTGATGTTGTACCGCAATGTGCGATGAGGCGTGGCCCCAACCCGAGCTTCAAAGCAGCCATCATGTCGTCAGTTCTTGAATGTGGTGGACGCCAAAGGGGCATCTTTCTACGTCCTTGGCCCCAGTTCTTGGGCCAGGGCTTGGGGTGAAGCTGAGTGACATATCCATTCCAACAGTCTGCAGAGGAACAGGCCGCCAAGGCGCGGCTGAATGCGCAGGGCTTTAAGGACGGACTGGACGGGGACTTTCTCGTAGACTCGGTGGAACAAGTGTTCACCCAGGGCGTTTTGGAGTTGATCTACCAGCCTGGATTTGCGTTCAGCAAAGCAGAAATTCTGCTAATGGATATCTGCCAGCCAGGACATTACACACCAGATCTCAGTAACCGTAGATGTAGATCTTCAGGAGGTCGGCAGGATGGTAGGCGGGCCGACCTGTTTCAGCCGGGGCGACACCCTCGGAACCCAGCTGGTCAAGGTCGAGTTCATCGACGAAAACTGAATCGCCCCCAGTTTTCCAGACACATTCCTGGTCTGTAATTAACCGGAAATGCAGTCAAGAACGACCGCTACTGGCCGATAGCTGCCCGTCACGAGCGGCAGTAATCGGCCGATTCTGTTGAAAAAGTCGGTTTTCTCAAGCAGCCAGAATACGGATCGACAAAAACGTCTTTTTTATGCGCTGCTGCGTGAAATCCGAGTCCGAATACCTCTGCGCCGTTTTTAGATTTTGATCTCAGGCGCGGATTTTTCTGTGGCGAAAACCACGCCCGACTTTTTCAACAGAATCGGCCAAAAGCGGTCAGTCGTGCCGTTAACTTTCGGCCAATAGGATCCTTTCATGAACAGCTCGCTGCCCTGCGGATTCCGCCGCAACTGATGGGCATTATTCCGTAGAATATTGGGCTTTGGTTCTATTTAAGTAAGTTGCGCAAATTTGAGCAATGAGCGAGTTAGAAATATTGCAATCACGCCTGCAACAGATCAATGACCTAAGTGGCGATGAGGTAGTGCAGCTAAACCCGGCGACACCGAAGCACAATAAAATCATTATTTACATTAATTTCAATTGTCATTCTGGCGGATTGAACAGTCCATTCTTGTTAAGTTCGTCCATTTGTGATTTTGAGGGCAGGAATTTTTTTCGGGAAAGAGAGACTTGGCAATTTTCCAAGTTTTCTGATGGATTTCATCAATGGAAATTAAACTATCATAAAGGTGCCTATAGGTGTATTGGACGTAATTTATCGCAGTGTTAAATAATAGTTCTCCCAGCACTATCTCTAGTTCGTCGCCAGATAGCTCGCGTCCGTTAATATTGTGCTGCTCAATGGCGGGTTAAAGTTTTTCCGCATGAAATTTAGCTCTGATTTCTACGCTTCTTAAAGCTGCTTCAAAACGTTCTTGTTCTGTGGTCAGATTGAGGGGATGGGCAATTTTTTCGATATCTGACAAGAAGTTAAGACTATCAAAATCAATTCTTACATCTTTATATTCGGGAAATTTAATAGCAGGCATAGAGATCGCCCTTTCTACAATTTCCGGGAAAGCATCGTAAGTTTCTTTAATTTGATACAATGCGTTGTACTGCCGCGCCAATGTAAATAAACATGCATCCAACGCACTTTTTCTCTTTTTGAGATTTATTTGCTCTTCCTCATGTTTACGAAATAAGAAGGCGAAGTATGAGCCCGCGAAAGCGCCAATGCCGGCAGAAAAAAAGGCCAAACCTTATCCGCTGCAGGTATCACTTGTTTTTCAATTGCAAGGCTCGCGAAATACCATAAAACTAGAGCCGCCAATCCAGTCAGAACACCCATCCATATTGGATCGTAACTTCTGAGGTTTTTCATCGCATCCCTTATCTAATATTAGCGTGTGGTCAGTGGTAAATTTTCTTGTTTTTCGATTCTGGCGGGCAATACTACATAAGATATTCGAGTTGAGGGATCGAGTCAGTTCATTCATCAGAACTGCCCCGATCATCCCGGTAACTATGAGGGGGGGATTAATATAGAGCAACTAATGTTATTTCCTACGAAACGACTTTTTCAATAACATCTGGCGATTTTTCGATAGAATGATCAGTTGCGCGCTGGTAGCAGTGCCAGGTCGCACGTCAATAGCTCGGTGTTGCACTCAGAACCGCCCAATCAGCCCTTCAACACCCCTGCATCATTCGGACACGTCGGCTCAGGCGTGGTCTCGAACAACTCCTTGACCCAGCGCTCGGCGGCGGTGTACCAGGCAACGCTGGAGTACGCGATCTGTTGCTGTGCCTCTTCCGATCCATTGGCCGCGGCTTTGCGCAACCAGAGCTGTCGCTGCTTTTGATCCAAGGGGATATCCCCTTGCCCAAATCCGTACGCGTAGCTCAGCGCGTACTGTGCGGGGGCATAGTTTTGTTGGGCCGACTGGCATAGCCAATATCCGGCTTTGCGATCGTCGCTGCTGTAGCGCGCGTCCCATTCATCGAGTTGCCCACCAGCCAAGGCGAAGGAGTCCTCGACGCCTCGGTCGGCGCTCCAATAGAGCTTGCTTAAAGCGAACTGGGCTTCAGCATTACCATTTTTGGCCGCCTTTTCGTAAAAGTACATGGCGCTTTTCACGTCCTGCTTGACGCCGGTTCCCTGTAAATAGCTGGCGGCGAGCTCAATGTTCGCCAGGTCCAGGCCGTGCTTGGTGGCGAGCGTCAGGTACTGAATCATTTTCTTCTGGTCGGGTTCGCCTAACAGGCCATCACGGTAAATGATCGCGATCTCGAAAGCCGCGCGGTCGTTGCCTAGCTCCGCAGCCCTGTCATACCAGCGTATGGCGCCGGGATAATCCTGTCGGATGTAATAGGTGTAGCCCAGATTAAAAGCTGCGGAAATATCGCCTTCTTCGGCCTTTTTGGTCAGCGCAATTTCCTGCTCATAGCCATCGGCAGCCTCGACCGTGAAAGGCAGTGCGTCGTCGGCTTGAACCGCATGCGCGGTCAGGGAAGTAAAGCCGAGAGTCACATAGAGCAACCAGCGTGGATAGCTTGTCATAAGCAACGTCCTTGAAAGGTGGGTACAACGGCGGAGTCGTGATCAGTTCCCGATCATTCTGCCCATATCGGGCAAGAAGAAGTCGATTATAGTTTTCACCGCTGTTGCGTCGTCGCATCAAGGTTCGAGACGTTGAGCTGCGCAGCGGAGGGTGGTTGTGCATATCGATGCGAGCGACACCGAGGTTTTGCGCCTGTGGTTTTGTGACGGCCAGGGCTCGGGGTAAAGCGGTCGATAATTCCCTTAACTCTTGGCTGCTGGATCTTTCGCGGCTGGAAGGCGCTTGTCGCACCAGAGGTCCCCCCCACCGGCACGGTGCACGGTGGTCCCTTCTTCGATCCGCACGCAATACCGTTCTGCGTCACGGCGCAGCGCATCCAGTTCGTTGTCTGCGGCCTCGATCAAGGCGGCGGGGCTGTTGGTGTTTGTCATCGATCTTTTTTTCAGAGTTTCCTTAGGGAGATACGCTCTTGAGGATGCTTGCCACCAACGCCCGCAAGGCCCGTTGTTGGGTTATGGAAAAGCCCAGGGCAACGATGATCACACTCAGCCAGATCAAAAAGGCCTTGAACGGATCAAGCTCAACCACCACCAGCGCCCAGGTCACCAGAGCGCCGCCGATGACTCCCACCACCCACCAGCCAATGAGTATGGGCTGCACCACCCTTTGGATATCTCGATAGAGCAGCAACCGGGCGCCCCCCATCAGCACTAAAACCATCCCCGTCCAACCGAAAGCAGCCATCAACGGCAGCGATGCCCCCTGGCGCTGATACAATAAAGCCACGCATTCGTAGAACGGCCCCAATGCGCTCATCTGCTGGAACGTCTCGCGGCTGGGCAATTGCCACTGGGCCCATTGCGACTTATCAATAACCAGCAGCGCAAGGCTGAACAGCGCCACCAAGGCCCCACACACACCGAGGGCACGCCACGCCGGGACAGCGACGCGGTGATTTTTTACGCTACGTAGCCGTTCTACGCCGAACACTGCACCGGCTTGTTCGCCCTGAGCAATCACGATTTTGCCGTTGCGCTGGATAGCGGCGCCAATCACGACGACCTCCAGGCTTTCGCTGAGCAGAATCTCTCCTTGCCGGCGGCGAGGACCTGCGGTGTAACGATAATCTCCCAGTTGCGGCACCTGGCCTGAGAACAACGCAATACCTTCGGCGAGGACATCCACACAGCCGTGGGTATCTTTGAGGGTAAAGTCATTGCACTGGGCATCGGTAAATACCGTCCGCCATTCGTCCTCATCATCTTTATTGCGGTAGCTCTCCTGGATCTGCAGTGAATACCCCGCACAGGGCACGCCATCTACCGGAGAAAAACGAGACTCTTTGAGCACCACGGTACCGCAGACTTTTACCAGGCCTGGAGCTAGCGAGTACGAAGGGCTGAGAGGCAGTTGTTTGTCTGCACGGTAGAAGCCTTTGTTCATGGTCACGGCATCCCTGGCTAGTTGTAATGGCTTTCAATCGAAAACGTCCAACCATTCATTGATCCACCTTCATTATCCGGGCCGCTTGAGCTCGTTCAGATAACGGGATATTGGGAGGAAGTATTGAAAGGACATAGGTGACCCGTAATGGGCTCCCGAGGTTAACGATGAACGTAAATGGTGAATCGGCGAACTCAAAAACCAAGTTGAAGGTCCCATATGCACTGCGCGTGTCCACCCGCAAAACATCGCTTAATAGTCGTTGCCGTTGCCGTATGACTCGGTAAATCAACTGTTTCCCGTCAAGGCGGAATACTGGACTCAAACTATTGGTTGCCACCGCAATCCATGGAACACCACGCAATCCAGTAAACGTCGATAACACCGGGAACGCTTTCCCATCAAGGCCAGTGCCCGGTGAATAGGCTGGGGCAGCAAGCTTAGGCTTTTTCAGCTTTTTAAACAAAAAATACATGAACCACAGTGAAAGGCCCTGAGCAAAGATCACGATTGTGCCAAAGGCAATTTCCACCCATGTGATATCCATTATTTTTCGTTGACTCCGCAGGCGTAGCGTTGGCAGGTTGTTCCGTTGCTCCCCATAATACCGAATCGAGCGTTACTGGCGACGGAACAACAACGGTGGCTTCGGATTGGCGCTCAGCCTACCTTGGCAGGCGTCGGTGCTGGTGGTGCGGTCCAATAGCTAAAAACTCTGTGAGTTTCTCCTCGACTCTCAATCCGTCCGCTAAGCTCAATCTGCTTAAAGTGTGCAACTTCAGGTCGGTAGCCTCTTAAGCACCGCTATTATTCCCTTGGAAACAGGAAGCTCCTAACCGGGCAAGAGGCAAGGGTATCTATCTGGTGTTGTGGTTTGGCAGGCAGGCGAATCGCAAACATATCCTCACCAGCCCAGGGGGCAAGACTGCAAGACCCAGCTCGCCATCCGTCATGAAGGACATGCTGGAGCAACGGTGCAAGGCATTCCAGCAGGGAGGTGTAGATATAGTGGTACTCGACCTGACACGGCGGACCATCGACTTCTAATCCTCTGCCGCCGAGTAGTGCGCAGGACAATGAATCGACCTCGGTTTTCCAGACACATCCACGGTCTGCAATTGGCCGGTTAGCGACGGCCTGACTTCGACCGTCGCTATGCATGATCAAACCTCAGTCTGTTCCGCCATCTCCAGGGCGTCATCGACCTCAATACCCAGATATCGAACAGTGCTCTCCAGCTTCGTATGGCCGAGCAGCAACTGAACCGCCCGTAGGTTCTTCGTTCTGCGATAGATTAGTGATGCCTTCGTACGTCTCATTGTGTGAGTGCCATACATGGCTGGATCAAGGCCTACGGCTTTCACCCAGCCTTTGACGATACGAGCGTATTGACGAGTGGATAGATGGTCTGAGGTATGTAGCCGGCTAGGAAAAAGGCAGTCCTCGCTGCGAAGTTGTGCCTGATGTATCCAGGCCACGAGAGCTGACCGTGTTTGCTCAGTGATCTCAAACTGCACTGGTCGCTGCGTTTTCTGCTGGATCACCATGGCTCGTGATGATACGTGCTCGCCATGGGCGACATCACGCACGCGGAGCTTGGTTAAGTCGCAGGCTCGAAGCTTACTGTCGATGGCCAGATCGAAGAGAGCCAGATCCCGGGTTCTTTTCGCAATTTGAAGCCTTACTCGGATGGCCCAGATATCTCTCAGTCGGAGTGGGGCTTTCTGCCCGACTAGTTTTCCTTTGTTCCAGGGCTGACGGCCGCAGGTAGCGATGATGTTCATGACAAGTCCTCCACGTGTGGAAAGACAAGGATGGCTAATCAGAGCGACGGTCGCTAACCGGCCAATAGCAGACAGATCGTTCTACAGCCTCGGCGCTTTGTATCAGCCAGCAGAGCACTAGCGCAGAGAGGAAAAATACTGAGTAGGCGGTTTACCCAGTGCTTTCTTGAACATAGTGATGAATGCATTAACAGAGTCATATCCCAGGATGCCCGCCACACGTTGCACGGATACCCCCTCCGCCAAATGACTCAGTGCGATCATCAAATGCAATTGTTGACGCCAGCGTCCGAAGCTCAGCCCGGTCGTGCTTTCTACAAGCCTGGCCAGCGTTCGTTCACTGGTTGCAAGCCGAGTGGCCCACTCGCGCAACGTGGTTCGGTCGCCTGGATCTGAGAAGAGCGTATCCGCGATTTGTTTGATCTTGGGGTGGTCTGATATCGGCAAATGCAGCTCTTTCAGCGGGGCATCGGAAAGCTGCTCAAGCAGCACTGCAACCAGCCGAGCTGTCTTGCCCTCGGAATGGTAAGCAGGTTCCTGTTCAGCGAGATGCAGGACCATCTCCCGAACAAGGGGCGTAATGGCAACCGTGCAGCATTCTTCAGGCATGGCTGCCGCACCGGGCTCAACGAACAGAAAGCAGGTCCGGGCGTTTTCGGTCACTCGGCAACTGTGCGGCGTGCCGCCCGGGATCCATACGGCGTGCTGGGGAGGGACAAGCCAGAGTGCATTTTGCACCTCACAGCTCACTGCGCCATGCAAAGACAGGATGAGCTGGCCTTTGCGATGATCATGCGGACGGGCACCCGAATCATTGAGGTCAGGCGCAACCTTGAGGGCAATCGCTGCCTGGGCGAAAAGGTCTGAATCGAAATCTTCCGGCGAGGAAACGACATTTTTTGAGCTTGGCATAATTTAGATATCAGGTGTCTTGATATCTATATTAGCCGGTTCTGAAGTTCTCTACAGTTGTCTTCTTTTAAGAGGACAGATAAAGAATATGTCAGATACAAAAAACAAGTGGCATGCCATCGCGCTCGTCGCAGGCATTCTGCTTATCGCCGTGAACCTGCGCGTTCCCTTTACCAGCATCGCGCCCGTTTTGCCGCTGATCCAGAATGATTTTGGCTTGAGCGCCTCAGCTCTAGGCCTGCTTACTTCACTGCCATTACTTGCCTTTGCAGCCTTCTCCCCGCTCAGCGCATCGGTCGCCCGCAGGTTCGGCATCGAGCGCACGCTTTTCGGTGCACTGTTGGTCATTTCAGCGGGCATCCTGCTCCGCTCCGCAGGCAGCGCATGGGTGTTGTACGCCGGTACGATATTGATAGGCACTGGGATCGCCCTGGGCAACGTGCTGCTGCCCGGCCTGATCAAACGCGACTTCTCGACAAAAATGGCGTCCATGACCGGCGCTTATTCCATCACCATGGGTGCAGCGGGCGCTGTCGGTTCAGCCGTAATAGTTCCGCTGACCCAATCATGGGGATGGCCGATTGCCCTGAGTTTGTTGGTCGCAGCCCCGTTGTTGGCGCTGGTGGTGTGGCTGCCGCAGTTGAAAAAACACGAACACGTAAATCTGTCAGGTCCGAAACAAGCGCCAACCGTGGCCGTCTGGCGTTCGCCGCTGGCATGGCAGGTCACACTGTTCATGGGGCTGAACGCGATGCCTTTTTATGTCGCCGTCGGCTGGCTGCCGACCATTCTGATGGACCATGGCATATCCCCGGAGCAAGCAGGCACGGTACACGGCACGCTTCAACTGACGACGGCCATTCCCGGCTTGATTCTGGCGGCCACGCTTCGTCGTCTCAAAGACCAGAAACTGGCAGCCGCTACCGTCAGCCTGTTAACCGCCTCATCCCTGATCGGGCTCATTTACGCGCCAGACTACGCCATGTTGTGGGCCGCGGTCCTGGGCTTCGGCTCTGGTGCCAGCATGATGCTCGGCCTGACCTTCATCGGCTTGCGCACAAAAAATGCCGGTGACACGGCGGCACTTTCAGGAATGGCGCAGTGCGTCGGCTACCTGATGGCAGCCGCAGGCCCCTTGCTGCTGGGCCAACTGCACGACTGGACCGGTGGCTGGACAGGACCGCTGCTGATCACAGCCGCAATCTCCGTAGCCGGAGCATTCACCGGCATGCTGGCCGGGCGCAACGTTCAACTTGAATCTGCTGAATCATCGTCGCGAACAAGCCCAGCAATCCAGTCAGCGAATGCGCTCACAGCTGGCGATAAAAAGCGCTGATGCGGGTATAGCAGGTGAACAGGAACCGATGCGGGCTGCCAGTCAGCAAGCACTTCGACCAGTCGCCCTTCTCGCAGATGCTCGCTGACCACGTTCTCAGCGAGCTGCACCAGCCCGAAGCCTTCAAGGCACATTTTGATGTAAAGCCCAGTCTCGTTGACGGCCGCTGTGCCGTTCACCGGGACTGAGATTTTTTCGGTACCACGGGCAAAGCGCATTTCACCTGCTTGCCTTGCGCGGCCCGAGAAGTAATGGATGGCCCGGTGGTGAGACAAATCTTGCGGATTTTGCGGAGTGCCGTTCTCTTCGAGATAGGCGGCAGACGCACAGGTTACCCAGCGAAACCGACCGAGTGGGCGCGCAACGAGCGTTGAGTCATCAAGCTCGCCTGTACGAATAACGCAATCGACACCCTCTTGAACCAGATCAACCTGCCGATCGTTGACGCCTATCATCAGGTAGATATCCGGGTAGCGCCTGTAGAAGTCTTGCAGGTTTGGCATGACGATGAAGTGTGCAATGCCACCCGGCATATCGACACGCAAACGCCCCTGTGGCCGTTTTACGGAATCCGTCAGGCTGGTCTCTGTGTGTTCGATCAGCTCCAATATTTCCCGGCATTGCGCCAGATATTGTGCGCCCTCAGAGGTCAGGCTGACCCGACGCGTTGTTCTGTTCAGCAGGCGTACCTGCAAGTACTTCTCAAGATTTTTAACGCTGCTGGTAACTGTGGAGGCCGGCAGAGAGAGCGTCTGCGCCGCCTGGATAAAGCTTCCTGCTTCAGCCACACGTACGAAAACCTGCATCGCTTGAATACGGTCCATGACTGTTAGCAGCCTCAAAGCAGTGATCGGGTAAAGTCGTTATTATTCGTAGATATTGAATAATAAAAACAGTTTAACCATCTTTTTCCCGCAGTATCGCATTGCGTACATTGCTTCCAACGAAATTTGAAGAGGTGTACAGAAAATGGCTGAATATAACCGCAGCATTGTGCAGGCCCCGACCGCTCAGGCCGCCCGCACCCTTATCCGCGGCGCCACTGTGCTGAGCATGGACGGTGATATCGGCAATCTGGCGCGCGGCGATATCCTTATCGAAGGCAGCACCATCACGGCCATAGGTGAAAACATCGAGGCCGGCGACGCTATGGTTATCGAGGCATCCGGCATGATTGCCATGCCCGGCATGGTCGATACGCATCGTCACTCCTGGGAGGGCCAACTGCGTCGAATCAATCCGAATGCCGAAACCCTGGAAGACTACTGCAACGCAACGCACTTCTCGTTCGCCAAATACTATCGCCCGGCTGACATGTATATTGGCAATCTACTGACTGCATTGGGGTGCATCGATGCGGGCATCACGACCGTGGTCGATAACTCGCACAACAGCCGCACCGGCGCGCACTCCGACGCCGCGGTCGAGGCGCTGCTCGATGCTGGTATCCGGTCTGTACACGCCTCCGGTGCGCCAGTTTCTGGTGAGTGGGACAAAGCCCACTGGCCCGGCAACCTGGAGCGTCTCCAGGGGAAATACGTCAAGAACGGTGACAACCCGCTGCTCTCGCTGGCGGTAATGGCGCAGCTGGAGCCTGAGCTATGGGCTGAGGCCCGGCGCTTGGGGCTGCCTATCATTACCGAATTCTTCGGCGGGGACATGGCAGCTGAGTTGGAGGGTTTGCATCGCGAGGGTCTGCTGCGCCCCGATAACATCTTCAACCACTGCACAGCGCTGCCGGACGCCGGCTGGAAAATCATTCGCGAGGCTGGCGTGCGGGTCAACGTATGCCCGCGTTCAGATGCCCACTACGGCATTGAAGATGGAATGTTCGCCATGCAGTCGGCCCAGCGTCACGGCATCAGCCCGGGGCTGAGTGTCGATAACGAAACCTCCTATAGCGGTGACATGTTCATGGAGATGCGGGTGGCGTTCTACCTGCAACGCGTCATGGGCATGCACCAGCAGCGCTGCTGCGGCGCAGAGCATCATCCGGTGACCCTGCCGGCTCATGGCCTGCTCAAAGCCGCCACTCTTGACGGCGCCACCTGTGCAGGATTGCAGGACAAAGTCGGCACCCTGACCCCCGGCAAACAGGCCGACCTGATCCTTATCAATGCGCAGGACATCAACCTTTACCCGTCGGGTAACGCATTCGGCACCGTGGTACACGCGGCCGAACGCAGCAATGTCGACACGGTCATGATTGGCGGGCGCATCGTCAAGCGCGGCGGCAAGGTGCTGGGCGTGGACAGCGAAAGGCTGCGTGCAGCAATCGACGAATCCCGTGAGCATCTGTTTGCTGCCGCAGGCTACCAGCCGGATATTTTTGCCGAGACATTCATGCCGCTTGAGTCAGCCAAGTAAGGAGGCGCGAAATGAACGCAGCTTACTACCTGCTGGCCATCGCCGCGGGGCTTGGCATTACCCTGCAGACCACGCTGAATGGTCAACTCGCTAAAGGTGTGGGTGGAGATTCCGTAGCGGCGGCGCTGTTCTCATTTACTGCCGGAGCGGTGTGCCTGGGCGTCTTTTCATTGATGCGTGGCGGGATAGTGGCCTCACTGGCGGCTATACCTGCCCAGCCCTGGTGGAGCCTGCTGGGCGGTCTGCTGGGTGCCGGTGCCTTGCTTAGTTATGTGGTGCTTGCGCCAAAAATCGGCCTGTCAGCCCTGCTGGGCCTCGCTATCGCAGGTCAGATTATCTCCTCACTGGTTATCGATCATTTCGGATTGATGGGGGCATCGGAAAGGCCGGTGTCTCTCATCAAGTTGGCCGGGTCGATGGTGATGCTCGCAGGACTGGCCATCGCCCTGTTCGGTGACAGGTGGTCAGCGCTTTTCTCCAACTGACTGCCTTGTTTGCCCCATCCTGTTTCGTAGGACGCAACCATGTTTAAAACCCTAAGCGGCACCACCAGTCTTCTTGGCGAGTGCCCTGTCTGGTGTGAAAGAACGGAACGCCTGTTCTGGACCGATATCCCTGGTTGCGAACTGCTTGCTCTGGACCCCGTGAGCGGTGAAGTACAGCACTGGCGAGTGCCCGAGCCGCTGGGGTCGTTCGCCCTTACGACCAATACAGACGTATTGCTAATGGGATTGGCCTCCTGCCTAGGTTATTACAACCTGAGTACTCTTCGCTTCACCAAAATTACCATCACGCCTGGAGTACCCGGAACCCGGGTCAATGATGGCCGCTGCGACCGTATGGGCAACTTTGTGTTTAGCACTATGGATGCCGGTGAGGCGGTGCAAACTATAGGGCGATTTCACCGGTTCAATGCCGCGACGCTCAAGACTGAAACGCTGGACCTTCCCGAAGTGGCGATCCCGAACAGCATCTGTTTTAGCCCGGACGGTTCCACCATGTATTACGCGGACTCCCTGCAAGGATGCATTTTCTGCTGCGATTACCCGTCGCTAGAAAACCAGCGTGTATTCACTACAGTCAACGGTCAGGGTGCTCCAGACGGTTCTTGTATTGATGCGCAGGGCTTTCTCTGGAATGCGGAATGGGGCGGTAGCAGAGTCGTGCGTTACGCGACTGACGGCAAAGTTGACAGCGTGATCGACTCCCCGTGTATTCAGACCACTTGTCCGGTGTTAGCGGGACTTGGTTATGAAACGCTTTACTGCACCAGCGCACGGATAGGGCTGGATAAGCCGGCAGATTTCGATGGCACGCTGATAAAAGCCGAAGCCGTTTTAGCTGCCGGATCCCCTGAAGAGCGATTTACAGGACGACTGCACTGAATAGTAGGTTCTAGCCTGTCGCGCCGTTCTGAATGCCAACTTGGTAGACGCGTATGAATGACCGCTTCTGGCCGATTTATGCCTGTTGCGAAGGGCCGCTTTTGGCCGATTGCAGCCCATCGCGACAGGCAGTTATCGATCCCAAAGGGACACCGGAGCAGGTTATCTACCAGCTGTGTGTTTGGAGGTGTGTATTGTTGAATTTGCCGTTACCCTTCTGGGACATCACGCAATAAGGACTATGCACATGAATGCCGGAATGGCTCATGCGATTGAGGCCGCAGAAAGCGAGTATTTGTGTGCCCGCGTCGAGAGTTTGTCTCGGATAAGTGGAAACCCTTTTGGTGCTCGTGTGTTTTTCAACGAAGCTTTTCCATGCTTTCAGGTGAAGGCATCACCTAGCCCGATGCTCAATCGCATCTACGGCGATAGTACCGACAGACCCAAGTCACTATTGAGCTTGCTCAAGGAATCAGCAGAGTATTCGACAGTAACGCCTCTTATCGGAAAGGCCTCGACTTTGGAACAGTACGCTTTGGTGGGTGAGAAGCGGCTGGAGCGTCTGAGGGGGTGGACGCATCTGCAACTCGCGTGCACCATCGAAAATGTGGTCTTGAATCACCACTCATTCGAAATCGAAGAAGCCACCTCACAAACGCTTCCTGAGTTCGCAGCCGTGCATGCGAGTGGATTTCATACCAAGCCAGAGCATCTTCAGTTGAGCCAGGCTTCGTTAGCAGGACTGATGACAAATGAACGTCTGAAAATCTACGTTCTTAAGGCTGATGGAAAGGTCGTGGCAGGAGCGTTGATGTACCTGGCCTGCAATGGAGTTGCCTACCTTGGGACGGCTGCCACCCGAAAAAATGCACGAGGCCAGGGCTACCATGGAGCCCTGATATCTCATCGGATAGAGCAAGCAAAAAAACACGGCAGTATTGTGATCGCCGCAACCGCGCTTCCCAGCTCGCAAAGTCGCCGAAATTTGCAGCGTACAGGGCTAGCGACATCCCACGCTCAAGCGCTATATCGCCTGGTAGATAGCTGAAGTCTGCTCTTGGCCGATTTCTGCCGGTCAAGGCTAACCAGTGTGCTGGTCAAGTCAATGCAAACAACCGGTCAAGTCCATGCAATTACGCATATGCGCAAGTGCTTAGGGACGTCAGCTGAAAAAAGGTCAAACGCGATGCAGCTAATAGAGGGTTGGATCAATGCAATGACGTATGGGCACCCCCTAGATTTTTCGCGGGAAAATGGAGGTGAAGTATGGACATCAGAGATCAGAGTCAACAGCAGACCATGACTGCTCTGTGGCTATGTCCATAGTTCACAATCTTTCCTTTAA
>NZ_CVTU01000036.1:0-2791 GCF_900004965.1 Pseudomonas sp. 44 R 15
CCGACCAGGATGTTGGATTGGACCGAGTACATATCCATTTCTGCGGTAACGGCTGCTTAGGGTTCCGCCCTGACGGCGGCCCACGGATTCAAGCCTGCGTTCGGCCAGCGTGGTTTAACGGGCCGCCTAAGATCAAAAGCGCAAGCGCGGCGGCCTTCGAGCCGACCGGTATCTTGTGTCGATCCCGGTCAAAATGTGGGAGGGGGCTTGCCCCCGATGGCGGCCTCAGGGCCGACCAGGATGTTGGATTGGACCGAGTACATATCCATTTCTGCGGTAACGGCTGCTTAGGGTTCCGCCCTGACGGCGGCCCACGGATTCAAGCTTGCGTTCGGCCAGCGTGGTTTAACGGGGCGCCTGAGATCAAACGCAAAAGCGCGGCGGCCTTCGAGCCGACCGGTATCTTGTGTCGATCCCACATTTGGACAGGGATCTGCATCCCGATGCAACGAATCGCTCCCGCCGTCGCTCCTATGCTTACGAATCACCTTTAACCACCACAGGTATCAGGCTTATGACGGCGGCGGACAACGATCATGTGAATTGGCTGGTGCAACAGTCCATGCTGAACGCGGCGCGCCAGCGCGCCAAGCTCTATTCGGGGCAGGGACGCATGTGGCAGCAACCCTTCGCACACACCCGCCCGCGTGACGCTTCAGCCTTGTCATCGGTATGGTTCACGGCGTATCCGGCGTCGATCGTGACCCGCGAAGACGGTACGGTGCTGGAGGCGCTGGGCGATGAAAGCCTGTGGCATGCGTTGTCGAAAATCGGCATCCAGGGCATTCACAACGGGCCGCTGAAGAAGTCCGGCGGTTTGTCCGGCACCCGACACACTCCGACCATCGACGGCAACTTCGACCGCATCAGCTTCGACATCGACCCGCAACTGGGCACCGAGGCGCAGTTGCAGGCGCTGACGCGCATGGCCGCCGCGCACAACGCGGTGATCATCGACGACGTGATCCCATCCCACACCGGCAAGGGCGCGGATTTTCGGCTGGCGGAAATGGCCTATGAAGACTATCCGGGCCTGTATCACATGGTCGAAATCCGTGAAGAAGACTGGCCGCTGCTGCCGGACGTCGCCGAGGGCCGCGACGCGCAGAACCTCAGCCCGCCGCAGGTGGATGCACTGCGCGACAAGCACTACATCGTCGGCCAATTGCAACGGGTGATTTTCTTCGAGCCCGGCGTCAAGGAAACCGACTGGAGCGCCACGCCCGTGGTGATGGGGGTCGACGGCAAGCCGCGACGCTGGGTGTACCTGCATTACTTCAAGGAAGGGCAGCCGTCGCTGAACTGGCTCGATCCGTCATTCGCCGCCCAGCAGATGATCATCGGCGACGCGCTGCACGCCATTGATGTCATGGGCGCCAAAATCCTGCGCCTGGACGCCAACGGCTTCCTCGGCGTGGAACGCAAGCTCGACGGCAGCGCGTGGTCGGAAAGCCATCCGCTGTCGATCACCGGCAACCAACTGCTCGGCGGTGCTATTCGCAAGGCCGGTGGTTTCAGTTTCCAGGAACTTAACCTCACCGTCGACGATATCGCCTCCATGTCCCACGGCGGCGCCGACCTGTCCTATGACTTCATCACCCGGCCGGCCTACCAGCATGCGTTGCTGATGGGCGACGCCGAGTTCCTGCGCCTGATGCTGCGCCAGATGCACAGTCTCGGCATTGACCCCGGTTCGCTGATCCACGCGCTGCAAAACCACGACGAACTGACCCTGGAACTGGTGCACTTCTGGACCCTGCATGCCCATGACACCTTTCTGTTCCAGGGCCAGACCTTTCCCGGCAACATCCTGCGCGAGCATATCCGCGAGCAGATGTATGAACGCCTGACCGGCGAGCACGCGCCGTATAACCTCAAGTTCGTCACCAATGGCGTGTCCTGCACCACCGCCAGCATCATCACCGCAGCCCTCGGCATTCGCGACCTGGACGCGATCACCGCGGCCGACGTGCAGCAGATTCGCCAGATTCATTTGCTGCTGGTGATGTACAACGCCATGCAGCCGGGGGTGTTTGCGCTGTCCGGTTGGGACCTGGTGGGTGCGCTGCCATTGGCCGCCGAAGAGGTCGGGCATTTGATGGCCGATGGCGACACGCGCTGGATTCATCGCGGCGCCTACGACCTGGTCGACCTCAACCCCGATGCCGAGCTGTCGGCCGGGCAGATGCCGCGTTCCAGAAGCCTGTACGGCAGTTTGAACAGCCAGTTGCAGGACCCGGATTCCTTCGCCTCACAGTTGCAGAAGATCCTCGGCGTGCGGCGTGCCTACGATATTGCCGCCAGTCGCCAGATCCTGATTCCGGATGTCGAGCACCCGGGCCTGCTGGTCATGGTGCATGAGTTGCCGGCAGGCAAGGGCACGCAGATCACTGCGCTGAACTTCGGTGCCACGCCGATCACCGAGTCTCTGCACCTGCCTAACATCGCACCGGGGCCGGTGGTGGACATCATCAATGAGCGCGTGGAAGGGGATCTGACGGAGGAGGGCACGTTCACGATTACGCTGGATGCTTATGAAGGGCTGGCCTTGCGGGTGGTGAGCAGTACGCCGATGTAACGGGAGTGGGGGCGGCCTCTTACACGCCGGGTTGAACGCGTTTAACGTCGTTCAACCCGGCGAGTGGGCTGTCGGCACAGCGTCGGAGGATCAGCGGTGCCTGTTCTTGTGCTTATGCTTGTTGCCTTTGTGTTTCCCGCCGTCACCCCCCAGGTTGTTGCCCACCGCGCCGCCGGCGGCGCCACCCAGGCCGGCGCCGATGGCCGAACCGGT
>NZ_CVTU01000058.1:0-8714 GCF_900004965.1 Pseudomonas sp. 44 R 15
GTATGCGTCCGGCGAACACATCCCCCTGAAGCTGATATGGAGCCATCGCCTCCATTGAACCGAGGCAGTAGTGGTTATGCGGATTCTGTTCTCTATAATGACTGACCGGCCATGTTTAGGGTGCTTGTTATGCCAGCCTCCGCTGATCAAAACTCCGCTGTCGTTTTATGCGCAGCTTCCAATAACGACCTGGAAGATCTGGTAGCCATCAGGATTGAGGCCATGCGCGAGAGCCTTGAACGGCTTGGACGATTTAACCCAGATCGTGCGCGCGAACGATTTCTTGGTGGGTTCGACGCTAACAGCACACGCCGCATAGAAGTATCAGGCGATCTGGTCGGTTTTGTCGTTATCAAAGACCATCAGAGCGAGCTTCTGCTTGACCATTTGTATGTGATACCCGGTGCTCAAGGAGCAGGAATCGGCTCTGAAGTTCTTACTCAGATTTTCAGAGAGGCTGATGAGATCGGGCGTCCCATCAAGGTTGGTGCTCTCAAGGAAAGCGCTTCAAATCGTTTTTACACTCGCCATGGCTTCGTGTTCGTCGAAAGCGGTGAATTCGATAATTATTATGTCCGGATTAACGGTAATTCCGTTAATTTGGGCGACTAGGCAGATCTTGATACTGTGCCCCGTCAGAGGTTGCACCGTTAGATGGGCATCCACCTGTGCGGCAGTAGGTCGGTAATCTCATTCGCCCGCTGCGTCGGCAGGCGCGTGAGAACATCCTTTAGATAGGCGTATGGATCATGACCATTCAGCCGCGCAGACTGGATCAAGCTCATGATCGCCGCCGCCCGCTTGCCGCTGCGTAGCGACCCTGCGAAGAGCCAATTCTTGCGTCCAAGAGCCCATGGTCGGATTTGGTTCTCCGCCCAATTATTGTCTATGGGTACGGCCCCGTCACCGAGGTAGCGCGACAGCGCTGCCCAGCGTTTCAGGCTGTAATCCAGCGCTCTGCTGATGGCTGAGCCTTCAGGCACGAGATCGCGCTGGGCGATCATCCAGGCGTGCAGCATATCCATCAACGGGACGGCTTTTTCTTGCCGTATTCGGCGCCGCAAATCCGGCTCCAGGTCGCGCACTTCGCTCTCGATTTCATACAGCGACTGGATGTAGCGCAGGGCTTGCTCAGCAAGCGTGCTCTTGTTGGTGGTGTGCAGTTCGAAGAACTTGCGCCGTGCATGGGCCATGCAGCCGATCTCGGTCACGCCCAGTTCGAAGCTAGCCTTGTAGCCACCAAAATCATCACACACCAGCTTGCCCTTCCAGTCTTGCAGGAAGTTGCGAGCATGCTCCCCAGCGCGGCTGGAGCTGAAGTCGTAGACAACAGCCGCTGTTTCGCAGAACTGACTGGTGGCGTAGGCCCACACATAAGAGCGGTGGGTTTTCTTTGTGCCCGGAGCCAGCATCTGCACCGGCGTTTCGTCGGCATGGATAACTTGCTGCCCGAGCACTACGTCGCGCAGCGCATCTACCAGAGGCTGCAACTGCACGCCCGTCATGCCAACCCATTGAGCCAAAGTTGAACGTGGAATCGCCAAGCCGGCACGACCGAAAATCAATTCCTGACGGTAAAGAGGCAAATGGTCAGCAAACTTGGCGATCATGACGTGGGCAAGTAGCCCGGCGGTCGGGATGCCCTTGTCGATGACTTGCGCCGGAACCGGCGCCTGGATCAGCGTTTCGCAGTCATCGCAGACCCACTTGCCACGGACATGGCGCTCGACGGTAAACACGCCTGGCGTGTAGTCCAGTTTCTCGCTGACGTCTTCACCGATGCGTTTCAGTACGCAGCCACATGGGCAGTGAGTATTGTCCGGTTCGTGATGGATCAACGTGCGTGGAAACTCAGCCGGCAATGCAGTGCGCTTGGGCTTCTGCTTTTTCTCGGTCAACGATGGCGCGGTTTGCAATGCTTGAAGCTCAGCCTCAATCGCCGCGATATCGGTATCGATCAAATCGTCCAGCAAGCTGGCCTGCTGCGGACTCATCTGCTCGCTACGCTTGGCAAACTTGAATCGCTTGAGCTGTGCAATCTCATGGGTCAGCTTCTCGATCACCGTTTGATCGCGGTTGATCTTCTTACCCATTGTTTCGACCGTCTTGCCCATCGTCTCGACTTGCTGGTCGAGTGTCTCGACACGCTGTATCAACTGCGCCGCCAAAGCGCGCAGTTGTTCAGGATTCAGGTGGTCGAGATTGGGCAAGGTCATGGTGCCGATTTTGCCAGAGCAGGCAATTCACGGCGATAGAGCGATAGGCTAATGGTAGCCGTTAAAGCCGTGTGATTGCGGCGCCGGAGCCCGCGCGTTGCCATGGCAAGCCCAATACCAAAGCCTGGAGTTGCTTGGTATCCAACTCTATTTCACAGCTATGGCGAATGCCTGGCCAGTGGAACTTGCCTTGGTTCAACCGGCGAGCAGCAAGCCAAATGCCAAACCCGTCATGCACCAGAACTTTCATCCGATTAGCGCGGCGGTTGGCGAACAGATAAGCACAGTGCGGCTGCGCCGCACCAAACACCGCAATCACTCTGGCCAATGCAGTCTCGGTACCAGCGCGCATGTCCATCGGCTCGGTGGCGAGCCAGATGGAGTCGATGCGAATCATCGCAGCAAGTCTCGAAGAAAGGTCGCACAAGCAACAGCACTTTCAGTAGGCCAACTCACTTTGACGGTACCGCGTGGGTGCTGGATTTCGACACAGATATTCGGCGACGCAGCTTGCGAATTCACTTCGGCCAGCTGCATGGGTACCGGAATGAATGCAGGTTGCAGCGCCGTGCTTTTCTGCGCGTGCAGCCGAATCCATTTGTGGACGAGGTTCGCGTTGAGGCTATGGCTGAGCGCAATGCTGGCAATCGAAGCGCCGGGCTGGGCGCACTCTTGAATGACTTGGGCCTTGAAGGACTTGGAGTAGGAACGGCGTTGTGGCTGCATGAAATACCCGCTTAAAAGGCTAGACCTGGTGTCCACTCAAATTTAAGTGCACACCATGCCGTGGCCTTGCGGGGCTGGGTAGATGACTTCGCCGGACGGATACGATTCTCGTACATTCGTTCAAGCAAATCTGGGAGTGAGTATTCCCCTGCCATGTGTGTCACCTTGCCCTAAATGGTCTAAGCATAGCAGCGGCCTGGTAAATTGGTGCTTGCTTAGAAATTGCTACGAGAACAGCCGCTCAATGCCTCGAAAGCAGGGCTAGTGGCGGTTTTGGGGAGGACTACGTCCAATCCATCATCGGACGGATCGTTTAGCTGGCTTCCCTGCGGTCGTATGCGATCCTAAGCTGCCTTCCGCGAAGGGCAGCAGTCGGCCAAAGGCGGAAGTTTGGTTTATAGGAACTGCCTGGTGTTGCGACGATTGCATCAATTAGGCTACTCAACCTGTCATTGAGTGGCTAGTCTGAAGCTAGCCATCAGCGCCCCCAAAAAGCCTTTGTCACACAACAAATCGGTTAACTAACTGATTCAGGTTAACCGCTAGCTTTGACATCTCACCACACGCACTCGCTGTTTGCGCGGCTCCAGCAGCACTCTGTATTGTAAGTTCACGTATGCTGATCAGGTTTCGATCAACTTCCCTAGCGACGTGAGATTGCTCTTCAGAGGCTGTCGCGATCATTAGGTTGCGTTCGTTAATTTGAATAATGCCCGTTGATATTTGATCCAGTGAGGTACTGGCCTCTTGGGCGACACCAAGAGATTCGGTGGCCAGGTCTCTGCTTGTATTCATCGCCTTCACGGCTAGGTCGGAATCACTCTGAATAGCAGCAATCATCTGCTCAATTTCCTGAGTCGACACTTGGGTGCGGTGGGCTAATGCCCTTACTTCATCAGCGACCACTGCAAACCCACGACCTTGCTCGCCAGCTCGCGCGGCCTCGATAGCGGCGTTTAACGCCAACAGGTTGGTTTGCTCTGCAATTGCCCGAATCACCTCGACAACTTTAGTGATGCTTTGGGCACGATCTGACAACCCTTGAATCTGTTGGCTTGTGTTTTCGACGTTACCGTTCAGCTTTTGAATTGACTTTAACGTCTGAGCCACCCGCGCCAAACCTACCTCAGTGTAACCCTGGGTACGCTTTGACTCTTCGGAAGCTGACTCCGCGTTGCGAGCGACCTCATCAACTGCCGCACTCATTTCTGTGACCGCTGTTGCAGCCTGATTGACTTCATCGTTCTGGGAAACAAGGCCCCGGCTTGACTCTTCAGTAACCACCGTCATTTCCTCCGAAGCTGAGGCCAACTGGGTGGAAGAATCGGATATCTGCATAATTGTGGCACGCAGGTTTGCCTGCATCTGCGCCAGAGCTTTCAACAGTCTCCCAGCCTCATCAGTACCGCTGACCAATACCTCCTTGGAGAGATCACTAGCCGCGATACGCTCTGCCACAGACAGGGCATCGTTAATCGGAGAGGTAATACTTTTCGTGAGCACTAAAGCCAACCCAGCCGTCAAAATGACCACGCCCGTTATAAGCCCGATAACAAGCCAAAAACCATTGCTATAGAGATCGCTCGCGGTTTGCCCAGCCTGCGCTGCGCCTTCGTTGTTAAAGTCGGTCAAGTCTTTAATTTGCTGCTCCATTGTATTCGTGAGCGGGCGAATGCCTGTACTCACCAGATTGACCGCTGTGGCGATGTCACCTTGCCTCATAAATGGTTCGAGAATATCCAGTTGTTTGGAATATGCATCGGCGCTGTTTTTTACCGGTGTGTAAAACGAGCGCTCTTTATCACTCGCTATCAGAGGATCATAGTTTGCCACCGCATCGGTGAACGCCTTGCGATAGCCGGCGAAGCTCTCAATGTTCTTTTGAATGGATTGAGGATCGGCAATGGCTCGCTGGGTCTCAAGCCTCAGGCGAAGTGTCGCTTTGTCCATCAAAGCCGTTTGTCGGATACTGGCCATCCAATTGAGCTCAACGTCTTTTTCGGCATCCCTAAGCTTGCCCATTTGCAGGACTGCGAATACGCCGAGTACAAAAACAAGAACGATGATTGAAGCGAAAAACAGGGCAGCTCGTGGAGCTAAATTGAGGTTTCTGAGGCGCATACAACGTTCCTGCTTTCCAATGATTGTTGAGATACTCAAAAGGCTATCGACCCAAAGCTGAAAACTTGAAGCAAGTCGTCGAAAGGTGAAGTGAATGGTCCCTAGTTTCCTAGACACCTATGAGCAGCTGCTTTTGGCCGGTTTCTGCCTATGCTGGCGGCGGGAGGGATACCGTCGCTACACGACCCAAAGCTGACGGTGGGCTTAGGCAGAGATCGGCCAGCAGCTGCCAGCCGCATGCGTCTTGAAAAGTAGCGGCGCTTCACTCCTTCCACATTTAATTATCTTCGCTGTGCATCTAGTGAATGGGTTGATCCGTATGTGCTCTTGAGGGCTCGAGTGCGATGAGTATTCGAGATTAGCAAGCGGTGCAGTGCGATGAGCGGTTAGGTATTTCATGATCCGAACCGTCATCTCTGCCAAGGACAGCTACGATCATGATACGACCACAGTTAGGTACTGCCATGAACGCCAAGGATGACGCTCATTTTTTGGACCGCCTATTGCGCGGAGAACAAGACGCATATCGTGATTTGGTGTGCACGCATCAGGGAGCCATGAAGGCCATAGCTTATGGAATCGTGGGGCGGCACCATGCAGATGACGTAGTGCAAGAGGCATGGCTAGCGATTGTGAAAGGCATAGGCAAATTTCAGAGACGATCTAGCTTAAGAACCTGGATGATGGCCGTCACGTCCAATACGGCGAAGTGCCGATATAAAGCTCGGCGAAGTGAGTCGAATTGTATTCCATGTACCTCGTGGATTGAGGGAGGAGGCGTTTTAGTCGTAGGTGATTATTCCTACACTCCTTCCGTGATATCGCATGAAGATAGCCCTGAAGCGCTTCTGAGCGAATCCGAGCTATATGCTCGCATCAACATTGCTCTCGAGACTCTACCGCAATTGCAGAGGAGCGTATTGATATTGAGGGAGCGCTCTGGGTTGGATCTAAACGAAATTTCTACGCTTCTTGGGATATCGCTGACTAACGTAAGAGTGCTATTGCACCGAGCTCGTTTAAAGGTTTTTTCTGCAATAGCAAAGTACCAGTCCGCTCTTGATATGTGAGCATTAGGAGGATTTTTCCAACGGTCTGGATGGCTGATTGAATCGCCCCTATTTTCATAGACGCCTTCAAGTTTCCAGGAAGGGCTGCTAACCCTGCGTAACTGTCCGCTTTTGGCCGAGACTGTGTAAAAACGGTTTTGAGCACGTCAGGTGCTCAAAACCGGACTGGAAATCGCGTTTCTACGTGAAATCCACATCTGCAGACGTGCCGATAAATTTCAGATTTAACGTAGACGCGCACACTTCAATTTTGACGAAGCGTTTTTACACACTCTGGGCCGAAAGCGGTCGTCCTTGAGCTGCAGCTTTCGGCCAAAAGCAGCCGTGCACAAAAAACACCTTCTAGCTGGAATATGGCCACCTTGCTTAAGAAGCAGTGGTCACTGGATCGCGTAATTTCCAGATCACAAAAAAACTGAGGTACTGCATCCATTCCGAACGCCGCCACGTATATCAAACACGGACAGACCTTCCTGGCCGAATCTCCTCATAAAGGATCATCGCGATGAAAAGCATTTCGATCAAAACGCCATTGATAGTCGGCCTCCTGACCTTGGCGGCAGGTAGCGGCTTAGCGTTCAACGCGGCACAGGCAGCGACGATGAGCCACGACAGCGTAATGGTAGGCGGGCAAAGCATGTTGCCGAGCAAGGACATCGTTGATAACGCAGTAAATTCCGCAGATCACACGACCCTGGTCGCCGCTGTCAAAGCTGCCGGTCTAGTCGACACTCTCAAGGGCAAAGGTCCCTTTACCGTGTTCGCACCGGTCAATTCAGCCTTTACTGCTTTGCCCGCCGGAACCGTCGATACGTTGCTGAAGCCGGAAAACAAGGCAACCCTTAGCAAGATCCTCACTTACCACGTTGTGAGCGGCAAACTGGACATGGCCACCCTTGCCGAAAAGATCAAGGCCGGTGGCGGTAAGGCCGAACTTACCACTGTCTCAGGAGGCAAGCTGTGGGCAATGATGAATGGCCCGCACAACATCACCATCAAAGACGAGAAGGGTAACGTCGCCGACATCACCACCTATGACGTGTACCAGTCGAACGGTGTGATACAGGTCATCGATAAGGTGCTGATGCCGAAAAGTTGACTGACATCGCCGGTCGCCATCCGCAGGATTGGCGAGTTTTCCGAGGAGCCCACCCGTGAATGGAACAACAGCGCGCTGTGGGCTAACCTCTGGCTGCAATCGACATTTAGCACCTCACGACTTAATCGTTTGGAGAAAGGCTATTCCAATCGCCGACATCGACCAACTCAAACACCTTTTAGCCCAGTGCTCCCTGGGTGATCGACGCGCATTTGAAACGCTGTATCGTAGCGTGAGTCCGCGCTTGCACGGCGTGGCTTTGCGGCTCATGGGACGTTCGGATCTCGCTGAAGAGGTGCTGCAGGAAAGTTTTGTGCGCATTTGGAACAATGCTTCACGCTACCAATCCCACCTGTCCGCGCCGATGACCTGGATGATCAGCATAACGCGAAACCAGGCCATCGACCAATTGCGAAAATATCGCGACCGTCCGCTGAATGATCTCGACGCGCAGATGTTGGTCGATGACAGCCCCTCGGCACATGAGCAACTGAACAGTTCCCGTGAGGCCAGCACATTACATCGGTGCCTGGATAAGCTAGAAGGGATGCAACGCCAGTCGATCACCATTGCCTACTTTGGGGGACTCTCCTGTTCAGAGTTGGCCGAACACCTTTCAGCACCGCTAGGGTCGGTGAAGTCTTGGATACGCCGGGGCATGGAGCATCTGCGCAGGTGCCTTGAGTCATGAACTACCAAACTCCAAGTATGCGTCGCGCACTTGCCGCCGACTATGCCATCGGGTTGATGCCGCACACCGCACGCCGGCGCTTTGAGCAACTTTTACTAAAAGACTCGGAACTTCGCGCGGAACTTGCGCAATGGCAGGAATGCCTCATGAGCCTCACTGAGGCTCTGCCTGAACAACCTGTACCGGATCGTGTTTGGCGCAAAGTTACGGCTCGCATAGATCCGCAAACAATGCAGCTGCCTATGAAACGGCCTCTCTGGAACTGGCTCCGAATGACGATCGCAGCATGTTCACTCGTAGCAGCAGTATCGCTAAGCGTTATCTACAGCCGTGACGATGTACGCTACGGTGCCACGTTGTATAGCGCTGACGCACAGTCTTGGATGAGCATTGAAACGCGAGAGGACTACCTGAGAATCAAACCGCAGGCGTTAGCGAAAGTTGAAAAGGGTCGTAGCCTGCAAATGTGGCTTATTCCGCTAAGTGGCAAACCCGTGTCCCTTGGGGTGATACCGCCAGGTGGAGATGGGGAGATTAAGTTGGCCAGCGCGCAGAAAGCTCTCATGGGTGAGTCAAGCACTTTGGCCGTCAGTCTTGAACCCGATGGCGGATCGCCGACAGGACAGCCGACAGGTCCGGTGCTTTACCAGGGCGCGCTTACGGTACTGTAACTCCGTGGCGGTAAGTCTTTAAATCTTTTCGTGAGTAAACGACTCAATGATCGGTCGTCCAGAGTTCGAAGCCAGCTCAACCGACTCATGAGTAGTGAACGGCAGCTTCTGGCCGAAAGC
>NZ_CVTU01000085.1:0-1252 GCF_900004965.1 Pseudomonas sp. 44 R 15
TTCCTACGGCCAGTCGCTCAAGGACGACTCGGCGCCTGCACAAAGTGTCAGTAACCTCTACAACGAAGCCAGCGGCTTTTTCGGCAACGGCAAGTTCAGCCTCGAGACCGGCATCACCTATGCCCGTTACGACGCCCGCCAGCTGACCCTCAATGGTTTCCTGGCGCTGGACTCGATCTTTCTCGGCAACATCAACCTGGACCGGATCAAATCCGACAGCTGGACCCTGGACCTGACCGGCCGCTACAACCTCGATAACCGTTGGCAGTTCGACCTCAACGTGCCGGTGGTCTACCGCGAATCGACCTACCAGTCCGGCGGCGCCGGCAACGATGCCACGGCCACCTCGGAAGCGTCCGTGACCCGCGACCCCACCATTGGCGACGTCAACTTCGGCGTGGCGTACAAATTCCTCGATGAAACCCCTAACCTGCCGGACGCCGTGGTGTCGGTGCGGGTGAAGGCGCCTACGGGTAAAGAGCCGTTTGGCATCAAACTGGTCAGGCAACCGAGCAACGACAACCTCTACCTGCCCGAAAGCCTGCCGACGGGCAACGGCGTGTGGTCGGTCACACCGGGCATCTCCCTGGTCAAGACCTTCGACCCTGCGGTGTTGTTCGGCTCGCTGTCGTACACCCACAACTTCGAAGACTCGTTCGATGACATCAGCAGTCAGGTCAACCAGAAGGTGGGCGGCAAGGTGCGCCTGGGCGACAGCTTTCAGTTCGGTGTGGGTGTAGCCTTTGCCTTGAACGAAAAGATGAGCATGTCGTTCTCGGTGTCCGACCTGGTGCAGCGCAAAAGCAAGCTCAAGCCGGACGGCGGCGACTGGCAGTCGGTGGTGTCCAGCGATGCGAATGCGGGCTACTTCAACGTCGGCATGACGATTGCGGCCTCGGATAACCTGACCATCGTGCCGAACCTGGCGATCGGGATGACCGATGACGCGCCTGACTTCACGTTCAGTCTGAAATTCCCGTATTACTTTTGATTGAGAGGTAAACACTTTTTAAATGTGGGAGGGGCGGTGCGACGATTCGACTTGCCCCCGATGGCGGCCTCAGAACCGACCAGGATGTTGTGTCGATCCCGGCCCAAATGTGGGAGGGGGCTTGCCCCCGATGGCGGCCTCAGGGCCGACCAGGATGTGGATCAGACCGAGTACATATCCGTTTCTGCGGTAACGGCTGCAATAGGTTCCGCTTTTACAGCGGCTCACTTTTGAAAAGCGCAAAAGTAAGCAAAACGCTCT
>NZ_CVTU01000085.1:1302-12423 GCF_900004965.1 Pseudomonas sp. 44 R 15
GGCTAACCCGGCGTCCTGCCGGGTTACCCACGGATTCAAGCCTGCGTTCGGCCAGCGTGGTTTAACGGGGCGCCTGAGATCAAGATCAAAAGCAAGAGCGGCTCGCTTCGCATCGTGGTTACCGGCTACGGCGGTGTGTGGCCTATGCCCCCTCCCACATTTTGATTTGCATGCACCCTTTGAAAAAAACCTAGCGGATCTGGTGTTTGTGCAGCAGCCTGTAAAACGTCGGCCGGGAAACGCCCAGCACCCGGGCCGCGATACTCAGGTTGTCGCTGTGCCGGTGAAGTACGTCGCACAACGCTTGGCGCTCGGCGCGGTGCTTGTAATCTTCCAGTGTCGCCATCGGCGGCGACACGGCCTGCGGGCCTTGCAATCCCAGGTCAACCGCCTCGATCTGGCGCCCTTCAGCCAGGACCAGGCCACGGCGCACACGGTTGGCCAGTTCACGCACATTGCCCGGCCACGGGTGTCGGCCCATCGCCACCAAGGCCTCTTCGCTGAAGCTGCGCGGGCGGCGGCCGGTTTCCTGGCTATAGAACCGCGAAAAGTGATTGGCCAGCATCGCCACGTCGCCATGGCGTTCGCGCAGGGGCGCGGTGACGACTTGCAGCACGTTCAGCCGGTAATACAGGTCCTCGCGAAAGGCGCCCTTCTCGACGGCGGCCTCAAGGTCAACGTGGGTCGCAGCCAGCACCCGCACATCCACCGGGATGGGCTGGCTGCCGCCCACGCGCTCGATCTGTTTCTCCTGGAGAAACCGCAACAGGTTGGCTTGCAGCTCCATGGGCAGATCGCCGATTTCATCAAGGAACAGCGTGCCACCGTGGGCCGCCTCGATGCGTCCGACCTTGCGCTGATGCGCACCGGTGAAGGCGCCCTTTTCATGGCCGAAGAGTTCCGACTGGATCAGATGTTCAGGAATCGCTCCGCAGTTGATCGCCACGAACGGCTTGGCGTGTCGCTGGGACTGCCGGTGCAGCATCTTGGCCACCAGTTCCTTGCCGGTGCCGCTGTCTCCCCGTATCAGTACCGGCGATTCAGTGGGCGCCAGCTTCGACAGCAATTTGCGCAGTTCGCGAATGGGCCGGCTATCGCCCAGCAACTCATGCTCAGGCCCGCCCACCGGGGTGTGGCCCTTGCCGCGCAGGCGCGCCATGCCAAAGGCGCGCCCGAGGGTGACCTGCACCCGCGACACATCGAACGGCAAGGTGTGGAAGTCAAAAAACCATTCGCAGACGAAATCCCCGACGTTCTGCAGGCGTAGCACGTCCTGGCTGAGTACCGCGATCCATTCGGTGCCGCTACGACCAATCAACTCCTTGACCGCCTCGGGCCGTTCCAGATGACAAGGCTGCAACCGCAACAGGCCGACATCGCAGGACCGCTCACCCACATCTTCGAGGGTACAGCTGTCGACTTCCCATCCGACCGTGCGCAAGCCGGGCAGCAACCCGTGACAATCCTCGCAGGGGTCGACGACCAACAAGCGGCGTTGCGCAGAAGTCACAACCATGACTATTCCTTGGCGTCAGTTTTTATTAATAGAAACAATAGTTTGTAGCGACCAGACAGCAACATATCAAAATATTGACGCCGCGCTTGTACCCTTTCGCTATAAGTGCGAGCAAAAAGCCATCAACCCGTAAAAAGTTGCCCACCGGCCAAACGTTAGTTCCGCTTTTAAAACAGCCGCTTAGATGACTTCAGTCAGGGAAAGTTAAAATTTCTTGTCCTGGCATGTGACCCGCCCCCCACCATCGTGCATCAGTACAAGTAACCCACCGCACGGTCAGCCCAACCGCCGGTATTCACTTGAATGGGCACAGAGAGAGACGACACACATGAACGCTCCGCTGCGCATCAACGAAGCTCTTTTGATTGCAGACCGTGCCTTCCAGCCCTTCCAGTGCGTGGCCTGGCACGACGGTCATGGCGCCCTCAGCCTGAGCGTCATCGACCGCACCAATACCCGTATCGGCAGCCAACAGCTGTCATCGACCACTTACACTGACCCGGCGCAATTGGAAGACTTGCTGTTGCAGGCCCGTGCCGAGCTCGACAAAAGTGGCTACCAGTTGCAGCAATGGGCAATGCCCAAGTAAGTGAGGCGGGAACTTCCGATCACTGCATTACAGTGATCGGAAGTTGCACTTACTTATCGCGCGTTGAGTATAAATCGCTCGAACGCTTCGGCAGCACCGTCCTCGACATTGCTGCCGGTGACCACGCTGGCCTGACGCTTGACGGCTTCTTCCGCCTGGCCCATGGCAATCGATAAACCGGCCACCTGAAACATCGCCGGATCGTTGCCGCCGTCGCCAATGGCTGCCGTTTGCGCAAGCGGCACCTCGAGGTGCGCCGCCAGGGTCTTCAAGGCCTCGCCTTTATTCGCCAGCATCGCCGTCACATCCAGATAAACCGGTTGGGAACGTGAGACCTGGGCCAGACCCTTTACCTTGGGCTGCAACTGCGCTTCCAGCTCCACCAGCAACTGCGTGTTATTGCTCGCGGCGACGATCTTGTCGACCCGGTCCAGGTAGGGCTCGAAACTCTCCACCACCACCGGCCCATACCCCAGGCCGTCGGCTTCGCGCTGTTCCATCGGCCCTGGCGAGTCACGGCGCAGCCAGTCGCCATCGGCGAACACCCAGACTTCCACATCCGGTTCGGCCGAGAACAGTGCCAGGGTCACTAACGCCGCTTCCGCCGGCAGATGGTGGGCCACCAGGATGCTGCCATCGGGGTTGATCAACGTACCGCCGTTGAAACCCGCCACCGGCACGTCGATACCGAAGGTCTCGATCAGGTGCATCATGGCCTTGGGCGGGCGCCCGCTGGCCAGGCTGAAAAACACCCCGGCATCACGCAACGCGCGAATCGCATCGGCTGTGCGCGGGCTGAGGCTGTGATCCGGATGCAGCAAGGTGCCGTCCACATCACTGAGGATAAAACGGATGGGATGAATCGCTGCATCACTCATCCGAGGCTATGCCAGGCACGGCCATCGCGGGCCAGCAATGCATCCGACGCCGCCGGGCCATCTTCGCCGGCCTTGTAGGTCTGGATGCCATCGTCTTCTTTCCAGGCATCCAGGAACGGCTGCACGGCGCGCCAGCCGTTCTCGATATTGTCGGCGCGCTGGAACAGGGTCTGGTCGCCGGTCATGCAGTCGTAGATCAGGGTTTCATAGCCCGTCGACGGCTGCATCTCGAAGAAGTCCTTGTAGTCGAACCCCAGCTCGATATTGGCCATTTCCAGGGTCGGCCCGGGCTTTTTGGCCAGCAGGTCGAACCACATGCCTTCGTTCGGCTGGATCTGGATCTTGAGGTAGGTGGGCTTGAGCTCATCGACGTCGGTGTCGCGAAACTGCGCGTAAGGCGCCTGCTTGAAGCAGATCACGATCTCGGTGTCGCGAATGCTCATGCGCTTGCCGGTTCGCAGGTAGAACGGCACGCCGACCCAGCGCCAGTTATCGATCATCACCTTGAGCGCAACGAAGGTCTCGGTGCTGCTGTCAGGCGCGACATTGGCTTCTTCGCGATAGCCCGGCAGTTGCTTGCCGGCGATTTCACCGGCGGTGTACTGGCCGCGCACGGAGTTGGCCCGCGCATCTTCCAGGGACCAGGGCCGGATGGCACCGACCACCTTGGCCTTCTCACCGCGCACTGCGTCGGCACCGAAGGCTGCCGGAGGCTCCATCGCGACCATGGCCAGCAACTGGAACAGGTGGTTGGGCACCATGTCCCGCAACGTGCCGGTTTTTTCGAAAAAATTGCCCCGGGTTTCAACGCCGACGGTTTCTGCGGCGGTGATTTGCACGTGGTCGATGTAATGGTTGTTCCAGAACGCCTCGAACAGCACGTTGGAGAAACGGCTGATCAGGATGTTCTGCACCGTTTCCTTGCCCAGGTAATGGTCGATGCGATAGATCTGCTTCTCGCTCATCACCTTGAGCAGGCACGCATTCAACGCTTCGGCGCTGGCCAGGTCGGAACCGAACGGTTTCTCGATGACCACGCGGCGAAACCCCTCCTGCGTCTCATCGAGCAACCCGGCACTGCCCAGGCGCTGCACCACTTCACTGAAGAAGCGCGGTGCTGTCGCGAGGTAGAACACCGCATTGGCGCTGCCGCTGTCGGCAATTTTCTGCGCGATATCGGCGTAGGTGCTGTCGTCGAGGAAGTCACCCTCGACGTAGCTGATGCCTTTGGCCAACTGGGCCCACAACTGTGGGTCCAGCCCATTGTCGGCATTGCCCCGGACCTTGCCGGCGGCTTCGGTGCGAATGAAGTCCTCGAGTTTCTTGGCGAAGTCAGCGTCGCTGATGGCGTTGTGATCAACACCCACAATGCGCAGGCCATCGCCCAGCAGCCCGTCGCGACTCAGGTTGTACAGCGCCGGCATCAGCAGGCGCTTGACCAGGTCGCCATGGGCGCCAAACAGAAACAAGGTAGTGGGTGGAGCGGGTTCGGCCTTGGGTTTCTTGCCGTTGGCGGTCATTTTTTGGAAGTCTCCACGTGGCCGCCAAAGCCGAAGCGCATGGCCGAGAGCATTTTGTCACCGTAGGTGCTCTGCTGGCGCGAACGGAAACGGGCGAACAGCGAAGTCGACAGCACCGGTACCGGCACCGCCTGCTCCATGGCCGCTTCGATGGTCCAACGGCCTTCGCCGCTGTCAGCCACGGAACCGGAATAGCCGTCCAGCTTCGGATCGGTCGCCAGGGCGTCGGCGGTCAGGTCCAGCAGCCACGACGACACTACGCTGCCACGACGCCAGACTTCGGCAATGTCGGCCACGTTCAGGTCGAAGCGTTGGTCTTCGGGCAGGTTGTCCGAGTTCTTGGTCTTGAGAATGTCAAAACCTTCGGCAAACGCCTGCATCATGCCGTATTCGATGCCGTTGTGGATCATCTTGACGAAGTGGCCGGAGCCCGCCGGGCCGGCATGGATATAGCCGTGCTCGGCACGCGGGTCGGCGGAGGCCGAACGGTCCCTGGTGCGTGGGATGCTGCCAATGCCAGGCGCCAGGCTCTTGAAGATCGGATCAAGGCGCTGCACGGTTTCGACGTCGCCACCGATCATCATGCAGTAGCCGCGTTCCAGCCCCCACACGCCGCCGGAGGTGCCGACGTCGACGTAGTGCAGACCCTTTTCCGCCAGGGCCTTGCCGCGACGTACGTCGTCTTTGTAATTGGTGTTGCCGCCATCAATGATCACGTCACCGCTTTCCAGCAGCCCGCTCAGTTCATTGATGGTGTCTTCGGTGGGAGCGCCCGCCGGTAACATTACCCACACAGCGCGAGGCTTTTGCAGGCCGGCCACCAGGGCTTTCAAGTCGGCGACGCCGGTGGCGCCCTCCTCGCTCAGGCCTTTGACAAAGGCTTCGTTACGGTCATATACAACGGTGGTATGCCCATTGAGCATCAGGCGCCGCGCAATGTTACCGCCCATGCGGCCTAGTCCGATAATCCCCAGTTGCATGTGCTGATGCTCCTAACTGCTAAAAAATGTGTGACATAGTTTATAGCGCAATGAGGCTAATGAGGGTTAGTCCAGAGCGGATCCGCGTAGTTTCATGCTAAAAAAGTTGCCAGCATTTCACCATCACGGTGGCAAAAGTCACACGACCACCAAAAATAAAAAAGTTCCCTTGATGTGAAAAAGAATTCAAACTTGCCACGACTGCTGCCGCTCACCTGTTTCGGCGGCGCGATCTACCCGGCTATTTGCGAGGCAAGCAATGAGCACAGCACAGATGACCCGACCGCCACAGACCCTCTACGTCAGCATCCGCCGCGATGAATTGCGTCAGTTGAAGGACGAGCGCGATCAGTTGCAACAGGAAGTCCTGCGCCTGCGTTCCCACCTCCAGGCCCAGCTGGAGCTGCCGTCCGGCGCCAAGCCCGCACTCTGCTGAACGCCTTTGGTTAGTTTGTAAGGCAATACCTACAGAAAACTCACAAAGTTTTCACACGCCTGTCCCGATACTCCCGCCCGCGATGCCGCTCATGTTCTGAGCGGCCCGATGTTGCGCGCGTGTGCGCGACGATCATTTTCTGATGGGGCGCTGGATGGCGATGTTCAAACGCAGCACGACGACTGCGAAAGGTTTTGATTGGGCCGGCCTTGGCTGGCTATTCCTGTTTTTCTGGTATTTCTCGGGTATTACCCAACTGCTTATCCAACTGACCGGTACGTCCGGCTTCAGTGGATTCCGCCAGGCATTCTTCATGAGTGCACTGTGGCTGGCGCCGATGCTGCTGTTCCCCCGGCAAACGCGGGTACTGGCCGCCGTGATCGGCGTGGTGCTGTGGGCCTGCTCCATGGCCAGCCTGGGTTACTTCTTTATTTACCAGCAGGAATTTTCCCAGAGCGTGATCTTCATCATGTTCGAGTCGAACATTTCTGAAGCGGGCGAATACGCCACCCAGTATTTTGCCTGGTGGATCGTGCTGGCGTTCATTGCCCACACCGCGTTCGCGGTGTTCCTGTGGACACGCTTGCGCCCGGTGTACTTGCCGCGCGGCCAGTCGATCGTGGCGGCCATCGCCATCGTATTGGCGATTGTCGGCTACCCGCTGGTCAAGCAGATCGCCACCAGCGACACCATGGAACAGGCCATCGACCGCTTTGAAACCCGGATCGAACCGGCTGTGCCCTGGCAGATGATCGTCGCCTACCGCCGCTACACCGAACAACTGGACAACATGCAAGGCATGCTGACCAGCGCCAGCCAGATTCCACCCTTGAAAAACCTCAAGGACAGCATGGCCGGCCAGCCGTCCACGCTGGTACTGGTGATCGGCGAGTCCACCAACCGCCAGCGCATGAGCCTCTATGGCTACCCGCGCAATACCACGCCGGAACTGGACAAGCTGCGCGACCAACTGGCGGTATTCGACAATGTCATCACCCCGCGCCCCTACACCATCGAAGCGTTGCAACAGGTACTGACCTTCGCCGACGAAGAAAACCCTGACCTGTACCTCAAGACGCCGTCGATCGTCAGCGTGATGAAACAGGCCGGCTACAAGACGTTCTGGATCACCAACCAGCAGACCATGACCAAGCGCAACACCATGCTCACGACCTTTTCCGAACAGGCCGACGAGCAGGTGTACCTGAACAACAACCGCAACCAGAACGCCCGCCAATACGACGGCGATGTACTCGCGCCGTTTTCCAAGGCCCTGGCCGATACCGCCGAGCGCAAGTTCATCGTGGTGCACCTGTTGGGCACGCACATGAGCTACCAGTACCGGTATCCGCCGACGTTCGACAAGTTCACCGACCGCCAGGGCGTGCCGCCGGGTGTCAGCGACGCCCAGTTGCCGACGTACAACAGCTATGACAACGCCGTGCTGTACAACGACTTCGTGGTCTCGAGCCTGATCAAGGACTACGCCAAGACCGACCCCAACGGCTTTTTGCTGTACCTGTCGGACCACGGCGAAGACGTGTTCGACTCTGTCGGCCATGACACCCTGGGCCGCAACGAAGGCAAGCCGACCGCGCCGATGTACACCATTCCCTTTATGGCCTACGCCTCACCCAAGTGGCGCGAAAGCCACGACTGGAGCTTCGCTGGCGACCTGCAGCGGCCTTACAGCAGCTCGCAGCTGATCCACACCTGGGCGGACCTGGCCGGTTTGAGCTTCGACGAGCTGGACCGCAGCAAAAGCCTGGTCAGTGACAGCTTCAAGCCGCGTCCCCTGCTGATCGGTAACCCGTACGAAACCAAGCAGAAAGCCTTGATCGACTTCAGCCTGATCAAACCGAAAAAGGCCGATAGCACCGAGGTGGTGGTCAAGTAACCGAGATGTTTATAAACGAAAGATAATAATCATTCTCGTTAAAGCCTAAAGTTCCGCGCCTCCTTTCGTCTTTGAGCCATACCCGCCCTTTCCGGGGCGGCCTCAAAGACGACAAGGAGTTCGCCGCGATGCTCGCGCCTTTCACCCGTTCCATCACCCTTACCCTGGGCCTGTTCAGCCTTGCGCCAAGCGCTGAACTGCTGGCCGAAACCGACCCCGAACACGCCCCCGCCAGAGCGCTCGAACTGGGCGCCACCCGCGTCACCGCCGACGGCCTGGGCGCGACCACCGAGCACACCGGCGCCTACACCACAGGTTCCATGAGCACCGCCACGCGCCTGAACCTGTCAGTCAAGGAAACCCCGCAATCGATCTCGGTGATCACGCGCCAGCAGATGGATGATTTCAACCTCAACACCCTGACCGATGTGTTACGCCAGACCACCGGCATCAACGTCCAGCACAATGACTCCGACCGCGTGTCCTATACCTCCCGTGGCTACGGCATCAACAACTTCCAGATTGACGGGATGCTCAACACCTTCGGCTACATGAAGAGCGACGCCGACACCATCATCTATGACCGTATCGAAGTGGTGCGCGGCGCCACCGGCCTGACCACCGGCGCGGGCGATCCTTCGGCCACCGTCAATATGGTACGCAAGCGCCCGACCGCCCAATGGCAGGCGAAAACCGGAATCAGTGGCGCCACCCATGACAACTATTACAGCTACCTCGACGTCGGCGGCCCGCTGGCCTTCGACGGCAAACTGCGCGGGCGCAGCGTACTGGCGTACCGAGACAGCAAATCCTTGCGTGATAACTATGCACTGCAGCGCGCGGTCGGCTACGGCATTCTCGAGGGCGACCTGTCCGACGACACCGTGCTGGCCGTAGGTTTCGATTACCAGGACAAGCAGGTACAAGGCACGTCCTGGGGCACCGTGCCCTACTGGAACGGCCAGGGCGGCAAGGCCGGGCTGTCGCGCTCCACCAATATGGCCGCGCACTGGAGTTCCTGGCCGCTGACCGACAAGACCACCTTCGCCACCCTCGACCATCGCCTCGGCGGCGACTGGCACCTGAAGGCCGCCTACACCCATCGCCAGAGCGATACCGATGGCAAGGTGTACTACGGCGGCGCGGGTTTCCCCAATGCCGACCGCAGCGGGATGACCGCCTGGGCCAGCCATATGCGCGGCACGTCGAGAATGGAAGCCATCGACCTCAACCTGGCCGGCAGCTACGCGCTGCTGGGCCGCGAACATGCGCTGATGATGGGCTATGGCGAGGCCGCGCAACGGGACACTTCGCCCTTCATGCGCAACAATCTGCCTGCCAGCTATTACCCCATCGCGGACTGGAAGCACATGGGCGGTATCGGCAAGTTCACCGATGAGGTCACCGACCTCAAGGGCGAGCACAGCAAGAAACAACAGAAAGCCGGCTACCTCGCCACTCGCCTGAGCCTGACCGACCGCCTGCATGCCGTACTCGGCAGCCGCTACGGCAGTTGGGAGCTGGAAAGCGCCACCCCCGAATACAACGCCAACAATCAACTGACCGCTTCCGGCAAGACCGGCCAGACCCATAACGATATGTTCACGCCCTACGCCGGGCTGCTGTACGACATCACGCCGCAGTACACCGTCTACGCGAGCTACACCGACATTTTCAAGCCGCAAAGCGCGAAAGATGTGAACAAGAAATACCTGGAGCCGGTGGTTGGCAGCAACTATGAAGTTGGCCTCAAGGGCAGCGTGCTCAACGAGCGCCTGAACCTGGCGGCGGCGTATTTCTGGAGCACCCAGGACAACGTTGCCGAGCGCGATGACGCGGTGCCGCCCAACCCGGTCACCGGCGAGGAATACTATAAATCCGGCGGCAAGGGTAACAAGGTGAAGGGTTTCGAGCTGGAGGCGGCCGGCGAAATCACACCGGACTGGAACCTGACCGCCGGCTACACCTACACCCATTCGGTGAATGGTACCGGCCAGCGCAACAACACCGGCCAGCCGTTGAACCTGCTGAAAATATCCAGCGCTTATCGCCTGCCGGGGGCCTGGCGCAACCTGACCGTGGGCGGCGCGGTGAATTGGCAGAGCGACATCCATGAGTTCGGCAACCGGCCCACGGGCGAACGCAATGACAAAGGCAACTTGATCACCACGCGGGCAAAGATCGAGCAACCGGGCTACACCGTGGTCAACCTGATGTCGCGCTACGAGTTCGACGAGCAGCTGACGGCGTCGATCAACGTCAATAATCTGTTTGACAAGAAATATTACGAGCGCGTCGGTTTTTACAATGGCGTGTATTGGGGCGATCCGCGCTCGATTACCCTGGCATTGGACTGGAGGCTGTAGCACCCTGCCCTGCGAAGTTAAAAACTATTAACTTCGCGGGGCAATTTCGTTAATTCCCACTTAATAAGATAGCGCCATAGTCGCCCCACGATCCGATCATGGAGTGACCGGACACCTATCACTATTAATGGGAATACCGTCATGAAACTTTCGACACTGATGCTTGCCAGTCTGATGACCCTGACCTCCGCCGCCGCCTTTGCAGAGGGCGGTTCAGAGCGTTCCAGGGAGTTCTACAAAAACTTCAGCTTCATTCAGGAAACAACTCACGGCAAGGCCGAACAGCAAGTTGTGTCCGCCGATGGCAAACCGGTTAAAGCCACTACTGCCGAACCCGCCCAACCCAAAAGTTGATTTAATACTGAGTTAATCCGCAAGTACCCTGTGCCAACCCGCTCCTTTGGCAAAGGTTTTATTGGGCGCCATTCAATGGCGCCTTTTTTTTGCAGTGCTTTTATTAAAGTGACTTGTTCCATAACAACAATTGATCGTTCCTTGATCGTTCTCATGCTCCGCGTGGGAACGCATCCCGTGACGCTCTGCGTCACCATTACGCGAGTGCCGTTTTTTCGCTGACAGCAGGACGCGGAGCGTCCGGGGCGGCGTTCCCACGCGGAGCGTGGGAACGATCATCATCGCGCCTTTTTTGCAGTGCTTTTATTAAAGTGCCTTGTTCCATAACAACAATTGATCGTTCCTTGATCGTTCTCATGCTCCGCGTGGGAACGCATCCCGTGACGCTCTGCGTCACCATTACGCGAGTGCCGTTTTTTCGCTGACAGCAGGACGCGGAGCGTCCGGGGCGGCATTCCCACGCGGAGCGTGGGAACGATCATCATCGCGCCTTTTTTTGCAGTGCTTTTATTAAAGTGACTTGTTCCATAACAACAATTGATCGTTCCTTGATCGTTCTCATGCTCCGCGTGGGAACGCATCCCG
>NZ_CVTU01000085.1:12473-12974 GCF_900004965.1 Pseudomonas sp. 44 R 15
GCGAGTGCCGTTTTTTCGCTGACAGCAGGACGCGGAGCGTCCGGAGCGGCATTCCCACGCGGAGCGTGGGAACGATCATCATCGCGCCTTTTTTTCTGTGCTTTTATTAAAGTGACTTGTTCCAGAACAACAATTGATCGTTCCTTGATCGTTCCCATGCTCCGCGTGGGAATGCATCCCGTGACGCTCTGCGTCACCATTGCGCGAGTGCCGTTTTTTCGCTGACAGCAGGACGCGGAGCGTCCGGAGCGGCATTCCCACGCGGAGCGTGGGAACGATCATCATCGCGCCTTTTTTGCAGTGCTTTTATTAAAGTGACTTGTTCCAGAACAACAATTGATCGTTCCTTGATCGTTCCCATGCTCCGCGTGGGAATGCATACCGTGACGCTCTGCGTCACCATTACACGAGTGCCGTTTTTTCGCTGACAGCAGGACGCGGAGCGTCCGGGGCGGCGTTCCCACGCGGAGCGTGGGAACGATCATCATCGCGCCTTTTTTT